>NZ_JBEPDC010000008.1:107058-308849 GCF_040300065.1 Nonomuraea sp. NPDC000554 | reverse complement strand
CCGCTGGCCAGGCGGACCTTGTTGATCGGCGCCTGCTCGCGCAGCCGTTCGTAGGCGGTAGGCGGGGCGAACGGGCAGCCCCGCTCGACCGGCAGCTCCAGGTCGGCGCGTTCGCCGGCGACGCTCTTCGTCATGAATGACCTCCCTTGAGTTTGTTCGGGGCTCTTCGGGGGTGAAGCCAGCCGCGGCTATGGCGCCACCGGTGTTCATCGCAGCGTGAGCGAGGTCTCGGATGCGATGCGAAAGATGTAACAGCCACCGAGTGTGACCTGCGTCTCTGTTCGGCACCGGGCCGCGCCGCTTCCGCAGTGAGCGCGGCCAGGTCCCGCTGCGCGGCGTACGCCCCAGGCCCGCGTCACCGTCGCACGGGCAGCTCGAGCGGGAAGCAGGATCGCGACAACGCGCGGTAGGCGTCGATGCCGAACTGTTGACGCCATTTGATCAAGGCGCTGTCGGCGAACGCTTCGTGAAGATCGAGATGCTCTTCTTGGTGTATACGAACCATACGATGCCGTATAAACGGCGGAAGTCCGAGAAGGGGCACATCATGGGCAGGGCGCGCACACCACGCGGCGAGTGGATCGAGGAGGGGCTGCGGGCCCTGGCCACCGGCGGCGTGGACGCGGTGCGGATCGAGTCGCTGGCCAAGGCGCTCGGCGTTACCAAGGGCGGGTTCTACGGGTACTTCGCCGACCGCGACGCGCTGCTGGAAGCGATGCTGGACACCTGGGAACGCGAAAGCGTCGACGAGGTGCTCGACCACATCGACCGCGCGGGCGGCGACGCCCGGTCAAAGATCCGGCTGGCCGGACAGCTCACCCTCTCCAGCGACCGCCTGCTGCCCATCGACCTCGCCGTGCGGGACTGGGCGCGCCGCGACGCGCAGGTCGCCGCACGTCTGCGCCGAGTCGACAACCGACGCATGGACCTGCTGCGCGAGCTCATCGCCACCTTCTGCACCGACCCCGACGAGATCGAGGCCCGCAGCCTGCTCGCCTTCTGCATGCGCATCGGCAACCACTTCCTCGCCGCCGACCACGGCGACCGGAGCCGCGCCGAAGTCATCGACCGCGCCGCCGACATCCTGCTCGATCGCCCCCACGACCACCATCACCCCTGACCGACGTCGCGAGCCCACCGAAGCGCGTCGTCCGACGTGAGCGTTTCGCCCCTTCGGCGAACGGGTCGGGGAACGCGTCTCGATCGGCACCCGCAGGGTGACGATCTTCGGATGCGGCGGGAGGGGTAGGCACCGAGTTTCGATGCACGCAACAGGTCGGCCTCCTGTCCGCCGGAGAGGGAACCGAAACCCCTTTGCCGGGAATGCCCCCTGCTCGGCACACTCGGAGCCATGCACATCCTGTCGTTCCCCGAAGCGGCCACCCCTGCGGAGCTGCTGCTCCAGGTCCGGGACCTCCAGCAGGAAGCATGGCCATCCCCAACGCCCGGCAACGGCCGGTTCAACCATGACCCGGCCCTGCTCCCGATGTCGATGTTGCTCGTGGACGATGGGACCGTCCTGGCAGCCCTGGACATCCTGTCCAAAGAGATCACCCATGCCGACCGGCGCTACCAGGCGGCCGGGTTGAGCACCGTGGTCGCCCGCAAGGCCGTACGCGGACGGGGGCACGGCCGTCACCTGGTGGCGGCCGCGCATGCGGCGATGGCCGAAGCCGGCTTCGACATCGGGTTGTTCACCTGCGACCGGCCACTCCAGAGGTTCTACGAGAGCGCGGGCTGGCAGCCGTTGCCCGGCACGGTCCTGATCGGAGGGACCCCCGAAACGCCCTTCCCGAGCGACCGACCCGGCTTCGACAAGGTCACCATGGCCGACTTCTTCTCGGTCGAGAGCAAGGAGAACCGGCTTTCGTTCCACCACTCTCGCATCGAGCTTTACCCGGGGGAGATTGACAAGCTGTGGTGACTCTCCGAGGTCGTGCCCACTCCCCCGTGCGGTGCCCTCGATGCTCCGTTGAAGGGCGTTTACGCAGGTCCTGGGCCGAACGAGGGCACGCGATCGCGGATTCTCAGCCGTCCCTGCCAGGCTCCTCAAGCGGTCCGGCCGATCGGCTGACCGGCGGTGTGAGCATCGGCTTCTCGCGCAGTCGTTCCTCCAGCTTCCTTTCCAGTCGACGCAGTGTCGCTCGCGTCTCCTTGTTGAGTCGCGGCACCTGCATGACCTGATCCAGCGCGAACGCGGCCTCGGAAAGGTGGCCGTGGTTGATCAGCCACCGGATGAAGTCGTCACTGCCCCACCAGCGTCCGTTACGCCAGTAGGCCGTCAGCGCGTCGCCGAGGTCGGTTGCCATGCGGGGGTCGGTATGTGGGACGTCTGGTGGTGGGGCAGGGACGTCCCCGTTGCTGGTGTTTTTGGCCGTCTTGAACCGTGCCCAGAACCCCATATGCGCCCCTCGCCGTCGGGTACCGAGACTTGTGCCATCAAAACGGACGGTACGAAGCCCGGGCCGGGACAGCCAGGCATGGCTGGCTGACGTCGAGGCGATGTTGTCCTGCCCCTCTCGATCATGCCGCCCGGCGTCCCCGGACCGGCGGCTCGTGGCCCCAGGATCCGGAACGGCCGGTCGGCTCGTCTCAGCGAAGGGATGCCGCGCTGATAGCCCTGCCGTCACCTCGTTGCGCGGTCATCACCCGGCGCCTCGTCGGACGATGTCGTGCCGTGCTGACCTTTGCCGATCGCGGCGTGCTCCTCCTCGTGTCCGCGGCCCTCCTCGAGAGGGACCTTCTCCCCGCCGTACGCCTTGGACATACGGGCGCGCAGCCTGCCCAGCGGGCCGCGCATCCCCTTGGGCGGGATACCCGCGCGGTCTTCGGAGACCGGCAGCATCAGCACCGGCTCCTTGCCCCGCATGTGCGCCTCGACGTCCTCCGACGCCGGCGCGTGCACCTCGATGAACTCGCCGTGCGGCAGCCGCTTGATCACACCGGACTCCACACCGTGCGAGACCATCGCGGAGTCGGACCGCTGCAACCCCAGGCACATCCGGTAGGTGATCACGTACGCGAGCGCCGGCGCGAGGAAGATCAGCACGCGACCCGCGTACGTCGTCACGTTGAGGCTGATGTGGAAGTTCGCCGAGATCTCGTCGTTGGCGCCCAGCAGCCACAGCACACCGTAGAACGCGATGGCCGACATGCCGATCGCGGTGCGGTGCGGGTTGTTGCGCGGACGGTCGGCCACGTGGTGCTCGCGGCGATCGCCCGTGACCCAGCGCTCCAGGAACGGATACAACGCCAGGCCCGTCATGATGATGCCCATCGGCACCAGCGCCGGGATGATCACGCTCAACGGCAACGTCCCAGCGTGGGACGTGCCGAACAGGTTGATCTCCCACGACGGCATGATCCGCAGCGCGCCCTCGAGGAAGCCCATGTAGAAGTCGGGCTGCGACCCCGCCGAAACGTCGGCCGGTGTGTACGGGCCGAACAACCAGATCGGGTTGATCTGAGCGAACGTCGCAAGCCCGGCGACCACCGCGAACGTGAACAGCGTGAACGCGCCCGCCTTGGCCATGAACGCCGGATAGAACGGCGCGCCCACCACATTCCGGTTGGTCCGCCCTTTACCCGGCATCTGCGTGTGCTTCTGCACCCACATCAGCACCAAGTGGGCCGAGATCAACGCCAGCAGGATGCCCGGGATGAGCAGGATGTGCAGCGAATAGAACCGGGAGATGACATCCTCACTCGGATACTCCCCGCCGAACAGGAAGAAGGTGATGTAGGTACCGACCAGCGGCAACGAGATCATGACACCCTCGGTGATCCGCAGACCCGCGCCGGACAGCAGGTCGTCGGGCAGGGAGTACCCGGTCAGGCCCTCGGCCAGCGCCAGCGTCAGCAGCAGGACACCGATGATCCAGTTGAGCTCGCGCGGCTTGCGGTAGGCACCGGTGAAGAACACCCGGAGCATGTGCACCATCATGCCCGCCACGAACAGCAGGGCCGCCCAGTGGTGCATCTGCCTGATCAGCAGACCGCCGCGGACGTCGAAGCTGATGTCCAGCGACGACGCGTACGCCTGGGACATCATGACGCCCCTGAGCGGCGCGTAGGAGCCGTCGTAGGCGATCTCGGCCATGCTCGGCTTGAACCAGAACGTCAGGAACGTACCGGTCAGCAGCAGGAGGATGAACGAGTACAGCGCGACCTCGCCCAGCAGGAACGACCAGTGGTCAGGAAAGATCTTCCTCATGTTCCGTTTGAGGAAGTTGGCCGCCCCGATGCGATCGTCGATGAACCTCGAAGGACCCGCAATACTCTCAGGAATCTTGGGCGTGCTCATGCGCTCCCCTACCTGCCAGGCCGCGCCCGGAACGCCACGAGCGTAGGGCCAGCCAGATCCCCACGCCGACGCCTATGACGGCGGCCAGCACATTGATAGCCCCTTGAACGGTGTCAGAGCCATACCCGTATCCGTTGCCCAGAACGGCAATGGCCATGACAAGAGCGGCGAGAACTCCTGCCCCCAAACCCGCGGACAAACCAACACCGAACGCCCGCGCCACCCTCACAGGACCAGACGCCGGCCGTCTGGGGCGTGCGGGCCTGGCGACGCGGCCGACAATCCGATCCGGTGGATCTCCCACACGGCCCACATCGCGGCCGAAAGCCGCCCCGGCCGACGTTTCGGTGAGGCAGAACCACCTGCCGTCCTGCGCGAACAAGGTCGAGCGTGTGGCGTCCGGGCTGATAAGGAGCAGGAACCCGGTTCCCTCGGGGAAGCGCCGAATCCGGTAGCGCACGGCGGGCAGGTTCGTGTCCAGCGCATCGAGTATCTCGTCCAGTCGCTGGTCCGCCCGGTACATGACTCCTCCCCCTCCTCCAATCTTCGCACCGCGTCCGGGAGTGGTTGCAGGTGAGGGGCACATCCGCGCCCAGCCCAGCCGACGCCGCCCGCAGCGGCCACGGGGCGACCCGGCGGCGAGTTGGCCACTCTCCGGCCGATCGCGGCTAATACTCCCGTGCTTGTCGCCGGTGTAGCCGGGCGCGATGGTGGCGGCGGCGTCATGTCGACCATGGAGCCTGGTGGGCCTGCCGGTCTGGAACGACTCTTCGCTGCTCCCGCGCCGTCCGGGGCCACGCGCATCAGCGCATCGAGCTGGCGCCACCCTCGTTAACAGCAGCCTCATCAGCCCAATGCCTATCAACGCCACGAATATAGAACAAATAAACACATAAGTCTAGAGCGAGCTCGGCAAGATATCGAAAGGAGGGAATTTGTGCCGCCCATAGGTGAGCGGCGAAAGGAGGGGGCATAATGTCGCATTGAAGGAAAAATCCACCCGACTAGCTCGAGGGGGTAGTCATGTTCGGATACCTGCCAGGAGAGGTCTACAGGCCGGCTCCGCGTACGAGCGTGCGCCGCTGGTATGAAGCCATCCTGCTCGGTGAGCGGGGCTGAGTGATAGTCGGGTGCTGCGGCCGGATTCCGGCCGCAGCACTCACATAATGACAAGTTCGACGACGGTCCTCGAGGAGGGCTTTCTCCATGGCGCGACCAATTTATCCCAACGCTCAGCGCAATGGCACGGTAGAAAATCTATGCGGTTTTTCGATTTCCGACCCCTATCGCTGGCTGGAAGTCAGTGATGACGCACATGTGCGGGCCTGGGCGGCACAGCAGGATGAGTTGTTCATTGCACATCGCGCCGAATGGCCCGAAACCGAGAAATGGAGGTTTATGCTGGAGAGGTTGTCCACCTTCGGGGTCTCCGATCCACCGCTGGTGCGTGGATCGCTCATGTTCATCACCGAGCAGCTGCGTGACGATGAACAACGCCGCCTGGTCGTGGTCGACGGCACGAGGGACAGGCGCGTGCTGGTGGATCCGGTGGCGACGGATCCGTCCCGCCAAACGCGGCTGCACGCCTGGTGGCCGTCGCGTGAGGGCGAGCGGGTGGCGGTTCAGATGGAGGTCGCCGAGCAGCCTGCCAGTGACATCGTGGTGCTGGATGTCCGTACCGGCGAGGTGACGGACGGCCCCCTGCCGCGCGCACGCAACACCTCGCTCGCCTGGCTGCCGGGCGGAGACGCCTTCTACTACGTCAGCCGGGTCCCCGACGAGGAACTGGCGCCAGGCGACCAGCGGTTGCACCGGCGCGTTCGGCTGCATCGGATCGGGTCCCCGCCCGAGACCGACCCCGTGGTGTTCGGCGGCGCCGACGCCCCCGACTGCTACTACGGGCTCACCATCAGCGCCGATGGCCGCCACCTCGCGATGACGGTGGCGGACGGGCCCGCTCCCCACAATGACGTGTGGATCGCCGAGCTGACCGACCCGCAGGCTCCTCGCTTCGTCAAGACGGTGGACGGACGCTCCATCCGTGCCCACGTCCTGCCGCGTTTCCTGCCTGACGACAGCCTGCTACTGGTCACCGACTACCAGGCTCCATGTGGCCGCGTCTGCACGGCGCCCAGGCACGCCGTCGACCCGTCAGCATGGCGCACACTGGTACCCGAAGACACCCAGGCCCCCTTGGACGACTGTCTGATCCTGGACGATCCCACGCTGCCGCAACCTCTGCTGCTGGTAGCGCGCGCCCGCCACGGCGTCTCCACGTTGACGGCGCACGATCTGGCCAGTGGCCGACCACTCACCACCGTGCCCCTGCCCGGGGTAGGTGTGGCGACGTCCCTGCAGACCGAGGCCCCTCACGGACGTCACCTGTGGTTCAGCTACTGCGACGCCGCCACGCCTGCGACCGTCTACCGCTACCACGCCGCCATGGGGACGGTGGAACCCGAAGCCACCAGTACAGCGAGCAAGCCTGACTCGACCATCAGCAGCCGCACCGTTCGTTATCCGGCCGGCGACGGCACCGAGATCACGCTCTTCCTGTTCACGCCGTCTGAGGAGTTCGACGGTCCCCGCCCTACTCTCCTCTACGGCTACGGCAGCTTCGGCCTGACGATGCGTCCGCTGTACTCGCCGATGGCGGCCGCATGGGTCCACGCCGGCGGAATCTACGCGGCCGCCTGCGTGCGCGGCGGCGGCGAAGAAGGTCAACAGTGGCATGACGCCGGTCGCGGGCCGCACAAGCAGCAGACGATCAGCGACTTCAACGACGCCGCGAGCTGGCTCGTCCGCACCGGCCACACCACACCCGGCCAACTGGCGATCTATGGGATGTCAGGTGGTGGACTGCTGGTCACCGCCGCCGCCATGCGGCGCCCGGATCTGTACGCCGCGGTCATCGCCGACGGCCCACTGTGCGACATGGTGCGCTACGAGCGCTTCGGCCTTGGGGGCACCTGGACCGACGAATTCGGCACCGCCGCACAGCCGGAGCAACTCCAGTGGCTGCTCGCCTACTCCCCCTACCACCACGTCACTCCAGGAACCGCCTACCCCGCATTCCTGCTCGCCGGCGCGGTCACAGACCTGCAGACCGGTGAGGCCCACGTCACCAAGATGTGCGCGGCCCTCCAGCACGCCAGCAGCAGCGAGCGCCCCGTTCTGATGCGCCGCGAACCCGACAGCGCCCACGCCGGGTCGTGCGCGAGCAAGGAACGCGCCTTGGCCACCGACATCCTCGCCTTCGCCGGGAAGTACACCGGACTTTCACTGGAAACGCGCCACGTACCGCCGATGACCGACAACGACGCTGACAGAACACCGCAGGGCATGAGATCCGGAATGTCGTAGGCCGCTGTCGCCGGTCTCCGACGACGTGCGGTCCGGCGGCTCGCCCAGCCAGGAGACCCTAGGATGAGCCGACGACGCAAACGGTGTGAGGCGGGGGGAAGTGGCGGAATCCATCGTGCGGGCCGCGGCCGAGGATGACATGCCCGCCGTGCGGGCGGTCGCCAAGCGCTTCGGACTCCTGAAGGGCTGGCCGGCGACCCGCGACTTTCTCGACGCCGAGCGCACCTTCGGCACGCTGCTCGTCGCCCCATCGACGGACGGCCAGGCTCGAGGCTTCGGTGGCACGCTGCGCCGAGGCGCCATCACCCATCTGGGCGACCTGTTCGTGCTGCCTGAGCACCAGTCCTCCGGAGTGGGCCGCACCGTTCTGGCTGAGTTGCTGACCGGGGACGGGCCGAAGGTCACGTTCGCCTCGTCCGACCCTCGTGCGATGAGCCTGTACATCCGGTACGGGCTGCGCCCCTGGTGCCCGCTGCTCTACCTGACCGGCCCGGCCGCGGGGCTGCCCGCCCCGCCGGTCCGGGAAGCACGGCCAGAAGACGTCGCGCAGCTCGACGCCCGCGCCGCGGGCGGAGCCCGGCCGGACACTCTCGCCTGGTACGCCTCCGTGCCCGGCGTCACGCCGTACGCGACCGACCAGGGATACGCCTTCACTCGGGTGACGGACGGCGAGGTCCTGATCGGCCCGGCCGGCGGTGCGACGCCGCGGGACTGCGCGCAGGCGGTGCTCGGCGCGCTCGCCGCGGTCGGCCGAGCGACCGGTGCCGACCTGACGCCGAGCGTGGCCCGGATCGCGGTGCCAGGAGTGCACCTGCTCGTACCGACGCTGATCGAGGCCGGGTGGAGGATCAGCGACATGGACACCTTCATGGCCGACCAAACCGCCCTCGCCGTGATCGCCCCCGACCGCTACATCCCCCACCCCGACCTGGGGTAGGGGCCACTCACGGGCATCGGGCCGTCGGATGAGCCGAGGGGGTTCACCGACCGGCTCAGAGCGTTCGCCGAGCCGTACCGCGCGGTGCGGTGCGCGGCGCGGCGCGGCGCGGCGCGGCGGTGACGGAGGGCGGCGACGGAGGGCGGCGGCCAGCAGCCGGGGGCCAAGCCCGCTCGCCAGGCCGACCGGCACCCGGCACGGACGAACAAAGGTTGGCGAGGCGGCCTAAACTTCTGCCATGGACCCGCGGCAGCTCACCGTCGAAGCCTTCCAAGATCTGCCGATACCACCCGAAGCCAACCCCCCAACCGCCCCGAAGAAGTCATCATGACCATGCCTGAGAACCTCACGACCTGGCGCGACGCTCGCTACGACATGCCCGTCAGCCGGCAACTGGAGCGCTACAACGAGTTGGCCGCCAAGGACGCGTCGGCTCGCGCCCGGGTTGAGCTGGTGGCCCGGGGGACCTACGATCCCGCCCGGCATGGAGCCGATGACCGGCCTCCGCTCACCGTGGCCGAGCACATCGAGCTGCTGGCGCTGGCGGAGAGCATCGCGCGCACCGTGCGCCATCCCGCGAACGTCCACCACGCACTGCTGGCCGGGGTCACCTGGGCCGACATCGCCGGCATTGTCGACTCCGACGAGCCCACCGTCCGGCGGGACTACCAACAGTGGGCTGACGACCAGCACGACCTCAACCAGCGCTACCCGAACCTGGGCATGACCGCCGCCGAGCACACCGCCGCGACCGCCAGAGCTGCCCAGCGCGCGACGGACGCCTGAGCAGGCCGAACCCTGCTGGCAAGCCCAGAAAATGACCTGACGGAACTGCGGGGGCAGGCCAGGAATGCCCCCGCAGTTGATGAGCCGCAACCAAAGTCGGCGCTCACTGCGCCGACTAGCCCGTTGTCCCTTTCGTGCCCACTTGGTCGCTGAGTGCTGTCAGAACCACCAATCGTGTGGATAGGGTGAACGGCGTGTCGAGTGATGGGCTGTTCGCGGGGACAGGTGCCTTTTATGCGCGGTTTCGTCCCGGCTATCCGAGGCTGTTCTTCGACGATCTGGTCCGGCGCTTCGGGCTCGACGGCTCTGGACGTCTCCTTGACCTGGGCTGCGGCACCGGCCAACTGACCCTTCCGCTCGCTGAGCATGTCGCGGAAGCCATCGGCATCGATCCTGAGCCGGACATGCTCGCCGAGGCCGCCCGGCAGGCACGCGCAGGTGCCGTTGGCAATGTGACCTGGGTGCGTGGTACTTCAGCAGACTTGCCGGGTGAGTTGGGACGGTTCCGGCTGGCGACCATGGGCCGCTCATTCCACTGGATGGATCGTGAGCAGGTGCTGGGAGCGCTGGCCGGCATGGTGAAGGACGAGGGCGGCGTGGTGATCGCCAGTGACGGTTGCCTGGCGCGACCGATCACCCCCTGGCAGCACGCCATCGAAGAGGTGCAGCACCGATTCCTGGGCCCGCTTCCCCAGGCCAGTGCGGGCACGCTGGTCGAGCCGCATGAAACAGTGCTGGCTCATTCACCGTTTCCGGACGTTGCCCGAGTGGTCTATGAATTCGAGCGATCCTGGACGGTGGACCGAATCATCGGCTACTTGTACTCGACTTCGCTGCCGCTGCGGCGACTGCTCGGCGATCGACGACCCACCTTCGAACGGGAGATCACCGACGCTCTGCTTGCAGCCGATCCAAGCGGACACTTCGTCGAACCAGTGAGCCTCCACGTGCTGATAGCCCGGAAAAGTGCCTCTCGCCCTGCCCGGTGAGGCCAGTTCCCCGAGCTTCGGTTGCACGGTGAGGAGGCCCGCGCCGCAGCCGAGGCCGGGCGGCATGGCCCAGGCCGAGCGCCGGCGCGGGTGCGGGTGCGGGTGGCTTGGGCCGCCCTGTGCGGGTCGCGCTTGTCGCCGCCGGTGATGATGGAGATCACCGCGCTCGCCCGGCGCTCGCTTCGCCGTCCACCGAGGCGGGGGCGGACAGCGAACTCTGGTCCGGCTCGGGCGGCGGCGGTTCTCGGCGCCGCCGCCCGAGCCGGCCGGGACGGCGTACGATCAGGCCGGGCGCCAGCTGTAGACCAACACCTTGTTGAACAGGTCGTCCTCGACCGTGATCTGATACGAGCCGTCCGATCGCTTGAAGGCGTTCAGGCCGTACGGGATGTCGACCCACCCGGTGCGTGAGACCCCGCCGACGTTCGCCCCCGGCAGCCAGTTGCCCGCCGCCGCCCCGTCGGCGGCGCGCCAGGCCCACACCTGGCCGCGGGTGGTGACGCCACAGCTGAAGATGTAGTCACCGGCTGGGGCCCAGGACACCGTGGAGACCGGCGGCGTCGCCGTCGTGTCCCAGGGCAGCAGGATGGTCCAGGTCGGCGTGGTGTTGCCGGTGCTCCACCTGTCGTAGCGGGCCAGGACCTTGCCGCACTCCTTCCAGCACGCGTTCTCGAACGGCTGGGCGGCTGTGTACCCGGACATGTACATGACGTCCGTGGCGACGTCGTAGTGCAGCCGCCGGACGACGGTGAACGGCTGCGGCAGCGGGATCGTCACCCGGCTCGTGTAGTCGTACATCGGGTTGAGCTGGCTGTCGAAGCCCTGCATCGGGTAGCGGCGCAGGTTGCGGTCGCCGCCCTCCCAGATGTCGCCGCGGTCGTCGACGAACCACACCCAGCAGTTGCTCGGCGAGTTCGCGCCGGTCCCGGTCTGGAGGTACTCCTCGGCGCTGAACTTGCCGTCGCCGTTCATGTCCCGCCAGATCCACTCGCCCACCGCGGGCTGGGCCGGGGGCCAGGCGGGGTCGTCGCCGGTCCAGTGCGCCTTGAAGATGGCGCCGGACGGCTTGGCGATCTCCCCGTCGTAGCGGTAGATGAGCAGGTGCGAGGAGTACATGCCGGTCGCGTACATGTACAGCCTGCCGTTGAGGCGCTTGTGGAACGGCGAGGTGAAGTGGTGCTGGTGCCCGGTCAGGAACAGGCGCGCGTCCTGCGGGTACTTCACCGAGTCCAGCGAGTGGCCCACCCAGGTCGCGTTGCTCCCCGGCGGCTTGGTGTAGTCCATCCGGTAGTGGTTCTGCTGGCTGCGGATACGGATCCCGTCGGCGGCGGGAGAAGGGTCGAAGTCGGCCGAGGTGACGAACTCGGCGCCCATCAGCTGCCACACCAGGTTCCCGTTCGGGTCGTACTTGCGCAGCCATGAGCCGAACTCGCACATCGAGACGTACACGTTGCCGGCGGAGTCGCCGCCGACCCCGGTGATGCCCCACAGCTTGCCGGGGGTGACCGCGCCGGGTGTCCCCGACCCGATGCCGCCGGCCTGGCCCAGGCTCCTGGACCTCGCCGGGGTGGTGGCTGACAGGTTGGTGTAGGTGTGGACCTGGCGCAGCGGGCCGTTGTCGCCGACGAGCAGGTTGCCGTCGCGGTCGACGGCCAGCGAGGTGGGGATCCAGTCCGGCGACGAGCCGGCGATGGTGCCCGGCAGCGCCGTGCCGGTGTTGGAGAAGTGCAGGATCTGGGCGGGCTTGGCCGGATCGACGTGCCAGAAGTGGCCGTCGTTGGTGTCCCGGGTGATGTTGGCGACGACCCAGATGTCTCCGGTGGCCTTGTTGACCGCCACCGCGCCCGGTCGGTTGACGCTCCACGAGCGCAGCAGCGTCCCGGTCGCGGCGTCGAAGACCAGGACGCGGTTCTGCGCCCGGTCGGTCGCGATCACCTGGGTGTCGGTCGCGGCCGCGGCGGCCGGCGGGCTGCCGACGTCGAACGTGCGCGAGGTGGAGGCGCCGGCCAGGGTGAAGGCGGTCAGGCCGTTGCCGATGGTCAGGTAGGCGTTGGTGCTGTTGACGGCGACCGCGTCCCCGTTGGCCCGCTGGCAGTTGCCGGTCAGGTGGCCGTCCTTGTAGATGCCCGCGTAGTTGCCTGCCTCGTCCCAGAAGCTGACCGTGTAGACCGTCCCGTCTCCGGCGACCGCGATGTTGAACACGAAGTCCTGCATCCACTCGGTGGCGCCGGAGTAGGTGTTGCCGACCCAGGAGGTGGTGACGCTTGGAGCCGCGCTGTTCGGGGCCGCGGCCTGCGCCGGCCCGCTGCCTGCTGACAGCGTGGAGCCGAGGCCGGTGACGAGGACGGCGCCGCCGCCGTGGATGAGTGCCTGCCGACGGGTCATGCCTTGCTTGTCGTCCATGACCAGAATCCCTTTGTTCCGGGCAATGGGCGTCGTCAAGTGAACGTTCACTTGACCACTAACGAAGTTAAGATCGGGTGAGACCGCTGTCAACGGCCCGTTACGCGCCTCTGTGGTCACGTGAACGCTCATGTTGGAGGTGACCCGATGGCAGGCCGGCCGACCATGCGCGACGTCGCGGCGCGCGCTGGCGTCTCGCACCAGACGGTCTCTCGGGTCGTGAACGACGAGCCGACGGTCACCGAGCCCGTCCGGCAGCGTGTCCTCGCCGCCATGACCGCGCTCGGCTACCGGCCCAGCGCCGCCGGACGGGCGATGGCCCGCGGCCGCACCGAGGTCGTGGGGCTGGTGGTGCCGCACGACCCGGGTCTCACCTTCGCCAACGACCACCTGATGCGCCTCATCGTCGGCGCCGAGCAGGAAGTGGCCGCGCGCGGCTACGGGCTCCTGCTCTCCACCCGCGAGACGGCCGGCGACGCGGCCTCCGCCTACCGCCGCTTCGACCGGCGGCGCCTGGTCGACGGGCTGCTCGTGGAGGGCGGAGCCGGATTGCAGGCGCTGTCCGGCCTGCTCGCGCTGGGGTATCCGGCCGTGGTGATCGGCTACGCCGAGGGCGACCTGACCATGGTCCATCCCGACGACGAGGGCGGCGCCTACGCCGTCACCCAGCATCTGCTGGCCCTCGGGCACCGCCGGATCGGCGTCGTCAACGGGCCGGCGGAGAACCGCCTGGCCATGGCCGCCCGCACGCGCGGTGTCGAGCGCGCGTTCACCGACGCGCATCTCGAACCCTCCGCCGAGCTGACCGTCCGCGGGAACTTCACCATCGAATCCGGATACGCCGCGGCCACGCTGCTCTTCGACCGCCCCGAACCGCCGACCGCCGTCTTCGCGTTCAACGACGGCATGGCCCTCGGCGTGCTGCGCTGGCTGCGGGAGCACGGGCGCGCGGTGCCACGCGACGTCTCGGTCGCGGGATTCGACGACACCGCCGCCGCTGCCCTGTCCGAGCCGCCCCTGACCAGCGTCTCGCTGCAGAGCGTGGATCTGGGACGGCGCGCCGCGCAGATCCTGCTCGACCTCCTGGACGGCAAGGAGCCGGTCGGCCGCCGGACCGTGATCGCCAGCCGGCTCATGGTGCGCGGCTCGACCGCGCCGCCGCCCCGGGCCTGACCCCTCCCCTCCGTCACCGGGTACCCCATCGATCCGGAGGCGCTCCGCGACGCGATCGTCCATGCTCGGCGGTACAGTGTCCGCACAAGACAACGTTGGCACCCGCTCGGCGCCACCGACCTCGAAGGAGCCGGCCCCAGGTGAGCACGCCCAGCGCGGGAGGGGACGAGCCGCGCCGCCCGACGATGACGGACGTCGCCCGGGTGGCGGGCGTCAGTCTGAAGACCGTCTCGCGCGTGGTGAACAACGTGCCCACCGTCGACCCGGAGCTGGCCGGACGGGTCCTGGCCGCGGTGTCGGAACTGGGCTTCCGGCGCAACGACATGGCCCGGAACCTGCGCGCCGGGAACACCTCGGCGACTGTCGGCCTGCTCATCGAGGACCTGGCGAACCCGTTCTACGCCGGCATCGCCGCGGCCGCCGCGCAGTACGCCCTCGAGCACGACACGATGCTGATCACGGCCAGCTCCGAAGAGGACGCCGAGCGGGAGCGCGCCCTGCTGCTGGAGATGTGCCAGCGACGGGTCGACGGTCTGCTGGTGGTACCGGCGGGCGACGCCGACCACGTCTATCTGCGCCCCGAGATCGAGCGCGGCACTCCGGTGGTCTTCCTGGACCGTCCGCCGCGCAACCTGCTGGCCGACACGGTCCTGATCGACAACGCGGCCGGGGGGCGGCAGGCCGTCGAGCACCTGGTGGCCGCCGGGCACGAACGTATCGGCGTCATCTCCGACTGGCTCAGCATCTCGACGATGGCCGAGCGGCTGGCCGCCGCGGAGCAGGCGTTGGAGCAGGCCGGCGTGCCGTATCGCCCGGACCTGATCGCGTACGGCCTGCACACCGTCCCCGAGGCCGCGGCCGCGGTCGCGCGGATGCTGGACGCGCCGGAGCCGCCGACCGCGATCTTCGCGCTCAACAACCGGCTGACGCTCGGCGCGCTCGAGGCGCTGAACGGCCGGACCGAGCCGGTCGAGCTGGTCGGCTTCGACGACTTCGAGACCGCGGCGTTCATGCCGTGGCGGCTGACGGTCGTGTCCTACGACGCGCGCGAGATCGGCCGGATGGGCGCCGAACTGCTGTTCAAGCGCATCGCCGGCGACAGGTCACGGCCGCGGAAGGTCGTCGTCCCGACCGAGCTGGTGGTGCGCAGCGCCGGCTGAGCTCTCCCCCGGCGAAGGCGCCCACCGGGACGCCGCGTGTATCGGCCGCGACTGCGACCACCGAACCGGCCGGCGGCTCGTCCTGCGCTGACGCCCCATGCCCGGCCACGACGCCGGAGCGGACAACGATGGACCGCCCCTGCCGGTACGTCCACGGTCCGCGACCGGGTCTCCCCCACACGGGCGTGTCCGAGTGCGAAGACCTCCGGCGCAGACGAGGACGCCGCGCTCGCCATTCGAGTCCTGGCAGAACGTGATCCTGCGTTACGGGCACATGACGAACGAGTGAGGACGCTCTAGACAACGTTGTCTCGTCGTAGCTATGGTTCCTCCAACTCTTCGAGAGGAGCGGCGATGGCGGACTTCGCTGACCCGCGTCGGCTGTGGGCCGACGGAAGCGCCCTTCACCTGCATGGTGCCGCCGTCACGCGCCTGACGCCGGGTCCGGCTCCCACCGCGTCCGCCGTCGAGCCCGGAGGCGTCGTCGAGATCGCCGGGCCGGAATGCGGGACAACGTTGTTACGCCTGGATGTCGCACTCGGCGGCGCCGCCGGCTTCTGGCATCCCGGCGCCGGCTGGGACCGGCACCTCGCGGCGGACTGGATGACCGGCTGGCGCACCGTCGGCCTCGTCGACTCCGCGCCGCTCGGCTGCCTCCACGACGGTTCGGGCCGCTCGCTCCTCGGCTTCGCCACGGACCGCCTCGTTCCCTCGACCCGCGTCCGGTTCGGCGTCGGGGAGCGCACCGGACGGTTCGGCGTCTGGCTCGCGATGGATCTGCGTCCCGGCGAGATCTGCCGGATCCGGATCGCGGCCCCGGGCGCGGAGGTCGCGGAGACGGTGCGATCGCTGACGCGCTGGCAGTCCGGCGCCGCGACGCTTCCGGTGCCCGAAACGGGACGTGTCCCGGCGTATTCGACCTGGTACGCCTACCACCAGGAGGTCAGCGCGACCGCCATCGAGGCGGAGGCCAAGCTCGCGGCCTCAGCAGGATGCGGACTCCTCATCCTCGACGACGGCTGGCAGCGCGGCGCGCACGGCGGAGGCTACGCGGGCTGCGGCGACTGGGAGCCCGACCCGGAGAAGTTCCCCGACTTCGGCGCGCACGTCGCAGCGGTCCGCGGCCTCGGTCTCGCGTACCTGGCCTGGATCGCCCCGCTGCTCCTCGGCGACGACAGCACGGCCCGAGACGGGCTCGCCGCCTTCGCACCGCACGCCAGGCCGGAATGGCGCTGCCACGTCCTCGATCCACGGCACGAGGAGGTCCGGCGCTTCGTCGTCGACAGCTGCGTCCGGCTCGTCGACCAGTACGGCCTCGACGGCCTGAAGATCGACTTCCTCGACGCCGCCATGGTCTACGCCGGGGAAGGCGCCGACGTCGGCGAGGCGATGCGGGCCCTCCTCGTGGACCTCCGCGACCGGCTGCGAACCGTCCGTGGCGCGGACCTCCTGATCGAACTGCGCCAGCCCTACACCGGCGCGGCCATGCGGGAGTTCGGCAACCTGCTGCGCGCCGGCGACTGCCCGGCCGACGCGGTCGGCAACCGCGTGAAGACCCTGGACCTCGCCGTTGCCGGTCTGGAAAGCGCTGTCCACTCGGACATGCTCATGTGGGATCCGGAGGCGGCGCCACAGGACGCGGCTCGCCAGCTGCTCTCCGTCCTGCACGCAGTCGCGCGCGGTGGTCATCTTCCACGCCCAGCGCCACGCGGCCTCGCTGGACCCCGCCGGGTTCGCCGAGATCGCCCTGGTCAACAACACCGACGCCGAAGGCGTCCTGCTCGACCTCACCCGTCCCGCCGTGGTCCGTCTCGACGTCTCGGACGTCTGCGGCGCCCCGGTCCGCTCCGAAACCGCGCGCCTGGAACCGGGCCCGCAGTGGCTGGCGGTTCCCCCGTCCGGCCTGTGCCTGATCAGGCCGGCCTGACCCCCGTTCCCGTTCTGGAGGCCCGTCCATGTCCGACAGTCCCGACAGCACCGAGAACCACCGCACCTCCCCCAAGCAGATCACCCGCCGTCAAGCCCTGGGGTACGGCGCCGCGACCGCCGTCGGCCTGGCCGGGCTCGTCGAGTTCGGCCCTGCCGCATGGGCGGCGGGCACCACGACCGCGCCGCAGGCAGCGGCCCCTCCGCTGGTCGAGGCCGACTACGCGGACCCGACCGGGCTGTACCCGATCGACGCGGCCGGCACGGCGTCCCCGGTGCTGACCGTGACGTTCAACAGCCCCACCGCGCTGAGCGGCACCATCACGTGGGCGGTGTCCGCCCGCGGCGCGCAGGAGATCACGAAGGGCCAGACCGGTTTCACGGCGCCCGCCGGGCAGGCGAGCACGACCAGCATCCCGCTGGGCACGCTGGGTCCGGACTACTACGCGGTCGCGGTCACCGTCACCAGCACGGCGGGCACGCAGTTACTCAAGGAGACGCACGGTCTCGGCGTTCTCCGCCCGACGATCCAGGGCCGGCGCCCGGGCTCCTGCTTCGGCATGGGGATCCGCGGGGAGTCGGCTCCCCTGGTCACCAGGCAGATCGCGCAGCGCATCGGGGTGAAGTGGACGCGCGGCGTCTTCTCCGTCCTGCCCGACACCGTGTGCCCGTCCCGCGGCGTTTTCTGGGGCAAGGCGGACATCGACCGCGCCCGTGCCGAGGTCGCGGAGTGGCACAGCTACGGCATCGAACCCACCGGGTTCATCAACTACAACATGTCGTGGAACGTCCAGCCGGGGGCCGACGGCAAGCCCCTCCGGCCGCACCAGAACCGGCCGAAGGACATGGTGGCGCACGCCGACATGGTCTACCACGCGATCGCCCCGCTCCAGGACCTGGTCAAGAACTGGGAGGTGTGGAACGAGCCGTGGGTGCACGGCTGGGCCTGGATGACCGGCGACGGCCAGGACTACCGGGACATGACGAAGCTGATCTGGGACCGGGTCAAGCCGCCGTTCCCCGACGTCAACCTGCTCGGCGGGGGCTCGGTCTCCTACAACCGCGACATCGTGTACGCCAAGGGCTCCAAGGACACCGGCTACATCGACGGCTCGGTGAACCACGCCTACGGCTACCCGGACGCCACGCAGTACGCGATGGCCAAGCCCCAGATCAAGATGGACAGACTCTGGTCCCGGACCGGCGGCCGGGCCGGGCAGTGGCAGACCGAGCTCGGCACCGCGGAGGTGCACTCCTTCCCCGGCCTGCCGCCGAACGAGGCCGGGTACGCCGTGGCCAGGACGCTCGCCCCGACCCATCTGCTGCACATGCTCGCCGGGGCCGAAGAGGACTCGCCGATGCGGATCTTCTGGTTCTCCCTGTGCTACGACAAGACGTACTCCGGCCAGGAGTTCAACATCTACGACATCAAGACCAAGAGCCCGCGGCCCGCGGTCGTCGCCTACGCCACGATGACCGGGCTGCTGGAGGACTGCGAGCTGCTCACCGAGCTGTATCCGAAGGCGAGGTCGACCTGGGGCTTCCTGTTCAAGGCCGCCGACGGCCACGGGCGCGCCGCGGTCTACGCCGACCAGCTCTTCGACGGCACGATGGAGCACCCCGACGCCGGATACACGGGCACGCTGACGCTGACCAGCGCGCAGGGCGTCCGCGTGTACGACTACCTCGGCCGCCGGCTGTTCGACGGCGAGGCGGAGAAGGCCACGCTGACGCTGTCGCCGTGGGAGGTGCTGTACTTCGACAGTGACCTGAGCCCCGACGAGCTCAAGGCCGCGCTCACCACCGGAGCGGTGTTCACCTACGACACCCCGCTGAAGATCACGCCCCTGCCGTTCACGAAGCCGATCGGCCCGGACAGCACCATCGACGTCCGCGTCGAGAACGTCTCCCCGCAGGCGGTCCACGCGAATCTCCGCATCACCCCGCCCCAAGGGTGGAAGACCGACCATCGGGAAAGCGCCATCCCGGAGCTGGCGCCCGGCGAGTCGCGGGTCGTCTCGCTCCCGGTCATCTCCGCGCAGGCGGACCCGGAGAACCGCTACACCATCGGCTACGACGCCACGATCCCCGGCCGGAAGGGCTTCCATCAGGACGGGACGCGAACCGTCCAGGTGGCCTACGCCCCGTTCCGGCCCATCACGGTCGGGGCGGACGCGAGCCAGTGGGACGGGGTCGTGCCGGTGACCATGACCAGCGGCACCAAGGAGTACGCCTTCCAGGCCGCCTGGGACGCCGACTTCCTGCACATCCGGGCCCGGATCCAGGACGACCTGCAGGTGTCGAACGACCCGTTCGCGGTCAACGGCTACCTGTTCCCGTTCAAGGCCGACAGCATCCAGCTCGCCTTCGACGCGGTGCAGGACAAGACCGAGGACCTGCTGGCCGGAGACCCGCACTACGACAAGGCCCTGACCTCGATCTCGCACCTGTTCGTGGCGACGCTGGCCAAGGGCGACGTCGCCGAGCTGCACCGCCAGCTCGCCCCCGGCACCAACTACCAGACCTACTACCCCACCAACGCGCCGCTCCCGACGCCGCTGGGAACCATGGACGCCCACCCGGGCTCCGGCTCCGAGGGCCGGATCCTGGTGACGCGCGACGACGTCGGCAAGGTCACCACGTACGAGGTCGCGCTGGCCTGGAACCAGCTCCCCGAACTGGCCTCGGCGGCACGGGCACTGCCGCCGGGCGCGGTCCACGAAGCGACCATGGGCGTCCAGGTCCAGGACTCCGGGACCGGCGGCCGCGGCGCCACCTACTGGACCGCGCAGAACGAGGCCCCGGCGTCCGGCTGCTACAACTTCGCGCCCTTCTGGGCCTCCGGCGCGCAGTTCACCGGCGGGCGCGTCGACACCCGCTGGGGCATCGGCCGCTGACCCAGGACCGAGACCGTCCACCGGACAAGGAGCACAGCCCGTGAACGACGTCGCAGACCCGGACCGCCGACCCCCGGAACCCCCGTGGGCGGACGGCTCGGGCCTCCGGATCACCGGGGTCCGGACCATCCTCACCGCCCCGGCCGGGACGACCCTGGCCGTCGTCCGCGTGGACACCAGCGAACCCGGCCTGTACGGGCTCGGGTGCGCCACGTTCACCCAGCGGGCCAAGGCGGTCCGGACCGCGGTCGAGGAGTACCTGGCGCCTCAGCTGATCGGCCGCGACCCGGCCGACATCACGGACATCGCCCAGACACTCCACGTCAGCGGCTACTGGCGGTCCGGTCCGGTGCTCAACAACGCGCTCTCCGGCGTCGACATGGCGCTGTGGGACATCAAGGGGAAGGTCGCGGGGCTGCCCGTGTGGCAGCTGCTCGGCGGGCGCTGCCGCACCGCGGTCCCGCTCTACACCCACGCCGCCGGGGTCGACGCCGAGGCCGTCGCCGACGAGGTGCGGCAGTGGCTCGAGGCGGGCTACGGGTACGTCCGCTGCCAGGTGGCCGTGCCCGGCGGCGGGACGTACGGCGCGCCGAGCGCCTCCGCCCCGGCGACCGCGCGGCCGCCGCTGACGCCGGACGCGTGGGACCCCGCCGCGTACCGTCGCACGGTGCGCGGGCTGTTCGAACACCTCCGGAGCGAGGTCGGCGCCGAGGTGGAGCTGATCCACGACGTGCACGAGCGCGTGCACCCGACCGAAGCCGTGCGGCTGGCCAAGGAGCTGGAGCCGTACGACCTCTTCTACCTCGAGGACCCCGTGGCGCCCGAGGATCTCGACTGGCTGCGCGCCATCCGCGGCCAGTGCGCCACGCCGATCGCGATCGGCGAGCTCTTCGTCAACCCGGCCGAGTACCGGCCGGTGGTCGCCGAGCGGCTGTGCGACTTCATCAGGGTCCACATCTCCGCGATCGGCGGCATCACTCCGGCCTGGCGGCTGGCGAACCTGGCCGAGGCGTTCGGGGTGCGCACCGCCTGGCACGGCCCCGGCGACGTCTCGCCGGTCGGTCACGCCGCCAACCTCGCCCTGGACCTCGCGAGCCCGAACTTCGGGATCCAGGAGCAGCACCTGTTCGGCGAGCGGCTGCGGGAGGTCTTCCCGGGCTGCCCCGAAATCCGCGACGGCCATCTGTGGCCCAGCGACCGCCCCGGGCTCGGTGTCGACCTGGACGAGCAGCTGGCCAAGCAGTACCCCCCGACCGCCACCGCCTGGCGGCCCCCGCGCAGAGCCGACGGCGCCCTCCAACGACCGTGACCCCGACCCGCTCACCATCCCCCCAAGGAGCGCTCGCACATGAGAACCCGCACACCGGTCGCCGTGACGCTGGCGATCGTCCTCGCCCTCGCCGGCGCCGCCGGGTGTACCACCGGTGACTCGACCTCCTCGTCCGCGTCGAACGCCACGCTGACCGTCGCCCTGTGGACGAACCCGGGCGCCATCGAGTTCACCAAGCAGCTCAACGCCGAGTTCGAGAAGGCGCACCCGGGCGTCACCGTCAAGCTGCAGAGCACCGCGACCGCCAACGGCGCGTGGGCCCAGCTGTCCAACAGCCTCCTACAGGCCAAGTCGGTTGACGTGCTGGCCAGGTTCGCCCCGACCCAGGGCGGCTTCCCGCCGGAGTACACCAAGATCCAGCCCGCCGGCGCCGCCGCGCTCATCACCGCCAACCAGCTGACCGACCTCAAGGACCAGCCGTTCATGAAGCACTACGACGCGGCCACGCAGGCCGCGGCCGTGGGCTACAAGGGCGGCGTCTACGGGGTCATGGCCGCCAGCTACGCCGCCGCCGGTGCGATCTGGTACAAGAAGGACCTGCTCGCCCAGTACGGCATCGCCGTACCGACCACGTTCCAGGAGTTCCTGGACGCCTGCGCCAAGCTCAAGAAGGCGGGCAAGACGCCGATCTTCCTGTCGGGCAAGGTCGGCATGCAGGGCGGCATCTGGCAGGGCATCGAGAACCAGCTGATGATGAAGGGCCGCGGAGCCACCGAGTCCGTGCAGATCTCCGCCGACCGGGCCAAGGCGTTCTGGGACGGCACCCAGAAGTGGACCGACCCGATCTACAAGGAGGTCGGCGCCCGCTACGCCAAGGTCATGCAGTACGTCGTGCCCACCGCCTCGGGCATCGACCAGCAGACCGCGCCCGGCGTGTGGGCGGTCAAGACCGACGACTACCCCTTCCTGGTCGACGGCTCCTGGGACGGCCTGACCATTCAGCAGGCCAACCCCAAGCTGAACCTGGGCTTCTTCACGCTGCCCGGCACCGACGACCCGGCGGCCAACCGGGTGGCGTTCAAGCCCGACCTGACCTGGGTCGTCCCGGCCTCGGCGCCGCACAAGGACCTGGCGATGCAGTGGCTGACGATGTTCTCCGAGCCGGAGAACTACCAGGAGTGGCTGAGGCTGACCGGATCGCTGTCGGCGCAGCCTGCGCTGAAGAACACCGGGCTGCCCTGGATGGACTGGCTCAACCAGCACAGCGAAGGCTCCTTCACGCAGCTGACGCCGCCGTGGACCCCGGCCGGCGCGCCGCTGGACGCGATGGGGCCCGACTTCTACAAGCTCGCGCCGATCGGAACCGACAGCCTGGACACGATCCTGTCCCGTTCGGCCTCCGCCTACGCCAAGTCGGCAGGCCGGTAACGTGGCCGGTAGTCCCTTCGGAACCCGGCGTACCCGGCGGTGGATCCCGTGGGCGAGCATCGCGATCCCCGGGATCGGGTGGCTGCTGTTCGGGCTGTACCCGTCGCTGGCCACCATCGGGTACTCCTTCACGCAGTACTCCGGGCTGCCGGGCACGCCGCTCAACGTCTGCGGGCTGTGCAACTACACGACGGCGTTCACCGCGCTGTCGGCGCAGGTGTGGGAGTCGCTGAAGGTCACGCTGATCTACGTGGTCGGCGTGACCGTCCTGCAGAACCTCGCCGGCCTGGGGCTGGCGCTGCTGCTCAACCGGCCCGGGCGCGCGTACATGTTCTACCGGGCGCTGATCTTCATGCCGCAGATCTTCTCGATCGCGGTCGTCGCCACGGTGTTCGCGCTGATCCTCGACCCGGTCACCGGCCCGGCCGAGAAGGCGTGGCAGGCGGTCTTCGACACGACGACGGCGTTCCTGGGCGACAGCTCGCTGGCGCTGCCGCTGGTGATGCTGGTCAACATCTGGATGTTCGCCGGGTACACGATGCTGATCTACATCGCGGGCCTGCGCAACATCCCCAAGCCGGTCTACGAGGCGGCGGCGCTGGACGGGGCCGGGCGCTGGCGGTCGTTCCTGCACGTGACGTGGCCGCTGCTGGCCCCGGCCACGACCGTCAACGTCTTCCTGACCGCGATGGGCACGCTCGGCGAGTACGCGCTGATCCTCGTCATGACCGGCGGCAACTTCGGCACCAAGACGCTGGGGCTGTACATGTTCGACTCCGCCTTCGGCGGCACCAGCCAGCTCGGCTACGGCTCGATGCTGGCGATGCTGCAGTTCGTCCTCACCGTGGTGATCGGCGGCACGCTGCTGTTCACGCTGCGCAGGCGGGAGATCCAGCTGTGAGGGCGACGGGCCGCAACCTGCTCTGCTTCGCGATCGCGGCGGTGCTGTTCGCGGCGCCGCTGGTGTACATGTTCCTCCAGTCGTTCAAGACGTTCACCGGCTTCCTGCAGGATCCGACGGGCCTGCCGCACCCGTGGACGCTGGAGAACTTCGGCGCGGCCTGGACCCAGGGCGACTTCGGCCGGCAGATGCTCAACAGCCTGATCTACGCCGTCATCCCGGACACGGTCACGCTGATCCTGGGCGTCTTCCTCGCGTTCCCGGTCTCGCGCGGCTACTTCAAGCGCTCCAACGCGGTCTACGCCTTCTTCGTCTTCTCCGGGTTCCTGCCCGGCGGCCTGATCCCGCTGTTCATCGAGGCGCAGGCGCTGGGCCTGTACAACAGCATGCCCGGCTTCCTGATCCTCACCAGCCTGTCCGGCGCGGGCTTCTTCTTCTTCGTCGGCTACATCAAGGGCATCCCGAAGGAGATCGACGAGGCGGCGGCGCTGGAAGGCTGCGGCTACGTCCGCTTCATCTTCACGATCATCATCCCGCAGATGAAGCCGGCGCTGGCGACGTTCGCCATCTTCGGGTTCGTGCACGCCTGGAACAACCTGATCCTGCCGCTGATCATGCTGTCGGACCAGCAGCTGTGGCCGGTCACCCGCGGGCTGTACTCGTTCTTCGGCGAGCACACGCAGAACTGGCCGCTGATCGCCGCGGGCACGTTCATCGTCGCGGCGCCGATCCTGCTGCTGTTCATCGTGCTCCAACGGTACCTGGTCGAGGGCGTCGCGGGCGGTGCGGCGATCGGCACGCTGGGCCTCGCGGTGCCCGCCGAGCGGAGGGAGGCGGAGTGAGCGGGAAGGTGACGCCGTGGCCGGCGGACGCGGACCGGGTCGTGTTCCGGCTGCACGATCCGATCGGGCATCCGGAGTTCGCGTGGCCGCGGACGCTGCTGCGGTTCGCCGTACGCTGGCAGCGGCCCTCGGTGCGGGTCGAGGAGCTGCGGCTGGCCGACGACACCGGGAAACCGGTGCCGTTCCAGCCGGCCGAAGTCGTCGAGGAGGACGGGCTCGCGGTCTCAGCCGTCATCTGCTTCTTCGGTGCTCTGGCCCCTGGGCAGACCCGGGCGTACGTGCTCTCCGGCGGGACTCCGGCGGTGCCGGACAGACCCGTGCGCGTCACGTCCTCGGATGAGCATGTCGTCCTCGACAGCGGCGCGCTGCAGGTCCGGCTGCCCGCCTCGCAGGCGGCCGACGGCGTCGCGCCGGGACCGGTGACCGCGTGGAACCGGGGACGCGGCTGGGTCGGCCGATCGGAGGTCCGCGGCGGCGTGGAACGGGTCGGGGCCCGGCTGGTGGAGAGCGGTCCGCTGTTCGCTGACTACGAGATCGTCTACGACTTCGCACACGGCGCGCGTTACACGGCGACCGTCCGCTGCCTCCAGGGCTGCGACTTCGTCGAGATCTCCGAGGAGATGGCCGGGTTCGACGACGCCGGCGCGAGTTGGGAGCTGTCCTGGACGGGCTGCTCCCCAACGCACCGCTTCTCCTCGGCCTGGCCCGGGTCGCAGAACGCCGCCGACCACCTCGATCCCGAGAGCCCGGAGACGTACCGATGGCTCGGCATCGACGAGCCGCTGACCCTGGGCGGCAGCGGCGAGGACCCGAACTTCTCGGGGCCCGGCGGCACCGAGCGTCCTGATGAGGACTACCTGTTCACCATCGGTCCGTACGGGCCGAGTTTCGCGTGGGGCGTCCGGCCGCACGCCGCGTTCTGGGACGTCCGCACGGATGACGCCATGGCCGTCTTCATCCGGGACCACGCGCGGTGGGACGACCGCTCCTACGCGTCCTGGGCCTCGTCGGACCTGCTGCAGATCCGGTTCCGGCACGCCGAGGGCGTCCTGCGCTGGACGTGGCCGCTGCGCACCGGGACCCGCTCGACCGGGATCGCCTGCTACGACCACGAGCAGGACCGCGAGGTGCTGCGGCGGCAGGAGGACGGCGCCGCCTACCAGAGCACGTACGCGCGCGACCTCCAGCACCGGCAGGGCACCCTGAGCCTGGACCGCGTCAAGGACTGGAATCTCGCCTACGACGGCAGGCGTCCCGGCCGTGTCGCCGCCGAAGGCGAGTTCGCGACCACCGGAGACTTCCTGGCCGCGCTGTTCGAGGGCGACGAGGGTCCGCGCCTGATCGCGCGCGGCGTCAACGACCTGGCCGGGTACCTCAACATCGGGCAGCGTCCGCTCTACGACCGCTTCCTCGACGGCTACGACCGGCTGGGTGAGCGGCTGAGCGCGGAGCAGCGCCGCCGGGTGGACGCGCTCCTGCTGCTCACGGCGTACGTCTCGGCGAACGAGGAGATGACGCCGATCCTGAGGATGTTCGGCGGGCATCCGAACTTCCTGGCCGACGGCAAGGCGGCGCTGGCGTGCCTGGCCTGGCTGTTCCCCGACCACGAAGCCGCCCCGGCCTGGCTCGACCAGTTCGGGAAGGCCGCCGAGCTCGCCGCGCGGTTCCACACCCGGCCCGCGCTCCCGGGCCGCGAGTCGTCGGCCGGGCGCTGGACCGAGAGCTTGTCCACGTACGTCTGGGCCTTCCTGCGTCCGATGACGCTCGGCAACGCCCTGGCCCGCCGTACCGACGGCCGCAACCGCCTGGCGACGCCGGAGTTCGCGGCGGTCGGCGACTGGCTCGTCAACGCTCTGACGGCGCCGATCCTGACGCGGGACGAGCCGACCCCTGGGAACGGCGCGTCGCGCCTGCATCCGGCGCAGGGCGCGCACGCCTTCTGGCCCCGTCGTCCCCCGATCGAGATGCGGCTGCTGGGCGAGGCGCTGCGCGCCTACCGGCCGCTCGTCGCCGAGCACCTGCTGTGGGGCGGCGACGCCTCGGCCAAGCACCTGGACAGTCGTCCGGGAGCGCCGGATCCGTGGCGTCCGCTCGTCGAGAGCGCCGGGAACGCCGGGACGAATCCCCGGCTGCGCAGCTCCAAGTACACCGGCTACGGCGTCACGCTGCGCGCCGACGTGGACCGGCCCTCCGAGGTCGCCGTCTTCCTCCAGCAGGTCGACCATGGGCCGAACTACCGCTGGGGCGTCGCCGACGACAACGGCTCCGGGCACATCTACTACTACGCCGCCGGACGTGCGTACAGCGGCCACGGCCCCGAGGACGCGGGCGACCGGCGGGTCCCGGACGCCACGTTCACCACGTCGTGCGCGGTGTGGCAGGACGGCGCGTTCCGGTCGATCGGCCAGAACACGCTGGACCGGCCGTTCCACGACCTCGGCTGGGCGCAGTTCGCCGAGCTCGTCCCGCATGCGGACAGTCCGGTGGCCCTGGCTTATCGGAGTCGCAGCGTCCTGCTGATGGGGGCCGACTACATCGCGACCTACGACGCGTTCGCGCCCCACCAGCGCACCGTCTGGACCTGGTCGACGCTCACGAAGTCCAACGGCCACGACGCCAACAGCTTCGCCTGCCTGCCGGACCGCATGCCGTTCGTCCACGTGGTGCGGGGAGTGCGGCGGGACGGCGAGCTCGACGGCGAGATGGTGACGCCCACCTCGCGGATCCTCCGCCTGGAGGGGCGCCCAGAAGGCGGCGACGGCGACACCCTGGCGATCGTCAGCCACCGCGACGACCTGACCGTGGATCCCGAGGCGACGACGCCGTGGGGGGCGCGGATCAGGACGCCGCACAGCGTCGACCACGTGTTCCGCTACGAGCGCGAGGTGGACGTCGCCGAGGACGGCCTGCGCTTCCGCGGCACGGCCGGCGCCATCCGGCTACGGCACGACGGCCGGCGGCAGCTCGCCCTGTTCCACGGCACCCTCATCGGCGCCGGCGACGTCACGCTGACCACCGGCGATCCGGAGCTCGGCATCAGCCTCGACTACCGGGAGCCGCGCGCGATCGAGGGCACGTACGTCACGCGGAGACCGGCGAAGGCGCTGCTGCGCGTCGCGGGCGGGCTGGGCGACGCGGAAGTCTTCGTCGACGGCGCCCCGGCGCGGGCCTTCCGGGTCAGCGACGAGGAACTCTCCGTCGAGCTGCCCGAGGGGCGGCATCGGTGGGAGCTCACCGAGGGCGCGCCTCGTCCGGTGCCGTCGCGCGTGGTGCGGACCGAGAGTGTCAGCGGCGGAGCCGTCGTGCACTTCACCCGCGTCGCGGCGGCCGGCTCGTACGCGATACAGCTCAGCACGGACAACGGCACGACGTGGGAGACCGTCGGCTCCGCGCGACGGAGTCCGTACCCGCTGCACGGTCTGACGAACGGCGCCAAGTACCACGTCCGCGTCGTCGCCGGGAACGGCACGCGCCGAAGCGATCCCGGGCCGGACTATCCGATCTACGCGACGGGCGAGCGTCCCCCCGCGCCTGACGGGCTCAAGCTCCGGCCGGCGGACGGCAGCGTGACCGCGACGTGGGGCGAGGTCCTCGGCGCGAGCCGGTATCGCCTGTATCGGCGCCGCAAGGGCGACGTCGGATTCCGGGAGGTCTTCGCGGGCCTGGCCTTCAGTCACCGTGACGACGTGGCCGGCGTGGTGCCGGGCTTCGCCGAGCCGTCGTCCGGCGAGCTGCCCCCGGGCATCACGGTCTACGAGTACGCCGTCGCCGCCGAGAACGGCAACGGCGTCGGGCCGGAGTCGCCCCCGGTCGACACCGATCCCCGCAGCTGGCGGCACTGGGAGCCGCCGGTCGAGGCCGCGTTCCGGCGTCAGCACACGTACAACCAGCCCCCTTACACGCTCGATCCGGTGACGCCGGCGCACTACGACCGCGCGGAGCCGCCGGCGGCACTTCCGGTCTTCGACGAGACGTGGGACGGCCGCTGATGGCGCACCGGATCCTCGTCACGGGGGCGGCCGGCCGCGTCGGGACGGCGCTGCGTCCGCTGCTGGCCCGGCCCGGCAGGACCCTGCGCCTGCTCGACATCGCGCCGCCGCCCCCTGGGGCGCCGGACGAACCCGTGGAACTCGTCGAGGCGTCGTTCACCGATCAGGACGCGCTCGACAAGGCGTGCCGGGACGTGGACGCGGTCGTGCACCTCGGCGGGGTCAGCGGCGAGGCTCCGTGGGAGCAGATCCTGGCGGCCAACGTCGACGGCACGCAACGGGTCCTCGAAGCCGTCCGCCGACGGGGTGTGCCGAAGGTCGTCCTCGCCTCCAGCATCCACGCCGCTGGATTCCTGACCCGCGACGACGGTCTCCTCCCGGCAGCCGCGCCGCCGCGTCCGGACACCTTCTACGGCGTCAGCAAGGCCGCGGTCGAAGCCCTCGGCAGCCTCTACCACTCCCGGTTCGGGATCGACGTCAGCTGTCTGCGGATCGGGGCGTTCCGGCCGCGTCCCGTCTCGCTCCCCGACCTCGCGGTGTGGCTCTCTCACGAGGACGCGGCGCGGCTGGTCGAGGCGTGCCTCGCCGCGGACCCGCCGGGGTTCCGGATCCTGTGGGGCATCTCGGCGAACACCCGCCGCTGGTGGTCGCTCGCCGAGGGCGAGGCGATCGGCTACCGGCCGCGCGACGACGCCGAGAGCTTCGCGGACGCCATCCCGGGGATCGACGCCTTCGACCCCGCCGATCCCCTTCTTCACCGGGTCGGCGGCGGATTCTGTACCATGCCGCTCGGCTGAGCCCGGGGGCCTCTCCGGGGTCCCGATAGGGCCAGGCTGTCGGCCCGCTGTTCTATGGTGGCGGCCATGGTCGACATCGAGGTGCGCAGCCGGATGCCCGGCAGGTCCGGCGATGACCTGCCGGCGGTGCTGGTACGGCTGGCCGACGAGGGCACGACGGTGCGGGAGCTGATCCGGCGCGCGGTCGAGGAGCAGATCCGGGAGCTGCGCGCCGACGCGGCGCGCTGCCGGCAGATCCTCGACCGCCAGTACCTGTCGAACGACGATCTCCGGACGCAGGCCGGCACCGGTGCGATCAGGATGCCGCCGCAGGCGCCGGCGGACCCGGACGTGACCACGGAGGTGGCCCGGGCGCACCGGGCCTTCGCCCGGGGCACGTTCGTGGTCTTCGTCGGCGGACGGCAGCTCGTCGACCTGGACGAGGAGGCCGTGCTTCGGCTCGGTGAGCCGGTCGTGTTCCTGAGGCTGGTCGCGCTGGCGGGAGGCTGATCGCGGTGGAGCGATCCGTACCAGAGATCTACATCGACGTCGTCCGCGAACAGCGCGAGGCGCTGTGGCGGCTGGTGGACCAGGCGCGGGTCGCGGCGAAGGCCGGCGACCTGGCGGGCCTGCGGGACACCGCCGAGGAGATCCGGCTCCGGATCAAGCAGGGCGACGACCAGACGATCGGCAACCTGGCGCCGCACGTGGGCGATATCGTCGCGGAGGTCGACGAGCTCTACGGCGCCGCCTTCCCGGTCGACCGGCCGGACGACATCACCGGCCTGCTGGCCGCGCCGTGGCCGACGGCGCACCGGAAAGCCCTGCTCGCCACGTTCCTCGGATGCGACGTCCGGCACCGGCTGCTGCTGGACGAGGTGGCGGAGCGGGCCATCGCCACTACCGACACCCACCTGCTGCGGGTGCTCGTCTCCACCCCGCTGGGCACCCTGCGCCGGGAGACCGTGGCGCGGATTCTCGACACGCTGCACCGGGCCGGCGCCCTGGACGCCACCGTGGTCGAGCGGGCCTTCACCGACGACCGCTACCTCGGCCACGCCATCGTCGGCCACTCGCCGACCGGCGACGCGACCAGCCCGCCGCTGGCCTGCGCGGACGCCGTACGGAAGCACGTGGACGCGCTGACCTGGCGGCTCGTCTCCGCTCCAGCCCCGGCCGACTGGGACGAGCTGCCCAAGGTGCCGGTACCGCGCGGCCTGAGATTCGTCCGGGCGGCGCTGACCTGGCACGGCGACCAGCGGGTGGCCGACCACCTCGGCGTGGCGGAACTGACCGACGAGGACCGCGCCGCCCTGCTCGACCTGTTGCGGGAGCGGCCGGTGGAGGAGCAGCGCCGGGCGTTCGGATGGCGGCTGCGCGCGGGTGACGCCGACGCGTTGCTACCGCTGTTCGGCCTGGCACGCGCCGCGCCGTTGCTGCGCCTGATCCGGGCGATGCCGGTCGGCGAAGCCACCCGCCAGGACCGGGCTGTCCTCCTCGCCGCGATCGAGGACGCCGGCGCGGACGCCGCCCGGCGCCTGCTGGAACTCGAACCGAACGAACTGGTCTCCGCGGTCATGGGGTGGAACCGCGCCCAGGTGCTGAAGCGCGTCAAGCACAACGCGCTGCAGGGTATCGCCGCGTTCGGGATGCTGCCCCTCGCCCCGGACGAGACGGTCCTCGACCGCTACCTGGCGGTGCGCGAGTCCGCGAAGAAGGGCGCCAAGCTCGGCCCCAACCGCAGACACAGCCACGCCGCCGCGATCGCGGTCGCCCTCGACCACTTGGCGCAGGTGGCCGGCGTCCCGGAGGCGAGCCGTCTCGAATGGGACTGCGAGGCGCGCATCGCCACCGAGACCCCCACGGAGGCGGAGGTCGGCGACTACCGGATCGCGTTGCGGTTCGACGGCGCCGACCCGGCGATGACGGTCAGCCGGGCAGGCAAGGCGCTGAAGTCGGTGCCGGCCGCCGTCCGCTCCGACCCCGGCTACCAGGAGCTGCGTGGGCACCAGGAGCGACTGCGGGACCAGGCTCGCCGGATGCGGACCGGGCTGGTGGAGCGGCTGGTCGCCACCGCCGGGACACTGGCGCCGGACGAACTGGCCCGGCTGCTGACGCTGCCCGCCGGTGCGGCGATGCTGCCCGCGCTGCTCTGGCGGGACCGAGCGGGCGTGATCGACCTGCTCGACCAGGTCGACACCACCGGCCCGGTCACCGCCGTCCACCCCGTCGAACTGCACGAGCGGGGAGTGCTCGCCGACTGGCAGGCGGAGATCGTGCGGCGTCGCCTCCAGCAGCCGGTCAAGCAGGCGTTCCGGGAGTTGTACGTGCTCACTCCCGCGGAACGCGAGGCGGGCGACGTGTCGCTGCGGTTCACCGGTCAGACGGTCAACGGCAAGGTGGCGGGCCAGTTGCTGTCCGGCCGGGGCTGGTTCACCCACGGCGAGTACGACGACCACCAGGCGACCCGCGCCGTCGGCGACAACCTCATCGCTGCGCTGCGCTGCGACTTCCACGGCTACTTCGGGATGGGGGACGTCCTTGTCGGTGAGATCCGCTTCCTGACGGGCGGCCACCGTGACCCGGGCCGTTACGGCGCCCCGACCGGCTCGGGCAGCGTCGGCGGCACACCGGTGCCGCTGGTCGACGTGCCGCCGGTGGTGTTCTCCGAGGTCATGCGGGACCTGGACGTGGTGGTGTCGGTCGCCGGAACCGAGCCGGAGGCGTACCTGTCGCCGGCGCAGGCGGCGAGCCGGGCGCGGGTGCTCGCGGCGCTCATCGCCGACCTGGGGCTGGCCCGGGTCACCGTCGAGGGGCACTCGGCCGTGGTACGCGGCACCCGGGCGACCTACCGGGTGCATCTGACCAGCGGCAGCATCCACCTCGACCCGGGCGGCCACCTGTGTGTGGTGCCCGCCTCGTTCGGCGCCACGGCGCACCGGCGGCTGTTCCTGCCGTTCGCCGACGAGGACCGGATGACGAGCATCATCCTGAGCAAGGTGCTCCTGCTCGCCGAGGACGAGAAGATCAGCGACCCGTCGATCCTGACTCAGCTCGACTCCCTCACGGGCAAGGCCGCCACCTGACGTGGCCCAGCACGTGAAGTCCCGGTAGTGGAGGACGGGGTCTGATCGTCTACGGTCAACCCGCCGGGCTGGGGCTCGCCACTGGCGTGCATTCTCATTATCGATAGTGATAATGTCTTCCCGTGAGTACCTCGACTGAGCGCTGGGCCGAGCTGGCGCTTCATCCCGTGCGCATCCGGATCCTGGCTGCCGTGGCAGGCGCTCGCCGTACGGCCTCCGATCTGGCCGACCTGTTGCCTGACGTGCCGCAGGCCACGCTGTACCGGCAGATCGCCACTCTCGCCAAGGCGGGCATGCTGGAAGTGGTGGAGGAGCGCAAGGTCGGAGGCGCGACCGAGCGGGTGTACGCGGTGCCGGAAGGCGGAGTGACACCCACCGCCGAAGCGCTGGCCTCGACCTCCCCGGAGGAGCACGCGCGCTATTTCACCGTGTTCGTCAGCAGCCTGCTGTCGGAGTTCTCGCGCTACCTCGCCAGGGAGCACCTCGACCTGGTGGCCGACGGCGTCGGTTACCAGCAGCTGGTGTTGCACCTGGACGACGAGGAGTTCATCCGGTTCGCGCAGGGGTTCGCCGAGCTGGTGCAGCCCTTGCTCGCACACGAGCCGGGACAGGGCCGCACGCCTCGGTTGCTGGCGACGATCCTCCTTCCTCTGACGAAAGGCTGACCCGTGGCAACGGTCATGATCGCTGAAGATTTGATCACTATCGAGTTCGGCCCGTGGGAGCGCTTCTTCATCGGGCGTGCCCGGCACACCGTGCCCCTGACGGCGGTACGGCGGGCGGCCGCCACGGATCAGCCGCTGCGTGTCCCGCGCGGCCCGCGCAAGGGACTGACGGTGTCGGGCCGCACCAAGATCGGCGTGTGGGGCGTCTTCGGAGGACCGCGGCAACTGGTCGCGGTCAACCGCCACCTGCCCGGGTTGCACCTGCTGCTGGATCGCGCGAGCTCTGGCGACGAGTTCGACGAGGTCGTCGTCTCGGTCCCCGACGCCGACCGCCTCGTTGAGGCCGTCAGGGCGGTGATCGCGTGAGCGGCATCGAGGTGCGCGACCTGAGCAAGAGGTACGGCCCGGTCACCGCCGTCGACGACCTCAGCTTCACCGTCAGGCCGGGCGCGGTCACCGCTTTCCTCGGCCCGAACGGCGCAGGCAAGACGACGACGATGCGCATGATGGTCGACCAGGTCGCGCCCACGTCCGGCAGCGTGACGATCGGCGGGCGCCGCTACCGCGACATCCCGCGTCCGACCACCGTGGTGGGGGCGGTCTTCGACGCCGCCTCCTTCCACCCGCACCACTCGGCCAGAGACCATCTGAGGATCTACGCCGCGATGGGCGGATACCCCGGCGACCGCGTCGAGGAGCTGCTCAGACTGGTCGGTCTGGCCGAGGCCGCCGGGCGCAGGACGGGCGGCTTCTCCACCGGCATGCGGCAGCGGCTCAACCTGGCCACCGCCCTGCTGGGTGATCCCCGTGTCCTGCTGCTGGATGAGCCGAGCAACGGCCTGGACCCCGAGGGCATGGCCTGGCTGCGCTCGTTCCTGCGCGGTCTGGCCGATGACGGACGCACCGTCCTCGTCTCCAGCCACGTGCTGAGTGAGGTGCAGCAGGTCGCCGACGACGTGGTCGTCATCAGGCAGGGGCGGCTGCTGACCGCCGGTCCGCTGCACGAGCTGTCCCGTACGGCGCAAGCCGTACGGGTAACCACCCCTGACGCCACCAGGTTGAGCCGGATCCTGGCGCGCGACGCCGACCTGGTCGAAGCCGGCGGCCCGCAGGGCCTGCGAGTGCGCGGGCTCGACCCCGCCCGGATCGCCGACCTGGCCGCCGCCCACGGGCTGCGCATCCACGGCCTGACCACCGAACATCCCAGCCTTGAGGAGCTCTTCCTCGACCTGACCAGCGAACGGACCCGCACATGAGGCCCCTGATCCACGCGGAGTTCCGCAGGCTGCTGGCGACCCGGATGTGGCTGGGGACCCTGCTCGTGGCCGCCTTGCTCGGCGGCGGCCTGATCGGCCTGCTGGCCATCGTCGGCCCGGAGAACTTCCAGCCCCCGATGCCGGGGCTGCACACCGAAGCCGGGGTGCGAGCCGTTCTCGGATTCCTCGGATTCACCGCCTTCATCCCCGCCGCGATCGGCACCCTGGCGGTGACCTCCGAGTACCGGCACCGGACCATCAACTTCACGTTCCTGTTCGCCCCGGATCGCTGGCGGGTGCTGGCCGCCAAACTGATCACGTACGGCCTGGCCGGCATGGTCTACGGACTCGTCCTGTCGGGCAGCGCCGCCGTGGCGTTGTTCGGCGCTGCCGCGACCCGCGGCGTCAGCCTGGGCCTGCCCGCCGGGACCATCGTCGAACTGCTGGCCCGTCTGGCGGTCGCGATGGTCACCTACATGGTGCTCGGCGTGGGCATGGGCGCGCTGATCCGCCACCAGGTCGCGGCGTTGGGCGTGGTGATCGGCTACCTCTACGGCGGCGAACTGCTGCTCGTGATGATCCCGGGCGTCCGCAATCTGTATCCGTGGCTGCCCGGCGGCGCGACCGCGGGGCTGACCGACTTCACCGCGGTGTCCGACGCCCTCGCCCAGCAGCTGTCCAGCGAACCCGTCCGGCTGTTGCCTCCTGTGGCCGGGGCGCTGGTCCTGCTCGGGTACACAGCGCTGGCGATCGCGGTGGCGCTGGTCAAGCCGATGCGCCGGGACGTCGTGTGACCCGATGGGGACCGGCACCGCCAGACCGGGCAGATCCACGGCGTCGCTCCGCGCGGGATCGGCGCATGTCGCGGTCTCAGTGCTCCCGGTAGTAGTCGGCGAGGGCGTCGAACGCGGCCTTGGGCTCCCATGGCAGGTCGGGGTAGGTGGCTCCGAGGCGGTCCTCGAAGACCTTGACGATGCCGTAGCTGGCCAGGTCCAGGTCCTCGCGGGGGTCGCCGTCGGGGCGGTGCAGGTGATCGTACAGCGCGAAGGTGAACACGAAGGTGCTGTCGACGCCTCCGGCATCGAAGACCTCCAGCAGTTCGCGTAGATACGCGGCCTGACCGGCCTCGTCTCGGGCGTACTCACCGTTCAACCGCACAGGTCCGCGGGCTTTGTCGTACTCGACGACCTCCAGACCGTGAGCGCCCCGCTCGCCCGCACCGTGGTAGCCGGCCGCGCCGAACTCGGTGATCGCGACCGGCTTTCCCTGCTCGACGAGGCCACGGACGCCGTCGGCGAAACGATCGGCGATCTCGGCCGACCGGTAGAGATCCACGGACATGATGTCGAACGGCGCCCAGTCGACGCGCTCAAGCGGTACGGAGGCGTAGGTCACCTTGCCGCCGAAGCGCTCGCGGACGAGTGCCACGGCTTTGCCGAGGAAGTCGTTGACTCGTCCGCTGACCTCGCCGATCTGCTCGCGCAGGCGATCTGGCCGACGCAGCAACTCGATCCGCTCGTCTGTGCTGTCGCCGGGCAGGAATCCCTTGTTCATCAGGCTCAGCTCGGCGCCGGTGACGAACACGACCTCGGCTCCCCGCCGCCTCAGCCGCTCCGCGCGCGCCGCGCAGTCGGCGAGCAGCGACAGCATCTCGTCGGCGGTCAGTTCGAGAGGGTAGGGCGAGAACCAGACCTCGAGGCCGAGGTCGGCGGCGTACTCCGCCGCGAGCTCCAGCCGTTCCGGATCACCGCCCATGACGCGGACCGCGTCGCAGTGCAGATCGTCACGGATGATGCGCAGCTCGCGCTCGACCACCTCCGGGTCGAAGAGCTTACGGGAGGTAGTGCCGTTGTGGACGAAGCCGGTGTCGTAGCTGATGCCTTTGGCGCGCATGGTGTCATCCCTGCTTCCAGCGAGATATTTACGGTACTCGCCGTACCCTAGTTGCTGCAGACCAGGGATGACAACCAAGATAGGAAGGTACGACCGGTACCGCTTCCAGGAAGGGCATGGTGCGCGATCCGATGAGGCAGCCAGGTGCCGGGCAGACGCGGCGACGCGGAGCCGCACTGGAGGAGGCGATCCTGCGTGCCGCGGTGGACGAGCTCACCGAGTCCGGATACGCCGGTTTGACCATGGACAAGGTCGCCACCCGCGCCGGCACCAACAAGAACGCCATCTACCGCCGCTGGCCGAACCGTCTCGCACTCGGCATCGCCTCCTATCGGCAACTGGCCACGACGATTCCACCCCCTGACACCGGCAGTCTGCGCGGCGACGTCCTCGAGCTGCTCCGTCAGGCGAACCGCCACTGGAGCTCCCCGCTCGGCGCGATCCTGCGCGAGCTGCTCTCCGCGGCGGGCGGCGCGTCGGAACTCCTGGCGCAGCTGCAAGACCAGTCCGGCGACGCCGTGGCCGCCCCCTGGCTGACCATCCTGGGACGCGCGGTCGCACGCGGCGAAGCAACCCCCGAAGCGCTCCATCCACGGGTCGCCACCGTGGCCATCGTCCTGCTGCGCAACGAGTTCGTCGTGCGCGGAGTCCCTACCGCGCCCGACGACGTCCTCGTCGAGATCGTCGACGAGGTGTACCTGCCTCTGGTGCGGCGACGCGGTCCGACCCTAAGCTCGCCTCCGCCAGAGGCGGCGTCCAGCACGTAGAGGCAGCGGGCCCGCCGCGGCCCCGGCGTCCACGCCTTCGAACAGTGCCGCCGCCCGCGCGGCGGTGTCCGAGGCCCAGCGTCCGGTGCTGAGCAGCCCCAGGATCAGGATGCCGACGCCGAGCCCGAGCACCATCCACCACACGCCGTGCTCCGCGGTGGTGTAGGCCGTCCCGCCGTGGGCCGGGGCCGATCCCACGGTCGTTCCGGCGATCGCGACGCCGAGGGTGGTGCCCGTCTGCCGGCCGGCGGAGGCCAACGAGGTGGCCACCCCGGCCATCGAGCGAGGCATTCCGGAGACCGCCGTGTTGGTGATCGGCGGGTTGACGGTGCCCAGGAAGATGCCGAACAGCAGATAGATCGCGAGCACGGCCGGCAGCGGGGTGGCCGGTCCGAGCCAGATCGACGCACCGCCGCCCAGCGCCAGCGCGGCCCCGGAGACCACCAGCGGCAGCCTGGGACCGTGCGCGCCGACCAGCCGGCCGGTGCGCGGGGAGAGCACCACGACCAGCACCCCGACCGGGAGCAGGCACAGCCCGGCCGTCAGCGCCGACAGGCCGCGCACGTCCTGCAGATACTGGGTGGTCACGAACAGGAACGCGCCGAACGCGCACAAGGCGAACAGCGCCATCACGATCGCCGAACTGAACGGCACGCTGCGAAACAGGCGCAGTTCCAGCAGCGGATCGGCGCGGCGTGGTTCGTAGCAGAGGATGCCCAGCGCGCCGAGCACGGCGACGGCGAGCAGGCCGAGGATGACCGGCGAGGTCCAGCCCGACCATCTGGCCTCGGTGATCGCGAAGACGAGGCTGCCCAGCACCAGGATCATCAGGGTCTGGCCCACCGGGTCGAACCGGCGCGCCCGAGCGGCGCGGGACTCGGGCACGAACAGCGCGGTGCACACGATCGCGGCGGCCACGATCGGCACGTTGATCCAGAAGATGGAGTGCCAGCCGAAGCCGTCGACCAGGGCTCCTCCGAGGATCGGCCCCAGCGCCAGCGAAAGGCCGGTCATCGAGCCGAACACGCCGATGGCCCTGGCTCGCTCAGCCGGGTCGGGGAACGTGGTGGCGACGATCGCCATCGCCACCGGGTTGAGCATCGTGCCACCGACGGCCTGCAGCGCACGCGCCGCGATCAGCCAACCGATGCTCGGCGCCAGGCCGCACAGCACCGAGCCGAGCCCGAAGGCGGCCAGACCGACCTGGAAGACGCGCCGACGGCCGACCCGGTCGGCGGTGGACCCGGCCAGCACCAGGAAGCCCGCCAGCACCAGGGTGTACGCGTCGACCGTCCACTGCAGGCCGGACACCGAGGCGTGCAGGTCGCGACGGATCGTCGGCAGCGCGACGTTGACGATGGAGATGTCCATCACCACGACGACCACGCTGGCGCAGCAGATCGCGAGCACCAGGAGCCGGCGGCGTCGGCTGAGCTCGCCGGCCGTGGTCTGGGGCAGCGTTGAAGAACTCATGACCACGACGCTCGGGCTTGGAGCGTGCTCGAAGTCAAGCCCGGGCCCGCTCGCGCCGACCCCCAGGCGGCCCGCGCACGGCGTTCCTGGCGCTGCGGGCGGACGGCTCGCCCACTGGCGGACGCGGCGATGCCGTCCAGTTCCCGTAGCACGACGGCAGATCACGCCACGTCCTATGAGCGCGAATCGCGCTCCGCTGCCTCGGCGATGCGCTTGATGGTCGCCAACCGGCGATCCCAGTCGGCCGCGAGCGCGGCCATCCACTGCGCCGTCGCGTCCAGCGCAGCGGACCGCACCGCGTATCGCACCTCGCGTCCGACCCGGGTGCTGGAAACCAGCCCGGCGGCGTCCAGGACGGCAAGGTGCTTGACCACCGCCTGCCGCGAGACGGGAAGCCGTTCGGCGAGCGTCGTCGCGGTGGCCTCGCCGTGCGCGGCGAGCAGATCAAGCATCTGACGTCGCGTCGGGTCGGCCAGCGCGACGAGGACGCTGTCGACGGCGCCGTGACGCTCGTCCGTCACGCGTGCGCCTGTTCGGCGCGCGTCTTGAGCGCGTCGAACACCTGAGGCCAGCCGCCGGTGTTGTCCTTGACCGCCTGCTGGCGCAGTTCCTCGGACGCGGCCAGCGCCGCGAATCCGCTCTCGACGACGCGGAGCCGCGTCTTGTCGCCTTCCGGGGTCAAGGTGAACTCCACGAGGGTGCTGTTGTCCTCGCGCAACTCTTCCCCGGGGAACGCGCTGGCCCAGCGGTACGCCACGTACGTCGGCGGCTCGACCTTCTCCACGCGCACCGGGAAGTCGCCGTACTCGGCGTTCTTCGCCACCATCGACTCGCCTTCCTTGGCCACGGTGCCGGCCAGGCTCGCCGGGTCGGCCACCCAGAACCCGGGTTCGGTCACCAGCGACCAGACCCGCTCCAGGGATGCCGCGATCAGGGTCTCGCGTTCGATCCGGTCCTCGCTCATGTGGGGGCTCCTTCGCTTTCGTCGTTTGATGCAACCCTAGAGTTGCACATCGATCCCTCCAGGCGCAACCCCAGAGTTGCACTTCGCGGATGTAGTGGCGATCGAAGACCTCGACCATCACGGCGCCGCTGCCGTCGCGCACCTGCCGGCGACGATCAGGCGGGAGATTGCAGCTGCCGCTCTGGAACGTCAGGCGCTCGAAGAAGGCGCAGCCGCCCACCGTCGTTGAGCACGGCGACGCCGATCACCGGCGCGCATGTCGAGGGCGAGCACGAGCTGCGCCTCTGGCGAACGTCCTCACCCCACGGCCGCGCCCCGCGGTAGCGTCCCATCATGCTGATCATCGACGACGTCAAGATCGCCTACGAGGAGGCCGCTCCAAGGACCCCGGCGGGCACTGTCGTCCTCGTGCACGGGTCAGCTGCCGATATGCGCCTGTGGGACCACCAGTTCCGGGCCCTGTCGGAGACCTATCGCGTGATCCGCTACGACTGGCGAGGGTATGGCCGTTCCGGTGATGCCGAGGGCGAAGTGTGCCACCACGAGGACCTGCTCGCCGTGATGGACGCGCTGGAGGTCGAGCGGGCGGCGCTGGTCGGCAGCTCGGATGGCGGCAAGTACGCCACCGAAGCCGCCCTCGCCGCCCCCTCCCGGGTCGCCGCGCTCGTCCCGATCTGCTCGAGCTTGACCGGTCACGTGTGGCCGCCGGAAATGCTGGATCAGGCCCGCGAACGAGTCCACACCTCAGTCCCCGCCGACCGCCTGGCCCGCTACCGTGCGGGCACCGCCGACCACGTGCACCCGGAGGACGTCCGCGCGATGGCCGAGGCCCACACGCTCTGGCAGGTCGCGGGCCCCGACCGCGGCCGCGACGCCCTCACCGACGAGGCGTGGGAGGCCGCGGTGGAGATGTGCCGCCTGATGTTCGAACGCTCCTGGACCGGCCCCAGGTCCACCCAGCGCCTCCTTGCCCCACCCGCCGCCACCCGCCTGCACGAGATCACCGCCCCGACCCTGGTGATCAACGGCCTGTCGGACGTGGCCGGCATCCAGGAGGTCTCGTCGCTGCTCGCGACGGGCATCCCCGGCGCCCGCCGCATCGACCTCCCCCAAACCGGCCATCTACCACCGCTCGAGCGACCGTCGGAGGTAACGACGGCCCTGACGACGTTCCTTCCAGCCGTCTTCAACCACTGACTGTGGACGATCATCTCCCGGCCCCGACCACTGACTGACTTCGGGCCTCAACGGGCCCTGTCGGCCAAGGCCGGGAGGTGCTCAGGACTTCGAGATCGCCGGTGGAGTCGACACCCGCCAGGACACACTCCGCGGCCGCGATCGACTCAGTCGGCCGGGCGCTGGGCACCGAGCAGGTCCCGGCCGGTGGGCCGCGGCTCTGCTGTCGGAGACGTCGCCGTTGCCGAGGACGGGGCGTGAACAGCCCATTCAAGTGATACGCCGGTCGACCCCCCAGACCTGTCGTTGTGGGCTTCACTCGCGACGGCGACGAGACTGCGGGCGGGTGCGCCGGCGCTGAGGGTGTCAGGGAGTCTTGCCCGGGTTGAATGCGGCCAGGAGGGCCGTCGCTGCGGCTCGGGCGTCGTGGGCCGCGGCACCTGTGTTGTCGACCAGGCCGCGCCGCCCTTCGTGAAGTGGACCGCGCGCAGGGCACCGTACGGAAGTCCAGTCGGCGGGGCGCGTACTTCTTCCTGGGGATGTGGCTCGGAGCCACCGGCTACTGGCTGGCCACGCTGCTCGGCCCCGCGACGGTCCAGGATTACGCCCCTCTGGCGCTCGGCGTCCTTACCGTGGTCGGCGGCGTCTACATCTTCCGGCAGCGGGTCTACGATCGGCTGCACTCCCGGCTCTCGTTCCCTCTCACCTGGGTGTTCGTGGGGACGACCGCGATCGGGGCGGTCTACAACATGTTCCTGCACCCGCACGAGCCAGGCCCGCTGTGGACGGTGGCCGATGTACTGGTCGCACTGATCGCGACCGCTCCCCTGCTGTACGGTGCGGTGCGCGTGTTCCGCTCCACGGGTGACCGGTGAGCCATCCACGGCACACGCTCGACGAGATCATCCACGCTCCGGTGCGACTGTCCATCATGGCGACGCTCGCGGCGGCGGAAACGGTCGAGTTCGGCTTTTTGAGGGACACGATCGAGGTCAGCGACTCGCTGCTGTCCAAGCACATCAACACGCTGGAGAAGGCCGGCTACGTGCAGGCGACGAAAGGCTTCGTCGGCAAACGCCCCCGAACCTGGCTGGCGCTGACCGACGAAGGGCGCAACGCCTTCCAGATTTACACGTCCATACTTCGGCAGATCACGGAGGGCACCCGTCGCGCCTGAGACACAGAAACGACTTGTCTCAAGCGGAGACTCCTTCAGCGGGTGGAGGGACAGTGCGGGCGGGGCCGTCCAACGAAGCAAGCGACCTGGGCGACAGCAGACGGCCGATCCGGGTCAGCCCGATGCGCAGGCGCGAGCGCCCGTAGGCGATCCGGTCATCCGGCGAGGACGAAAAGCCGTAGCCGTCGGCGTAGGTCCGCGCGCCGGAACCGCTGGTCAGTCAGGTCCCGGGAGCAACCTGCGATCAGGCGCAGGACCTCCCTCAAGGCATGGGAAGGTCCACCCGCCGCCCCAGTCCGAACTCCTCCGCCTCATCGTCCGTAACCATGGCGCAGCCGGTCGTCGAGCCGCGCGACGGCGCGGGCGAGACAGCGCTGGCAGGGACCGAGCGCGGCGGAGGGGCGCACGTCGGGGGCGGCTTCGACACGCTCGTTGGGCCGCCGAAGCGCTGGCACCTGACCATCAACGCCGGGTCAGGCGCGGAGGAAGGCCAGGATGGAGTCGGTCTGGTCGAAGATCGAGTGCCCGACTCCGGGCAGGAGCCGCACGGTCGCGTGTGGGACGCACTGGCGGATGCGCTGGGCGGTGTCGGCGGAGTCGAACAGGGCGTCGCGGTCGCCGACCGTCACCTGCATCGGCAGGGTCAGGCGGCGCAGCGCGTCGCCGGAGAACCTGGGCAGCTGCGCTGGGCGTGGCTTGAACTGAGTGAAGGTCAGTACCAGATCGTCGAGGACGGATTGGTCCTGCAGCTTTTCCAGTCCCGCGACGGATCGTGCGGACCGGCGTATGCCCCGGCGCCCGAACAGGCGGAGTAGGACGGCCTTGAACAGCCAGGCCGACTTGGTCCTGCCCACGCCGCCGGGGCACATCAGGGCCAGGCGGGTCACCCGGTCGGGCCTGCGGGTGGCGTAGTCCAGGGCCATCCAGCCGCCGAGTGAGATGCCGACGATCGGAGCGCTGGTGATGGCGAGGGCCTCCAGCACGTCGTCGAGCCACAGGGCGTAGGCGTCGGAGTCGAGGGGCGGGCGGGAGGGTGCGCTCAGGCCTGGTTCGCCGATGAGGTCGACGGCGTAGACGCGGAAGTGCCGCGACCAGGTGGTGACGTCGTTCCGCCACATCGTGGCGTTCGCCCCCGAGCCGTGCAGCAGGAGCACGGGGGGCGCTTGTTCGGGGCCGGAGGCGATGACGAAGGTCTCGCCCTGGCGGGTCGGCACGTGGATGTGCTCGGCGGGAACCGGCCAGGCGCGCAGCGCCTCCCGGTATCGGCGCTGGATCTCACTCGCGCCGGCTTCGGACTTGTAGATCGTGCTCATGACGCGAGCACTGTCTTGTTATACACAAACACACCCTAACCTTCCCTATCAAAGGGAGCAACAGGGAATGTAGATGCACTCCTTCTTCCCTAAACAGCCCGTGTCACGTGCTACCTTGGGGAAGCACGAGGAACCCTTACCGAGGATGGCGGCCGTGGTACAGCAGTTCTACTCGGTGGATCAGGTGGCGGGCCTGCTCGATCTCCACGTCAAGACGGTTCGGGCCTACGTACGGGACGGGCGACTCAAGGCGACGCGGGTCGGCAAGCAGTACCGGATCGCCCGGGAGGATCTGGAGGCGTTCACCGGCGCGCCCATGTCACCACCTCCCGCCCAAGAGGCACTCCACGCGGAGGTGTCCAGCATCGTGCAGATCGACTCGATCGACCGTGAGGCGACGATACGCCTGACCAACACGGTCCTGGCCCTCGTCCACGGCCGCCACAGACGCGACGGCGGTGACCACCTACGCGTCGAGACCGTCTACGACGAGCAACGGGCCACCCTGAAGATCATCATCCTGGGCGATCTGGACACCACGGCGAACGTGCTCCGGGTTGTCGACACGCTGATCAGCCAGCCGGCGTGAACAGCCCGACCACCGCCTCGCCGGTGGCGTTCGTGCACCACCGGTTGCGGGGCGAGCCGATCCACACCAGCCCTCTACCGGGACGACGTCGACGTCTGAACTCAGGCAGCTGACTTGTCCGCCAGGATGCGCTCCAGGGTGCGTCGGCCCATCCGGCTCATGACCGGGTTGCTTTCGACGTAGTACCAGACGACGCCCATCGCCTGGACGAAGGCCCACGCTCTGCCTCGCTCCCATTCAGTGTCGTCGCTCCGAAGGTCCTCGCGGAGCACCTGCCGCGGCCCCGCCTCGAGCAGATGCCAGGCACTCACCAGATCCAGAGCAGGGTCAGCCGGCCCGAAGCCGCCGACGTCGAGAATCCCGGCGAGCCGACCAGCGGACACGAGCACGTTGCCGGGAATGAGATCGCCGTGGGTCATCACGTCGGCTGAGTCGCGCGGCAGGCTTCGAAGGGTCGCCCACAAGCGACGAAGCCGGGGAACGTCCAGGAGGTGTTCGCTGTGCCTGAAACAGGTTTCCATCCACCCGTCGTGGGAGTGAAGCTCGCCTCCTCGGCCGTTGCCGGCGAACGTGCGGCCACGCGTGTCGATGGCGCGCAGGTCACCGATGAGGTCGGCCAGGTCGTGCGCGAACGCGACTGATGCGCCCGGGTCCTCGTCGGTGGCCACGTCGCCGGGCAGCCACGTCTGCGCCGCCCACGGAAGCGGGTAGCCCGCCCCGGGTTCACCGAGTGCGACCGGCTCGGGCGTGCGAAACCGCGTGCGGCCCACCAGCTCGCGGGCCGCTTCCGCTTCGGACTCCAGCCAGCGTCGCGTCGCGTCGACGTCCCCAGGCTGCAGAGGGAACCGAGCTGCGAACCCGTCGCCGACGCGGAAGATGGCGTTGACCGTCCCCTGGACGGCGATGCTCCTGACAGGCAGGCTCCGCCACTCGGGGAACTGGTCATCCACCAATGCGCGGACCGTCTCGGGTGACACCGTCAGCTGGTTGGCGTGCATCTTCACGCCGAGAGCGTTTCGCGTCCCGGCCTTCGACCGCAACGTGTTTTCGGTCGGGCAAGCCTCATGAGCCGGCAGGCCGGAACGGGCGCGGGCTCGGCGGCCGATGCCACCTCCCGATAGCGTGAAGAGCGTGACCATGGTCGATGATGAGCTTGAACTGCGGCTGTCGTCGGAGACGGACCGTGACTGGATCTACCGCCTGCGGCACGAGGTGTACGCGCGGGAACTCGGCCAGCACTCCCCCAATCCCGCCGGGCTGCTCACCGACGACCTCGACGAGGGCAACGTCTACATCGTGGCGGCTCTCCACGGCGAACCGGCCGGGTTCATCAGCGTGACGCCGCCGTGGGCGGGCCGCTACTCGATCGACAAATACCTGCGGGGAGACGAGCATCCGGCGCTGCGTGAGGACGGCCTGTTCGAGATCCGGATCCTGACCGTCGATCCGAGCCGCCGCGGCGAGATGATCGGCAAGCTGCTCATGTACGCGGCGCTTCGCTGGGTGATGGCGCACGGAGGCAGGAGCATCGTGGCCCTGGGCCGGGTCGGGTTGCTGCCGATGTATCTGGGGCTGGGGCTGGCGTCCACGGGTGTGGCGGTGCGCTCAGGGGCCGTCGACTTCGAGCTCCTGACCGGCGACGTGGCCGAGCTCACCGATCGGACCCTGCGACAGTACGGCCCGCTGCTGCGTGATCTTCGGCGGACGGTCCGCTGGCGGCTGGAGGTCGCCTTCCTCCCCGAGGACGAGTCGTGCGCGCACGGCGGCGCCTCCATCGAGGCGCTGGGCCGGGGGTTCGACACCCTGGACGCGCACCGCGACGTGGTACCCGCCGACGTGCTCGACGCCTGGTTTCCGCCGGCCCCCGCCGCGGTCGCGGCCCTGACCGACGGGCAGCGTTGGATCGCGCGGACCTCTCCGCCGGCGCAGGCCGGCGGGCTCATCGAGGAGATCGCACGTCGCCGGGGCGTCCCCGAGGACGCCGTCGCCGTCGGCGCGGGCTCGTCCGACCTGATCTTCCGGGCGTTCCGCGGCTGGCTGGACGCCTCCAGCCGGGTGCTGCTGATCGATCCCTGCTACGGCGAGTACGCGCACGTCGTCGAGCGGGTGATCGGCTGCCGCGCCGACCGGTTCCCGCTGCGTCGCGAGGAGGGCTGGCGGATCGACCCGGAACGTTTCGCCCGCGCCCTGCGGGAACGCTACGACCTGGTGGTCGTCGTCAACCCCAACAATCCGACCGGGGTGCACCTTGACGCGGCCGAGCTGCGGGAGGTGCTGGCGGGCGCGCCGGGCGGGACCCGGTTCTGGATCGACGAGGCCTACGTCGGTTACGCCGGTGCGGGGCAGTCGCTGGAGCCGTACGCGGCAGCGGCCGACAACGCCGTCGTGTGCACGTCGCTGTCCAAGATGTACGCCCTGTCGGGTCTGCGGGCGGCCTACCTCACCGCGCCGCCGCGGCTCGCGGCCGAGCTGCGGCGCTGGACCCCGCCGTGGGCGGTGAGCCTGCCCGCCCAGATCGCCGCGGTGCACGCACTGCGCGATCCGGCGTACTACGCCGCCCAGTGGGCGCAGACGGTGGTGCTGCGTGCCGAGCTGGCCGCGGCGCTCACCGCGATCGGCGCGGATCTGCACGTCAGCGAGTCGGTGGCGAACTTCGTGCTGCTCACGCTGCCCCGGGGCGGGCCGGGCGCGGCCCAGCTCGTCGACCGGTGCCGGCGGCAGGGGGTGTTCCTGCGAGACCTGTCGCCGTTGTCCCCGGCGTTCGAGGGCAGGACGGTGCGGATCGCGGTGCGCGACGCCGCGGCCAACGCCCGGGTGGCGGTCGCCGTCGCCGAGGCGCTGCGCGTCCCGCTTGGCGTGGCGTGATCGAGGTCGCGGACCTGGTCCCCTATCTCGCCGGCGCGCTGCTCGTCGGCGGCATCGCCGCCGCGCTGTCCAGACGGCGGGAGTACGTGCTGCGGTGGTGCGCTTGGGCGCTGGGCGTGCCCATCGTGGTCGCCGCCCTGTACGTCGGCCCCGGCGGTGCGGCCGTCCTTGCCGCGGCGGCGGGTGTGGCGTGCGCCCTCGAGTACGGCGGGCTCCCCCGGCTCCCCCGGCTGGACCGCGCGGTGCTCGCCGTCGCCGTGCCGGTGGCGCCTGTGACGGCCTGGCTGGCCCCCGGCCAGTTGCCCCGGGTGCTCGTCCTCACCATCGTGGCCGTTGCGCTGGTCCCGGTGCTGGCCGGTGACGCGGCCGGCGGGCTGTCCCGGCTGTGCTTCGGTGTGCTCGGGGTGATCTGGTTCGCGCCGCTGGTCGGCGTGGTCCTGCTCGGCCCGGCCGTCCTGGCGCTGTTCGCCGCGGTGTCGATCGCCGACATCGCCGCCTCGTTCGGCGGCCGGCTGCTGGGCGGGCCGTCCCTTTCCCCGCTGTCGCCTGCCAAGCGCTGGAGCGGGCTGCTGGCCGGGGCCGCCGCGGGCCTGGGCACGCTGGCCGTCCTGGGTGCGCTCACGCCGGCCTTGGCCGTCGCGGTGGCGGTCGGTGCGCCGCTGGGGGACCTGCTGGAGTCGATGGTCAAGCGAGGTGTCGAGGCCAAGGACTCAGCCTCCTGGCTGGCGGGTGCCGGTGGGCTGCTCGACCGGCTCGACTCCCTCCTGCTCGCCCTGCTGATCGCCCTGCTGCTCAGCCGGTGAATCGCAGAGCCGACGGGAGGCGGCGGCTGATCATCCGCGATGGGTGAACCGCCGCCGCCCTGCTGTCATCGAACGACCACCGGCAGGGGCGTGCTCCTGGTCTCCCCGAGGGCGTTCACGAACTCCACCACGTACTCGTACTCCCCCGCCGGTTTGCCCGTGACGTCGAGCGACGCCTGCTGCGCCCCCGGCGTCGCGGCCACCAGGTCGCCCTGACCCACCTGCTCGCCGTTCTCGAAGAAGCGGTACCGGGTGGCGTTGGTGCCCCACCACAGGTTGGCGTGAACGGTGAAGGTGCCGTCGTGGTCCCGGTTGTCGTCGCTGAGCGCCGGCACTCCGGGGCCCGCGTCCCGCACCGTGACCACGAGCGGATCGACGGTGCGGACGCCCTTCGAGTTGACCAGCTCGCCGGTGTACACGTACGTGCCGTTCCGCCGCCCTGAGATCTTCACCGCGGCGTGCTGCGCCGCGGGCGAGCCCATCGTCAGCCGCGTGCTGCCGAGCGGCTTGCCGTTCTCGAAGAGGCGGAACTGGGTGGCGTTCTCGCCCCACCAGAGGTCCATCGAGATCGTGTAGTCGCCGTCGAGCAGCCCGGTGTCCCACCCGTTGTCCGACGTGAGACGGGCGGCGGCCGGGACAGTCGTGGCCCCGTCGTTCACGGCGGTCACCGTCCACTGGTCGAAGTCGTAGACGACGGACGTGCCGTCGACCGTGGCGGTGAACGTGGCGCCCAGCTTGTCCTGCTGCAGCCACGGGGTGTCGAACAGCTTGAACGAGTCGTAGTCGATCGCCTTGCCGTTCACGAGATGGGCGGCGCCGGGCGCCTGCGACGCCGAGTCGAAGGTGATGTCGAGGTCGTCCCCGCTGAGGCTGTGGTAGACGAGCCGCGGATTGGCGTCCTCGAGATGGCTCACGTCCAGGCTCGTCGTGCGGACCAGGGCGCTCGCGAACGCGTCGAGGTCGGCGTACGCGGACGCGTCGGCCGTCTCCAGCACCCAGCCGTTCTTGTCGGCCTGGCTGCGCAGGATGTCGTAGCTGTAACTGAGGCTGGCGGTCGGGTGGGTCTGCGCCGTCGTCTTCACCTTGTTCGCCGGGTCGTTCGGTGTCTGGTGGTACCACGTCCCCGGCTTCACCAGCTTGTACGCGAAGTACATGGACCCGGCGTCGGCGACCGTCCATCCGCCGACCTCACGCCGTTCCCGAATCGACCCGGATACGGGGAACAGCGCGTTGATGTAGTTCGAGGTCTGGTCGCCCGACGACTTGTAGACGCCCACCGCGGTGGGGCCGTTCTGCATCACCCGCTGGTTGGCGGGCTGGTTGTAGGTGCCGATCGGCGCGTTGCCCTGGTCGACCGACAGCCGGAAGAGCGGATTCGCGGCGTCGGCGTGCCAGCGGAGCACGACGGGCAGGTCCTCGATCCAGTTGTCGACCCGGCGGTACTGGACCTCGGTGCCGAGACCCCAGGTGGGGCGGACGTAGCTCGTGCGGTAGATGTCCATCGCGCGTCCGCTCGAGTTCTGCAGGTTCGTCTTGTGCGAGGTGTAGGACTTGTCGGTCATCCGGCCGATCCGCACCGCGAGCTCGGGCGGCGAGTACGTCATCCCCTTCCAGGCGGCGAGGCCGGCGTACTCGAGGTTCGGACGATACGCCGCCGGCGCCGGGTTGTCCGATTCGCCGACTCCCTGCTGCGCGCGATGGCCGCCGAAGTACGTCCAGGCGAGCGTCGAGTGGTCAGCGGCCCGCCAGGTCGGATCATTGGCCGCGTGGGCGTCGCCCTTGGCTCGGCTCTCCGACGAGATCATGTAGCCGTTGATCCAGTCGTTCGCCCATTCGAACCACATGACGTCCATCGCCATCTTCACCCGCTGACGGAGGTCGGCGTCGTCGGCCCACTGGTAGAGGGCGTTGAGGCAGAAGTACGTCATGAAGGTGTACTCGGGGCTCTGGTACTCGGCCCATCCGCGCCGCACGCCCGCGTTCACCATCTCGAGGATGTTGGCCTTGTTGATGCTCTTCAGCTGCGCCCCGGAGTTGCCGTTCAGGTCGGCGAGGTCGGGGAAGTACTGGCCGACGAGGTACCCGGTGGCGTAGTTGCTCATCCGCAGGTTCTCCGTCTGCGCGAGCTTCTGGTAGGCGTACGAGGCGAAGTAGCTCCGCACGTGCGCGAGCATGGCGGCGCTGAACTGATCTCCGACCATGAGGTACGAGTACATCTTCGCCATCGTCTTGTACTGCTCGTAGTCGTAGCTCTGGAAGAGCGTGTCGAGCTTGGCGAGGTTCGCCGCCACGTTCGCGTGGTCGGCGAGCTGCGCCGTGTACTGCGCCACGTTGACGGCGCCGCTCTCCTCCTTCATGGCTTTCGTCTTGTCCCACAGCCACTGCGTCCGGGTCTCGCGGGTGCCGGGGAACGGAGCGGGCGCCTCGGGCACGTACGGGCCGGTCGTGACGGTGAGCGCCGCGCTCGGCGGGCTGACGTTGCCGCTCGCGTCCTTCGCCCGCACGGTCAACGCGTAGGTCGTCGCGGGCATCAGGCCGGCGACGACCGCGGACGTGGTGTTCCCGCTGACGGACGCGACCTGGTAGCCGTCACGGTAGACGTCGTATCCGGTCACGCCGACATCGTCGGTCGACGCCGTCCAGCTGAGGGAGACGCTGCCGGCGGACACGGCACCGCGGGTGAGCGCGGTCGGCGCGGTCGGGGGCGCCGCGTCGGAGATGCTGCCCAGCTCGTAGATTCCGAGGTTGTCGACGGTGATCGCCTCGTCGGTGCCGCCGGTGTCGACGCGCACCGAGAAGCCGAGCTCGACCGTCGAGATGACCCGCTGCCCGCCGTTGGGCACGATCGTGAAGCGGTACTGCGGGATGGCGGTCTCGTCGACCCGTGACAGGGCGCCGGACGTGTCGGCGTAGGCGGAGGTGGTCGTGACACTCACGGCCGGAACGGGAAACCGCGGCACCAGGTTGTTGTCGAAGTTGCCGAACTGGATCTGCGCGTAGATGTCCTTCGCGACCGGCTTGTCGCTGGCCGCGCTCCGCTTGAGGTCGTACCGCAGGGCGAACTGCTGGGCGGGACTGCCGACCGGCTGGCGGTACACGGCGTTGATGCGGTCCTTCAGCGTGCCGGCGGACCAACGCTGGTAGAAGTAGCTCGAGAGGTTCGTGCCCTGGGCGGCGTCACGGAGTTCGACGGCGTTGTTCCCGCCCACGCTCACGATCTCCTGCGTGCCTCCCGACACCGCGTTGGCCACGGTCAGCGAGCTCTTGCCGCTGTCGAATCCGGTGTCCATGTCCGCGGCGAGGAGGTTGGTCGGCGGGGGGTCGGCTGCCGCGGCGGCGGTTCCCTGCGGTGCCACGAGAAGCGCCGCGAGGCATAAGGAGGTCAGCTTCCCGGCCAGGATGGTCATGGGTCACCCTTTCGGTGGTGTACGGGCCGGCTACTTGACGGCCCCCGTCGCGAGGCCCTTGCTCCAGAACGACTGCAGTGACAGGAACATCGCGACGACCGGCACGACCGAGATGAACGCGCCGGTGACGACGGTGCTGTAGCCGATGGGATAGCCCTGCAGTTCGCGCCAGCCGACGAGGCCGACCGTCACCGGTTGGAGGGTGGTGTCGGCGAGCATGAGCGAGGGCAGGAGGAAGTTCGTCCAGATCGCGACGAACTGGAACAGGAAGATCGTGACCATCGCGGGCGCCATGAGCCGCACACCCATCGCGAAGATCCGCATTTCGCCCGCGCCGTCGATACGGCCGGCCTCGAGCAGGGCGTCCGGTATCGACGACGCGGCGTAGATCCGGCTGAGGTACACCCCGAACGGGCTGACGATGCTCGGGATGAAGACGGCCCAGAAGGTGTTGACGGTTCCGGTGAAGCTGAACACGAGGTACAGCGGGATGGCGAGGACGGGTGCGGGCAGGAGCACCGCGGCGAGCACGGTGCCGAAGACCGCCTCACGTCCCGGGAACGGGAACTTCGCGAGCGCGTACCCGCACATGGACGCCAGGAGCGTGGAGACGACTCCCCCGCCCACCGCGTACAGCAGCGAGTTGAGCAGCCAGCGCGCGTAGATGCCGCCCTGGGCCTGGAACAGGGTCTGGACGTTCTCCACCAGGGCGAAGCGTTCGCCGAACCAGAAACCGTTGCCCGAGAAGATCTCTCCGCTGCCCTTGGTGGCGGAGACGACCAGCCACCACACCGGGAGGAGGAAGTAGACGGCGAAGAGGGTCATGACGGCCAGCACGAACGAGCGCGAGACGGGGCTCACCGTCTTGAGCGGATGCGCCCGGGGGCGCCGCCGCCTCGGCGCCGGAGCGACGGGTGCTGTTCGTGGGCGCGATTGCAGTGCGGCGGTCATCAGTCGACTCTCCTGGCCGATGCGCGGAAGACGAGAACGGACAGCACGCAGATCAGGGCGCCGAGCACCACGGACTGCGCGGCCGCATAGTTGAAGTCGTTGGCCGAGAGCGAACGGACGGCGGCCATGATCGGGGTGTAGGTGGACGGCAGATTCGGCGCCACGGACTTCATGGTGACCGGCTCGTTGTAGAGCTGGGACGTGCCGATGATGGAGAAGACGAGGGTGAGCAGCAGGGCGGGCCGGATCAGCGGGACCTTGATGAGCAGCGCGGCCTTCCAGCCGGAGCAGCCGTCGAGGGCGGCGGCCTCCATCGTCTCCTCGGGGATGGCCTGCAGGGCCGCGAAGATCAGGATCGTGTTGTAGCCGGTCCACGCCCAGGTCAGGATGTTCGCGATCGAGAACGGCAGGGCGCCGTCGGCGACGAAACTGACGTCGACGCCGAGCGACGCGAAGAGCCGGGTGATGGGGCTCAGGGTGGGCGCGTACAGGAACGACCACACCAGGGCCGCGATCACGCCAGGCAGCCCGTAGGGGACGAAGTAGGCGACCCGGAAGAACTTGCGCCCCCTCGACACGGACGAGTCGATGAGCAGAGCGAGGATGAGCGCGATGCCGAGCATCACGGGCACCTGGATGACGCCGATGAAGCTCACCCTGCCCAAGGAGGCGATGAAGTCCCCGTCCTGGAACACCCGCACGTAGTTGCCGAGGCCCGCGAAGACGGTTTCGGCGCCGCCGAGGCCGAGGCCCGAGCGTTTCACCGCGAAGAAGCTCTGAACCACGGAGTACCCGGCCGGCACCAGGTAGACGACGACGAAGAGCAGGAGGAACGGCAGAACGAACGGCGCGGCTCGCCGGAGCTCGCGAAGCCGGCTCCGCCGCTGAATCGTCACAGGGGACACGGTGACCTTATCTGTCGAAGGACCAGCGCTACTTGCTGACGGAGAAGCCTTGGGCTTCGAGTGCGGAGACCGTGCCCTTCTGGGTGCCGGTCAGCGCGTCCTGGAAGGTCGCGCTCTTGGTGGGCACCTTGCCGAGGCCGTCGCCGAGCGCCGCGGCCGTGGTGGACATCACCGGCCCCCACCGCCAGTTCGGGTTCACCTTGCCCGACTCCGTGCGGAACAGCTGGTAGATGGGCTGGCCGCCGTAGTAGCTCTCCGGTGTGTCGAGCGCCGCGTTGGCGAGCCCGGATGTGGACGCCGGAAGGATGGCCGCGGACTTGATCAGGTTCGACACGGACGTGTCGTCGGTCGACATCCACATGGCGAACTCGGTGGCCTCCTTGGGGTTCGCGCAGCCCTTCATGACGGCCGTGGCCGACCCGCCCGAGTTGCCGACGGAGTCCGTGCTGTCCCACCGGGGCATGGGCGCGACGGCCCACTTGCCCGCGGAGCCGGCGGCGTTGTCCCGGATGAGTGACGCCGACCAGACCGGACCGACCTCCGCCCAGACCTTGCCGCTGTTCCACGCGGAGTAGAGCGCCGCGTCGAAGGCCGGATAGGACGTGACGAGATCCTGGTCGAAGAGCCCCTGCCAGTAGCCGGCGACCTTGCTGTTGGCGGCGCTGTCGAGCGAGACCGTCCAGGCGTCGCCGTTGACTCCGAACCAGGGAGCACCGCCCTGCCAGGCGAACCCGGCGTAGAGGTACGGGTCGGTGGGCAGGTTCATGATGCGGGCCTTCGGGTCGGCGGCCTTCACCGCGGCGGCGGCCGTCCTGAACTCCTCCCAGGTCTTCGGAACCGTGATCTTCGCGGCGGTGAAGAGGTCGGAGCGGTAGAACATGCCCATCGGCGCGGTGTCGACCGGCACGCCGTAGGCGGCGCCGTCGATGCCGACATTGCCCCACACCCAGTCGGCGAATTCGGCCCGCTGTGCTTTGACGTACTGGCTGACGTCCTGCAGCATGCCGGCGGCGAGGAAGCTCGAGAAGGTCTCGTAGCCGATCTGCGCCAGGCACGGGGCCGTGCCCGCCTTCGCGGCGGTGAACATCTTGTCGTAGCCGCCCGCGCCGCCGTTGGCGATGGCCTCGTACTTCACCTGGACGTCGGGGTGAGACTCGTTCCACAGCGAGACGGACTTCTCGTAGCCCGAGGCCCAGCCCCAGAACGTGATGGTCACTGGGCCTGCGGTGCTCGCCCCGGTGCTGCCGGAGCACCCCGTCAACGCGATGCCGGTGGCGGCGATGGCTGCGGCCGCAGTGAGTCGCGCGTTTCGGTTGAGCATGACTTACCTCTCGACTGTTACTTGTACAGCGCGTCGCGTGTCGCTGGGGGCATGCACGGCTGGGCTTGCGGGACGCTCCTGTCGCCGTTGAGATCCTTCAGCGCGTTCCCGGTCGCGAGCTGGGCGATCTGCTACGGCTTCCGGGAGGTGATCACGGACTCACCGGCGGCGTGGCCGCCGACGTCCCGGGCGGGCTCTTGTTTCCCCTTTACGACGATCACGTTAATGCTGGGATACTTGCATACAAGCTTGCGGCATGCAACGATCAATTTTGTGAGTTCCCATCAAGCGCGCATCCCCGAGCCCGCACCCGCCGGACGCGATCCCATGCTGTCCCCGGTCGTCCGAGACCGTGCGCCGGCACGGACGTCCGATCGCGTCTACGACGAGTTGGTCTCCGCGATCCGCGAGGTGCGACTCGCCCCTGGAGCGTCCCTGTCCGAGACGGATCTGGCCGAGCGGCTGCACGTCAGTCGCACGCCGGTGCGCGAAGCCCTCGCGCGGCTCGTCGACGCGGGGCTCGTGCGGGTCGTGCCGCAGGTGGGCACCCGGGTCGGGTTGATCAGCCTGCGTGATGTGGAAGAGGCGCGCTTCGTCCGCGAGAATCTGGAGGTTGCGGCGTTCGAGGTGGTGTGCGCCGATCCGGCGCCGGACGTCACCGTGCTGCGCGAACTGCTCGACCGGCAGGAGCACAGCTACCGCACGGAAGACTTCGACGCCTTCTTCGCGGCCGATGAGGCGCTGCACAGCGAGATCTTCTCGCTCAGCGGCTATCCGCGAGCGTGGCAGGCGGTGCAACGGATGAAGCTGCAGCTGGACCGGCTTCGGCGGCTCGCCCTGCCCGACTCCGCCGCGGTGCGAGAGCTGATCGACGAGCACAGACTGATCGTGGACGCGCTGGAGGCCGCCGATGTGCCGGCCGGCCGCGCCCTGATCAGCCGGCACGCCAGACGCGCTCTCGAACTCGGCCCGGCGCTGCGCGCCAAGTACCCCGACTACTTCACGGACTGAGCGCATGACCATCCGTCTCTCCCTCGGCCACATCGACACGTACGACTCCCGCGTCGCGACCTTCGCCCACCAGCTCGGACTCACCGGCGTGCAGCTGCACACCCCCGACCTGCTGCCCGGAGTCGACGGCTGCTGGAGCCTGGCCGAGTTGCGGGCCCTCCGGGAGCGCTGCGACGCTGACGGGCTGGCCATCGACGGCCTGGAGAACGTCCCGCTCGCCCACTTCTGGAAGATCCAGCGCGGGCTGCCCGGCCGGGACGAGCAGATCGAGAACTACCAGAGGACCATCCGCAACCTTGCCGCCGTCGGGATCGACCTGCTCGGCTACAACTTCCTCGCCACCTACGTCTGGCGCACCGACATGGCCGCGAAGGGACGCGGCGGCGCGAAGGTCACCGCCTTCGACCTGGCCGACACGCACCGCGGCAACGCGCTCACCGGATACCGGCTGACTCCCGACCAGCCCGTGGACGAGCCGATCACGGCCGACCAGATGTGGGCCAACCACCAGTACTTCCTCGACGCTGTTCTCCCCGTCGCCGAGGAGGTCGGCGTGCGGCTCGCCCTGCACCCCGACGACCCACCGGTCGACGAGCCCCTGGGTGGCGTGGCCCGGATCTTCACCTCCCCGGCCGCCATCGGGCAAGCGCGCAAGCAGGCCGGCCACAGTCCGTCGTGGGGGCTGAACCTCTGCCTCGGAACGGTGTCGGAGATGGCCGGCGAGCAGAGCGTCAACGAGGTCATCGACCTCCTGGGGCCGGCCATCTTCTACGTCCATTTCCGGGACGTACGCGGCACCGTGCCGCGCTTCAGCGAGTGCTTCATCGGCGAGGGGAACGTCAACCCGGCACGGGTGATCCGCCGGCTCAACGACTCCGGATTCGCCGGATTCCTCATCGACGACCACGTACCGGCGATGATCGGAGACCTCGACACCTGGGGCGACACGTCATCCGAGGCCTACTGCAGCCGAGGCCGGGCGCACGCGATCGGATACCTGCAAGGCGTCCTCAACGGCCTGGCGCTCGACGGGCCGGCGGATCGCGCCGGTTCGCCGCGCGATCACGAAGCCTAGCTAGAGCCTTTCCGAGCCCCTGAGGATGAGCTGGGTGGGGAGCGTCCGGGTGGCGAACGCCGAGGTGTCGCCGTTCAGGCGGCCGAGGACGATCTCGGCGGCCGTGCGCCCCATCAGCTCGACGTCCTGGCTGACCACCGACACCGGAGGGCTGCCGAGCAACGCCGTCTCGAAGTCGTCGAAGCCGACGAGGGGCAACCGCCGCCCGGCCTTCTGGAAGGCGAGCAACGCGCCGATCGTCGAGCGGTTGTTGGCCGCGAAGACGGCGTCGGCCGAGTCGTCGCGGAGCACGACGCCGACCTCGTGTTCCGCCTGTTCCCTGGTGTGCGCCGTCGTGATCGTGAGCGAGTCGTCCACGCCGGACCCGGCTTCGGCGAGCGCCGCGGCGTATCCGGCGTGACGTTCGCGCATCGTGTAGATGTCAAGCGAGTCGCCCACGAAGGCGATGCGCCGCGCGCCGACGGAGGCGAGCGCGAGGGCGGCCTCGCGGGCCCCGCCCGCGTTGTCCGCGAGCACGGCGTCGGCAGCGGAGTACGGCACGGGCCGGTCGAGGAAGACCAGCGGAGGGATGGGCCCGGCGACGTCGGACCAGTCGCGGGCGGCGTTCCGCGGCGGCACCACGATCAAGCCGTCCACCCGCTGCTCCATGAGCCGATCGACCAGGCGATCGTGCCGCAGCCCCTCCTCTTCGGAGCTGGCGATCGTGACGAGGTAGCCGGCCGCGTCCGCCACACTTTCGATGGCTCGGGCGAGCGTGGAGTAGTAGGGGTTCGCGAGGTCGCTGATGACCAGGCCGATGGTCTTGCTCGTCCGACCGGGCCGGATGCTCGCCGCGGAGAGGTTGCGCCGGTAGCCGAGCTTCACGATCGCCGCACTGATGCGCTCCGCAAGGGCGGGATCGATGTTCGTTTCCCCGTTGACGTGACGCGAGACGGTCTTCAGGCTGACTCTTGCCTCGTGGGCGACGTCCTTCATCGTGGGGTTGCGTAGCACCTGGTCTCTCCAGTCGACGACTGTTACCGCCCGGTCGTGCTCTGCCGCGTCACCGTGCTCGGCGGGCACGTGCAGTGTAGTTCCGAGACCAGGCGGCGCGGCCGGTGTCCTGCTTCGTTCAACGGACCAGTCTGACGACCCGCACCCCGCCCGCGGGCACCGTGATCTTTCCCTCGTGAACGGACCCGTCCAGCAGGTCGGCTCCCGACCCCGGAACGGTGGTCTCGGTGTCGCCGTGGTTGATGAGGAAGACGTAGTCGTGATCGGCCGAGCGGCGCGTCACGACCTCGAGTCCGCCGTCGGACGGTGTCGTCGTCGCGATCACGCCCAGCAGGCGCGCGCGGGCGTCGGCGGGCAGCTCCACGCCCACGTACCAGGCCTCCCCCGCGCCTCGGGTCGCGCGCGTGATCGCCGGCGCGCCCGCGAAGTCGCCGCTGACGTACCGGGCCTCGGCCACCGCATCCGTCAGATCGATCTCCTCGTGCCAGGTCGAGACCCGGGCGGGCCCGGTGACCCCGTCGATCTCCACGGAGTCCGCCTCCACCATGGGCGCGAACTCCTCCACGCGCACCCCGAGCAGCTCGCGGAACGCCCCGGGGTAACCGCCGAGCCGCACCCGGTCGAGCGGATCGACGATGCCGGAGAAGTAGGTGACGATCACGGTCGCCCCCGCGTCCGCGGCGGCGGCGATGGCGGCCGCGTCGTCGTCGGAGACCAGGTAGAGCATGGGCACGACGATCAGCCGGTAACCCGACAGGTCGGCCGACGGCGGCAGGACGTCGACGGTCACGCCCGCGTCCCGGAGACTCCGGTACCACGTGAGGGCGGACTCCGTGTACGAGAGGCCGTTGTGCGGATGCGACTCTCGCTCGGCCGCCCACCACGACTCCTCGGAGAACAGCAACGCGCACTCCGCGACCACCCGGCTTCCGAGCACCTCGGCACAGCAGCCGAGTTCCGCGCCGAGCGCCGTCACCTCCCGGAACTTCCGGCTGTCGGCACCGGCGTGCGGGAGCATCGCGGAGTGAAACCGCTCGGCGCCCGCCTTGGCGGCCCGCCACTGGAAGAAGCAGATCCCATCGGACCCGCGGGCGACGTGGGAGAACACGTCTCGCCTGAGCTGTCCGGGGCGCTTCGCGGGGTTGACGGGGCGCCAGCTGGTGGCGCTGGTGGCCGTCTCCATGAGCAGCCACGGCCTGCCTTTCGACAGGCCGCGTGCCCGGTCGGCCGAGAACGACAGCTCGACGTGGGCGTCGGGCGTCGGGCGTAGGTAGTGATCGCTCGCGATGAGGTCCAGGTCGTCGGTCCAGGAGCTGTAGTCCATGTTCTTGCCGGCGTCGAAGAGCACCAGGTTCGTGGTGATCGGCACGTCCGGGGTGACCCGCCGTAGGACGGCGCGCTCCGCTCGCAGCTGCTCGCGCAGCTGGTCGGAGCTGAACCGGTCGAAGTCCAGCACCTGGGTGGGGTTGGAGTCGGTGAACGTGACCCGTGGAGGCTGGATCTCCTCCCACGCCGAGTAGGTCTGGCTCCACGCGGCGGTCGTCCACGCGGCGTTCAACTCGTGGATCGAGCCCCGGTACCGCGCCTTCAGCCAGGCCCGGAAGGCCACGGCGCTCGCGTCGCCGTAGCACCGCGCATTGTGGCCGCCGAGCTCGTTGGAGACGTGCCACAGCGCGAGTGCGGGGTGCTCGCCGTAGCGCTCCGCCATCCTCTCCACCAGCGCGAGCGAGTGCTCGCGATAGACCTGCGACGATGGCGACCAGGCCTGGCGTCCGCCCTGCGCCATCGTCCGCCCGTGCCGATCGACGGGCAGCACCCCCGGGGACCGGGTGGTGAGCCACGGCGGAGGCGACGCGGTGGCCGTGGCGAGATCGACGGCGATGTCGTTCGCGTGCAGCAGGTCGAGCACGCGGTCGAGCCATCCGAAGTTCCATCGGTCAGGCGCCGGTTGCAGCGTCGACCAGGCGAAGACACCGACCGTGACGAGGTTGACGCCGGCCGCGCGCATCAACCGCGCGTCCTCGTGCCACACGCTCTCGTCCCACTGCTCGGGGTTGTAATCACCGCCGAAGGCCACGGGTTCGCCGCCGAACCGGGCCACGACGTTGGCGGGCCACCGAATCCACTCTGCTGTCACGAACTCTGCTCCTCACTGCCCGACGAACGGACACCCACGCGAAGACCGCCCTGCCTGCCAGCGGTAAGCCCGACCCGGGACGACAGACTAGCGGCTTGAGACAACGTTGTTTAGAGTGATCTCGCGCAACCGGCTCACAGCCCGTCCCGGCACGACAGTTGCGGCGATCGTTCAACGACAATGCCCACCGCGGCTGACCCCAGCGCCGTTCACGGCGCGGAGCCCGTGGATGACATCGAGGGAGTGGAGCGTGGCGGAGTTCGACGGCAAGGTCGCCATCGTCACCGGTGGATTCAGCGGTATCGGACGCGCGACAGCCCACGTGCTTTCGGCGCGCGGCGCGACGGTCGTGGCCGCGGGTGTGCCACCGACACGTGACTGCGAAGCTCCGCTTCCAGGTGTCGAACACGTCGACGTCGACGTCACCGACGAGACCGCCACCGCGCAACTCGTCGCACACGTCGCCGCCGCACACGGCGGCCTCGACATCGTCGTCGCCGCCGCGGGAATCCAACGCTACGGCACGGCGGCGGAGACCAGCGCCGAGGAGTGGAACGAGGTGCTCGCCGTCAACGTGACCGGCGCCTTCCACACCGTCAAACACGCGCTGCCCCACCTGCGCGCTCGCGGAGCGGGGGCGATCGTGCTGGTCTCCTCCGTGCAAGCCTTCGTCACGCAGAGCGCCGTCGCCGCCTACACCACCAGCAAGGGGGCGCTCAACGCACTCGCCCGATCGATCGCGATCGACGAGGCGAAGAACGGGATCAGAGTCAACACCGTCTGCCCCGCCTCGGTGGACACCCCGATGCTGCGCTTCTCGGCCCGTACCTTCTCCGACGGCAGCGACGAAGCCGCGCAGGCACTGGTCGAGTCCTGGGGACGCATGCACCCGCTGGGACGGGTGGCGCGAGCGGATGAGGTCGCCGAGGCGGTCGCCTTCCTGGCCAGTGACCGCGCCAGCTTCATCACCGGCATCGCGCTCCCCGTTGACGGCGGGCTGCTGGCCAACGCCGCGGTGGTGCTTCCCGAATGATGACGGCTGAGGTTGCGATTCCCGGCAAGGCCCGAGTGGGCGAAGGACCGGTGTGGGACGCCGAACTCGGCCGCCTGCACTGGGTCGACATCCTCGCCGGACACATCCACACCGGCGACCCGGCCACCGGTGAGACCGCCAGGATCGAGCTGCCGACGCTCGTCGGCGCCGCGGTGCCCCGACGCGGCGGAGGCTTCGTCGCCGCGACCGCCGAAGGGTTCGCGACCGTCGAATCCGACGGATCGCTGAACATCCGGCGCGCGATCCTGCCCGACGGCGAGCGCATGAACGACGCGAAGTGCGACAGGCACGGGCGGCTCTGGGCCGGCAGCACCACGATGGACTTCCAGCCCGGCAAAGGCGCTCTGCACGTCCTCATGCCGGATTGGACGAGCCGCGTCGTCCTTGAGGATCTGACCCTGCCCAACGGGCTCGACTGGAGCCCCGACGGACGCACCTTCTACCTCGCCGACAGCGTCGCCGGCGAGATCTCGGCGTTCGACACCGATCCCGGGTCCACCAGGATCAGTCGTCGACGCACGCTGTTCCGCGTCCCCGCGCACACCGGCATGCCGGACGGGCTCACCGTCGACGCGGCAGGGTGCCTGTGGGTCGCGGTGTGGGGCGGCGACCGCCTGGCACGGATCTCCCCGGACGGAGACCTGCTCGGCGAGGTCCCGATGCCCGTGCACCAGCCGTCGTCCTGCGCGTTCGGCGGAGCCCGCCTCGACGTTCTGTACGTCACGTCGGCCCGTGAAGGGCTCGATCTTTCCGACGACGACCCCGCCGGGTCGGTCTTCGCCATCAACCAGGTGGGAGCCGCAGGCACGCCGTCGACGGCGTTCGCCGGATGAGCGGGACGCTTCGCGCGGCGTCCGGACGGCCGCTCGGCGCTCACCACCGACGCCTGCCGGGGTCAGTGGCGGCAGGTGAGGTGGAGGCGGCCCCAGGTGGTGTTGGCATACCCTTTGGGGTTCCACAGCGTCGCCGGTGATTCGGGCTGCGTGGTGCCCGCCGAGTCCCAGGCGCGGGCGACGATGTCCGCCTCCCCCTCGGACAGGACGACGGTGGTGCGCCAGTGCTGCCAGGCCCAGAGACCTACCGGCGTGTCCAGTTTCGCCTGGGTCCAGGTGCGCCCGGCGTCCAGGGAGATGTCCACTCGCGCGACGCTGCGGCCGTCGCCCGCGAGCGCGTAGCCGGTGATCTCGACCGGTCCGGGAGGGACGCGGGAGCCGTGTTCGGGGCGCAGGATGTCGCAGGTGAGGGCGAGTGGCCCGAGGGAGATGCCGGACCCCGGGCCGCACTGGGACGGGTCGGCTCCGGGAGGCAGCATGCGGTACGCGACGGCCTGGAAGTAGTTGTCTGAGGGTTCGGCGCGGACGGTGATGCGCTCCAGCCATTTCACGCTGCGGGCGCCGATCCAGCCCGGCACGATCACGCGCAGCGGGGCCCCGTGGGCGGCGGGCAGCGGGTGGCCGTTCATCGCCCATGCCAGCAGCACCTCGCCCGCGGTGGCCTTGGCCACCGGGATGGAGCCGCCGAAGGGCTGGGGCGGGTCTGTCTCCTGCGCCATGTCCGGCGCCGCGAAGCAGACGTGCGCGGCCTCGGGACGCAGCCCCGCCTCGGCAAGCACGTCGGCGAGGCTCACACCGATCCAGGAAGCCGTGGAGATGGCACCGGACCTCCAGGGATCCTCGCCCGAAATGTCACGAACCTGGATCAGCTCGGCACGGCGGTTGCCCGCGCATTGCAGCGTCGCGATCACCTCCCGTTCCGGGAAGCGGGAACGCAACTCCTCCAGCGAGAGCCGCAACGGCCACTCGACCAGCCCGTCCACTTCCAGCCGCCAGGTGGCCGCGTCCATCTGGGGGATCTGGCCGTGGTTGCGGCTGTAGAAAGCGTCCAGAGGCGTGATCAGCTGCTCCGCCAGGGCCCAGGTGGGCGGCTCGGCGTTGAACGGCTCCTCTTCGTGGACGAGCATGCCGTCCCGTTTGCTCCATTTCGTCATGCTTGCCGGTTACCCGAGAGGGGGTCGCGCGAACCCGGCGTGACCAGCACCGATGCGGTTCAGCCCTGGTCGGCGCCGGGCGGCGCTGGTCGGCGCCGGGCGTCCCGACCGCCCCGGCCGCCCCGACCGCCCCGACCGCCCCGACCGCCCCGACCGCCCCGACCAAGCGTCACGCTCAGCCAAGGGCGCGGTTGACGGCCGCGACGTACCGATAGAAGGCCTTCGTGCGGTTGGCGGGGTTTTCGATCCAGGCGCGATTCAGCTTTCCTCCGTCGAAGAACAGCTCCCGCTGGCCACGGCTGATTTCCAGCTGCACGCCCATGCCTCTGCGGTTTCTGTTCGCGATGTTGCGGGGGCTGTCACCACCGATCTCCTCAGGCACGGACGCCGAGACGGGGAACCCGGCGGCGCGTAGCCCGGCCGTCACCTTTTTGATCAACGTCGTGTCTCGTCCGCCAACGTAGGTGGTGGCGGCAGAGCCCGCCGCGGCGTGCCAAGAGACGGTGTAGTCGACCGCCGCCACCACCTTGAGCGCCTTGGGTTCATCGAAGTGCGTGGAGGTGATGTGCAGATCGCTGTTGTCGGCAGCCTTGATGCCGTCGAACGAGTAGTAGGCGTACCTGCGGCCCGCGGCCTGGTCCGCGAGCTGCGACGTCGGCGCCTCGATGGCGCCGCCGTGGATGGCGATGTGCGCCACCCTCGCTCCACGGGGGACGCGCTGGACGCGGCGGTAGTCCCTGCCTTCGATCTCATGGGCGGAAAGGCCGGCGTAGTCGGCGTAGACATCGCGCACGCGTGCGGGCTCCGCGGACACGGCGTGCGCTGTGGGGGCGAGGCCGATCACGAGCAGGTTCGCGACGACGGCGGCCAGGATTGTCTTCACATAACACCTTTCGACGATTCTTGATCGCCATCATGCCGCGTCGGCCCGCCCTCAACGCACGTCACGGCGCTCCTCACGCGCCCGTGCCGCACCCCGCCTCGTGGGTGGCGATGGAGCGGCTGGTGTCGATCTTGCAGGCTGTGGTGAAGCCGATGATGGCGGAGCGGCTGGGCCGGCCAGGCACGACAGCCCCCGTCCCGCGATCGCCGCGACGCCCTGCGGTACTCGGTAGATCAGAGCCGCAGGGCCATGCCGACGGAGTCGGGTGCCGTCTCGGCGAAGCCGTACTTCGCGTACAGGTGCCGGGCGTCACCGTCGGCGATCAGCGAGACGTACGCCGTCGCGGGCGCCCGCTCCCGGAGCTCGGCCATCAGCGCCTCCATGATCCGCTTGCCGATGCCTCGCCCCTGGTGCTCGGGCAGCACGCAGATGTCGACGATCTGGAAGGCGGTGCCGCCGTCACCGGTGATCCGGCCCATGCCGATGGGTTGGTCGTCTTGGTAGGCGGTGACGGCATACCACCCGCCTGCCAGGCCCAGCGTGGCGGCTTCTGCAGATTTGTCGCTCAGCCCCGAGGCGACGCGCAGATGGCGGTAGACCTCGACAGAGGGTGTCCCGGCCCGTAGTTCGTACTCACACACGTGCGACCTCCTCCAGCGCGGTGCTGCTGATCGACTCCTGGCCCGCACCCGCCAGCGACTCGCCGGGCCGCTCCGAACACTCTTGCCGCGCGCAACGCCGCAGATCTCCGCGAACACCGCCCGGCCACGTCCGAAGAGCCCAACGATCGTACTGGGACACAACACACGCACGAGGTCGGGGGCGGCTCCTCCCATACCCCATGGGGTATATTGGCCGCCATGGAGCTGAGTCCGGCACTCGTGGGTGATGCGTTGACGCGGTTGCGCCGAGCACAGGGGCAACTCGCCGGGGTCATCTCGATGATCGAGGAGGGCGAGGACTGCACGGCGGTGCTCACCCAGCTCGCGGCGGTCTCGAAGGCCCTCGACCGTGCCGGTTTCAAGATCGTGGCCAGCGGGCTGCGGCATTGCAACGCCGCCCGCGAGCGTGGCGAGCAGCCGCCGATGACCGAGCAGGAGCTGGAGAAACTCTTCCTCGCCCTGGCCTGACCCCTCTGCCGCCTGGCATGCCTGGCGGCACTCTCGTACCTGTCATATACCCCCCGGGGTGTCCTACGGAGCGTTACTGATGAATGTGCATGTGATCGAGACCTCGTCCCTGGGCGATCGGAGCTACCTGGCCACCGACGGCCGGGTGGCCGTCGTGGTGGATCCGCAACGTGACGTCGACCGGATCCTGGCCCTGGCCGGGCGCCTCGACGTGACCATCACGCGGGTGGTCGAGACCCACCTCCACAACGACTACGTCTCCGGCGGTCTCGAGCTGGCCCGGCTGACCGGCGCACGGTACGCGGTCGCGGCCGCCGACAAGGCGTCCTTCGATCACGAGCCACTGGTCGAGGGCGACGTCGTGGAGGTCTCCCCCGTGCTGCGGCTGCACGTCGTGGCCACGCCGGGCCACACCTACCACCACCTGTCGTACGTCCTGGAGGGCCCCGACGGCAGGGCGGGGGTGTTCACCGGCGGGTCCCTGCTGATCGGCACCACCGGCCGCACCGATCTGCTCGGCGACGAGCACGCCGACGCTCTGGCCAGGCAGCAGCACGCCTCGGCGCGCAAGCTCGCCGACCTGCTGCCCGACGGCGCGGCCGTCTGGCCCACGCACGGCTTCGGCAGCTTCTGCTCCGCCACCCAGTCCTCGGGGGACGCCTCCACGATCGAGCGCGAGCGCGCGGTCAACCCGGCGCTGCGGCTGGCCGAAGCCGACTTCGTCCAGCAGACCCTGACCGGGCTCGACGCCTACCCCGCCTACTACGCCCACATGGGCGTGATCAACCGGTCCGGGCCCGCCCCGCTCGACCTCCGCCCGCCTGCCGCGACCGACGCGCACGAGCTCCGCCGGCGGCTCGAAGCCGGGGAATGGGTGATCGACCTGCGGCACCGTACCGCCTACGCCGCCTCCCATCTGGCGGGGACCATCGGGTTGGGGCTGGACGGCCCCCTGGCCACCTGGCTGGGCTGGCTGATCGACTGGGGCGCACCCCTGACGCTGATCAGCGAGACGCCCGAGGACATCGCCGCCGCCCAGCGCGAACTCGTCCGCATCGGCATCGACCGCGTCACCGCCGCCGCCTACGGCAGCCCCGACCGCCTCGCCGCCGACCCCGCGCAGCTGATGAGCACCCCGACCGCGACCTTCGCCGACCTTGCCGCCGCCGGGGACGTCGTGGTCCTCGACGTACGGCTGCGCAACGAATGGCGGACCGCCCACGTCGAGGGCGCCATCCACGTTCCGCTGCCGGAGCTCACCCGCCGGATGGACGAGATCCCGTCCGGCACGATCTGGGTGCACTGCGGCAGCGGATACCGCGCCACGGCCGCCGCCTCGCTGCTGAGCAGGGCAGGACGGACCGTGGTGATCGTCGACGACGTGTTCGCGAACGCGGCGTCGACCGGGCGGCCGATGGTCCACGAGTCCTGAGCCGGAGAGCGGAGCCGGGCAGCCCAGGTCTATGCGACACCCCAGCGCATCCAGTGCTGCACCGCTCCCGCGACGAGTCGCACCGCGATCGCCGCGGCAGCTTCCCGGCCCGCGCCGGACTCCGGGACCAGATCAGTGCCCTACCGCCGGTCTTCGTCCACGGGGACTGCCACACCGACAACGTCGTGTACGCCGAGGGCTCGCCGTCTTCGTCTTCCTCTGGCCGCCCTACGCCGCCTTCAACAGCCCGGCGGGGATCGCCCGCGTCCGCTCCAGGGCACGCGAACTCGCAGACCGGTACCTTCGCGAAGCGGCCCACGCTCCAACCGGCCGAACCAGCCGCAGCCGGAGCTCGACCGGGTGAGCATCGCGGAGCTGCGTCGCCGATCAACCGGCGTCGCGTGGCCCCGGGGCGAGGTCCGCCTCGTCCAGGTCGTCGCACAGTTGGCGACGCAGGGTGTCGTGCGCCCAGCTCTCCCACGTCGCCGGTGACCAGCCGCGATCGCGGACGAAGGTGAGGTACAGACCGGGGCTGAGCAGGCCGTACAGCAGGTCGGCCGCCATCTCCGCGGACAGGCCGGGGCGGGCGCCGGGTTTGGTGACGAGGGCCCGCGCGGCGGCGGAGTGCACCGTGAAACGCGGATCCTCCTCGTTCGGCCACATCGCGGCGATCTCCGGATCCATGGTGGCGGCGGTCTCGACGACCCTGGCGATGGAGGCGAACCGGTCGAGGATCTGCCGGGTGCCCTGGACGTGCCGACGTAGCTGGTCCGGGGCGGTCTCGGCGGCGCACGCCGCGCGGAACCAGGGACGGTCCACGGTGGCGACCGGCTCGTCGTCGCCGGCGATGGCCGTGTCGACCAGCTCCTTCAGCAGCGTGCGCTTGTTGCGGAAGACGAAGTAGATCGTCTGCACGGCGACGCCCGCCCGGTCGGCGACGTCCTGCAGGCTTGTGGCTCCGTATCCGTGCTCGACGAACAGCTCATGGGCCGCCGTGACGATCTTCGCCCGGGTCTGCCTGGACCGCTCGGCTCGTTTGTCCGGCCGCTTGACAGTATCCATGAGCCGAGCATATCTCTAGAGTTGAAATCTAGAGACGAACTCTAGATACTTTGGCGACACCCCTGGTGAACGATGAGGAAACCCAGACCATGAACGTGTTGTTGTGGATCCTGCAGGCTGTGCTGGCGGCGATGTTCGCCGCGGTGGGGGTGCTGACCTCCGCCCTGTCCAAGGAGAAGCTCGAACCCAGACTGCCCTGGACGGCCGACTTCTCCGCCGGCACCGTCCGCTTCATCGGGCTCGCCGAGCTGGCCGGCGCGCTCGCGCTCGTCCTGCCCGCCGTCACCGGGATCGCCCCGATCCTCACCCCTCTGGCGGCGACCGGCCTGGCCCTGATGATGGTGCTGGCCGCGCTGACCCACCTGCGGCGGAAGGAGCCCGCCGCGATCGTCCTCAACGTGGTGCTGTTCTTCGCGGCGGCGGTCATCGCATGGGGCCGATTCGGCCCCTACACCTGGTAAGCAGCGGCTTCTGTCGGGATCCGGCCGCCGAGGCCAGGTGTCGCGCGATGGCACCTGCCAGGCGGGGCATCGATCCGGGCGAGCAGCCGTACGCGGCGCTCGCCCGCGAGCTGCACGAGGAATCGGGCCTGGAGCTCCGCGACGCCCACCTGGTGGAGGCCCGGAGTTACGCCGTGCACCGGCTGGGCGTCGCCTGGCATCTCGTGGCACTGGAATCGCGGCTGATCGCGCGGGCCCGCAGCGGTCATCTCTGTCGGCGCATCAGCTGCGTCAAGAGCGTCAGAGCCGCGAACGCCAGGATCACCACGACGCCCGGACGGAGCATGGCCAGCTGTGTGCCGGGCACGATCGCCGCGGTGACGACCGCGAGGCCGAAGGCGCCGCCGACCTGCAGCGAGCTGGTCAGCAGCCCGGACGCCAGTCCCTGCTCGTGGTCGGCTATCCCGCTGGTGCCGGCGACCATCAGCGCCGAGATACTGAGAGCGAAGCCCACGCCCCACAACAGCGACGCGGGCAGCAGCACCGTCCACAGGTCCGGCTCAGGGCCGATGCGCAGCATCAACGCGTAGCTCGGCACGAACGCCACGAGCCCGGCAAGCAGCACCTTGGTCACGCCGAACCGGTCCAACAGGGCCCCGAGCCTGGGCCCGATGACGACCACCATGAGTCCCGAGGGCAGTAGCACCAACGCCATCTGCCACGGCTGCCAGCCGTTCAGGTTCTGCAGGTACAGAGCGAGCAGGAACTGGAAGCCCATGGCGCCCCCGTACAGGAGGGCGGCGCTGACGTTGGCGGTCACCAGATCGCGGTCGCGGAGGATGCCCAGCCGGATCAGCGGCTCCTTCACGGTGCGCTCGATCGCCACGAAGCCGGCGAGCAGCAGCCCGGAAAGAGCGAGTCCGGCTGTCGTCCGCAGCGATGTCCAGCCGGCGTCCGCCGCGGAGCCGACCGTGAAGACCAGCAGCAGCATCCCGCCGACCAGGGTCACGGCGCCGCCGAGGTCGAGCCGCCGCCGTTCGGCGTGCGGCGGATCCGGCGGCAGGACGCGCAGCGCGCCGATCAGCACCAGCAGGGCGATCGGGATCGGCAGGACGAAGGTGGCCCGCCAGTTCAGCGCCGCGAGCAGGCCGCCTATCAGCAACCCGGAGGAGTAGCCCGACGCCTCGAACACGTTGAAGATCCCGAACGCCTTGTTGCGTTGCGGGCCTTCGGGAAAGGTCGCGGTCAGCAGCGACATGGCCGCCGGTGCGGTGAAGGCCGCGGCCATCCCCTTGACGAAGCGCGAGACGATCAGCAGGACCCCGTCGTCGACGAGTGCGCCGAGCAGCGACAGCAGCGCGAACACCGCCATCGCGGTCACCAGCACCCGCCGTCGGCCGAACAGGTCGGCGAACCGCCCACCCAGCAGCAGGAAGCCGCCGAAGGCCAGGATGTAGGCGCCGATCAACCACTGCGCTGTGGCCGCGCTCAACCCGAGTTCATGCTGGATCTCCGGGATCGACACAGCGATCATCGAGTTCTCGAGACCGTCGAGCAGGATCACCCCGCTGAAGACGAGCAACGAGACCCACAACCGCGCCGACCAGCGCACGGGCTCCCTGCGGACCGCGGGGTCACGGGGAGTCAAGCCGCCCGACATCTGCCACCGTCCCGCAGAGATCCGGGCCGGGTCGGCGTGCGCTCCGGTGGCGCCTTGGCGGCCGGAGCCGCAGCAGTACTCATCGGAAGTCTCTCCCAGGTCGTGGTCGTCCGCCCCGCCATCTCGATCGCGGGGCCGGAGATGACCCTTCCGTGGTGAGGCGGGCTCTCCCAGAGCCCTGTGCTGCTTACGACCTGTGGTCCTACTACTGCCAGGGTCAGCCTCGTCCGCCCTGGCATGCGTACGATCAGACACCATGAGGGACATAGGCGATCGACCTGGTACAGAGGCTGTCGGCGGTGAGCGGCCGATCGATCCGCGTGCCGAGATCGGCGAGTTCCTGCGCAGCCGTCGGGCCCGGCTGAGGCCAGAGGACGTCGGGTTGCCGCTCTTCGGGCGGCATCGGCGGGTCCCGGGGCTGCGCCGCGAGGAGCTGGCCCAGCTCGCCGGCGTGTCGGTCGCCTACCTCACCCGGCTCGAGCAGGGCAAGGGCCACAACGTGTCGGCCGAGGTGCTGGATGCGATCGCGCGTGCCCTGCGGCTGACGGACTTCGAGCACGCGCACCTCAGACATCTGGTCAGGTACCAGCACCGGAAGGGGCGCCCGCCGCCGCAGCGGCAGCAGGTGCGCGCCACGCTGCGGGATTTGCTGGCCTCCATGGAGGGGGTGCCCGCGTACGTGACCGGGCGGCGCTATGACATCCTCGCCTGGAACCCGATGGCGGCGGCCCTGTTCGGCGACTGGGACCGGCTGCCGCCCCAGGAGCGCAACTGGGCGCGGCTGGTGTTCCTGCGGCCCGAGCATCGCCGGCTCTTCGTGGACTGGGAGGCGAAGGCCGCCGACATCGTCGGCGCCCTGCGTCTGTACGCGGGCTGCCATCCGGACGATCCGCAGCTGTCGGCGCTCGTGGGCGAGCTGTCGGTGAAGAGCGAGGAGTTCCGCCGCCTGTGGGCCCGGCACGACGTCAAGGAGAGGAGCCATGGCGCCAGGCGGCTGCGTCACCCGCTGGTCGGCGACCTCACCCTCTCCTTCGAGTCGCTCCGGCTGCCCGACGACCCCGAGCAGTGCCTGACCGTCTACCACGCCCAGCCGGGCTCCGCCGCGGCGGAGAACCTGCGCCTGCTGGCCAGTTGGGGCGCGGACGCCACCTCCGCCGAAGCGCCCCTCCACCGGCCCTGACGACACTCACCACGCCGGCCGGCCCGTCCATGGTGAGGTCGCGTCGAGCCGCATCGATCGTGCGGCGCCTCAGCCGCGGCAGTCGACGTCCCCGGCGGGCAGCTTCCCGCCGCGCAGGTAGTCGTTGACGGCCCGGTCGGCGCAGGGGACGGGGCGATTCCCGTCCACGGCGCGGCCGTACACGCCGTGGGCGCGGATGTCCGCCGTCACCAGCCGCGAGCCGGTGAGCTTGCGGTGCAGCGCCAGCGCGCCCGCGTACGGAACGTTGTTGTCGCGACGGGCCTGCACCATCAGCACGGGCACGGCGTTGCCGATCGGGGTGCCGTGCTCGCGGGGTTCGGCCTGCCAGAACGCGCACGGAGCGGTCATCCCGTTGGCGAACGGGCCGAACACGGGCTGGGTGGCCCGGCTGCGGACGATCTCGCGCCAGTACCTCTCCGGGTCGTCCGGCCAGCCCCCGGCGGGCCAGCCGCCGTCGCCGCACATGAACAGCGCCCCGCCCACCATGCTGTCCGCCAGTTCGGGGGACTTCAGGACCCGTAGCAGGCCGGCTAGGGCTGGACCGGGCTTGACCGGCTTGCCGGCCGCGGCGTCGACCAGATCGCGCACGACCCCCGCCAACGCCGCGTCGTTCTCCTGTTGCTGGATGAGCTGCCTGAGCAGCAGCCGGATCACGGGGGCGGGCAGCCGCGTGCCGTCGACGGAGACCGGCCGCCGTTCCGCGCGGTCGAGCACGCCCTGTACGGCCGCGCGCACCTGCTTGCCGGTACGGCCGAGCCGGTAGTCGTCGTGCTGCCGGGCGGCCCAGCCTGCCCACTCGTCCAGCGACTCTTCCAGGGGCTTGCCCGCCCGCTGGAACAGCTCGTACTGGGTGGCGTCCGGGTCGGTGGAGGAGTCGATGACCACGCGATCGGCCCTGTCCGGGAACATCTGGGTGTAGACGGCGCCCAGGTCGGCACCGTAAGAGACGCCGTAGTAGGACAGTTTGCGCTCGCCCAGGGCGGCGCGGATCGCGTCCATGTCCCGGGCGACGTTGCGGGACGAGGCGTGCGGCAGCAGTTCCCGGTTGTCTCCGTGCTGCCCGCAGCGCCGTGCCAGGGCGCGCGCGTCACGTACCGACGTCTCGAAGTCCGCGCGGGGCGACGTCGTCCTGCCCGGCGCGGGGGGCGGGGAAGCCGGGTCGCAGGTGATGGGCGTGCTCTCGCCCAGGAAGCGCGGGTCGAACCCGATCAGGTCGTAGCGGCGCGCCACGTCCTTCAGCGCGGGACGCAGTGCCAGCGTGTGGGCGAGTCCGGTCCCGCCCGGCCCTCCCGGGTTGGACAGCAGGATGCCGCGCCGGCCGGTGCGGGACTCGGCCTTGACACGCGAGACGGCGATCTGGATCGTGCGGCCGTCCGGGTCGTCGTAGTCGAGGGGCACGGTCACCTTCGCGCACTCCGCTCCCGCCTGGCGCAGCTCCTTCTGCGCGGCCGAGCACGGTCCCCACGTGAGTCGCTGGTGCCCGAAGGCGGGTGAGGCGGCCACCGCCGTGGGCGCGAGCAGGACGACCAGGCCCAGCGTGATCGTTGCCGTGGACGCGACGCGCATCGTACTCCTTTGATCGCGGATGTGGTCGCAGACGACGCTAGGAGCCCGCGACCGTCGCGACATCGACCAGATGGCCGAACGCGATGGCCATTCAGCCGAGCCGCCGATCAAGGACGCGCCCCTTACGCGATGGACGTTCAGCGCCTGTCGGACGTTCGCCGTTCGGTACGTCCTTGGCCGCGGCGAGGCGGTCGTAGATGGACGAGGACCACCTGGCGCCGCTCTCCCCTGCTGGCGCCGACCCGTGGGCCGCCCGGCTGATCACGCCGGAACGCGGACGAGAGATCCTCGCCACGCGACGCGGCTGACGGGCCGCGGGGCAGCGTCTCGCCCTACGCCGGTCTCGGCTGGGCCCGGGCTACCCGCACCACGAAGGCCCACCAGACGGTTCTGGCGGGCCTTCGTTGAAAGGTGCGTACCGGTGTGCGTGTCGCCTCTCGGCGAAAGGCGCAACGCGGCTCCAGCCGAACGGTAGTCCGCGAAGGCGATAGGTGAGGCCCGGGGACACTGGGCACACCGGCCACGATCCATGTAACCATCCATCAGCGCTGGATGTTCCCGGGGGATGAGGGGGCCGCCTGAGACGCGCTGATTGAGTGGCTGGCCGCGGAGATCTGCCTGTTCGGCGGCCCGGGTCGATGATCGCTTCGCCGCCCTGACCGCCGCTACCACCGACAGCGTCGCCGGTGGCTGGACCGCCCGTACGGCTCGGTCTGCGCCCTCGTCGGCACCGGCGGGGGCGCAGCCGTCTCCGCAGGCCATGACCTTGGCTCAGGAAAACGTAGAAGGTGGTGTTGAGGAGCTCGATCGGCAGATCGCTACCTGCACTCTTCAGAGGAAAACGCGAGCAATGTCGAGCCACTTCTGCGCGTCCTCGCCGACTGCCGTGAGGTCAGTCTCGGCTCGGGACCTGCGTTGGGTGACTCGAAGGCAGAAGTCGAGGGCACTGCCCTGAACCCGTTGCACGGCATCTTCTGGGCCCCATACCCAGGTTTGGCCGTCGGGACCAGTCAGCTCGACACGGAACGGCTCTGCCGGAACTGGCAGTTGGGCTGCATAGAACGACAGCTCTCGTCCTACCACGCCCAACGAGGCCACATGCTGGAGCCGACCCGTCGGACGGCGTGAGACACCCAGCGCATCGAAAACGTCCTGCCCGTGAGCCCACGTTTCCATCAGTCGAAGCGGCACCATAAGCGCCGCGGTCAACTGCGAGCCGTACCACGGAAACCCATGGTCCAGTGGGACGTCACGTAGCGCCGCCGCCAGCTCGGCTCGACCAGCGCGCCACTGTTCCAGCAGTACCGATCGCGGTTTGGCTGCTCCCGCGGCGGCGTCGAGATCAGCGTATTGGCTGCCTGCGGCTTCCGCCTGCTTCAGCACAACGTCGAACGCCTCCGGGGTCCGTAGAGCGATGAGAACGTTCGCATCAGCTGAAGCAAGATGAGCGATCTGGTGGGCGATCGTCCACCCCGCTGCCGGCGTAGGCTTGGACCAGTCGGCCTGCGCTGATACCAGGGCGTCAAGCTCATCCCCTTCAGCCACCAAGTCGGGCAGCGCCCGATCGTGCTCTACACCGGACATGTCAAGGCCGTAGTTCAACATCGGTGTCACCTTCACACATTGACGGCAACGGGCTTGTCCCGTTTGGGCGGGTAAAGTGGATCTGGTGTGGTCAGGCTATCTGAGGTTGATCTCGGCAAGCCGAACTGGTTCTGGTTCACGCGTCGCCGACACCGCCCGTGGGCAGTCGGCCCTTTCGTCTCATGCACTGGTGCAGATGCGGTCGTCAGCACCGTTTGATCGGGCCGGCATCGGTTGAACAGGGCGACTTAGGCGTCCTTTGTGGAGAGCCGACCGGCGGAACCAGCCCGCGCTGGGTTCTCCGATTCACGCCGGGTGAGCACCAAGGGGCCGTCCTCGGTGATGGCTACCGTGTGCTCGGAGTGGGCCGTGCGCGAGCCGTCCGCCGACCGAATGGTCCAGCCGTCGGCGTCGTAGACGATCCGGTCGGTCGTGCGGGCGAACCAGGGTTCGAGCGCGAGGGTCAGGCCCGGCCGGAGCGTAAGGCCGCGCCCTGCCCGGCCCATGTTCGAGACGTGGGGCGCCTCGTGCATGGTGCGGCCGATGCCGTGGCCACCGAATTCGTCGTTGACTGGATAGCCGTAGTCGCGGGCCACCGCCCAGATGGCCGCCGAGATGTCACCCAGGCGGTTGCCCGGACGTGCCACCTCGATCGCCGCCTCCAACGCTTCCTCGGTGGCGCGGATGATCCGCAGGTCCTCCTCGGCAGCAGTGCCGACGACGACCGTGCGCGCCGAGTCGGTCACCCAGCCGTCGATGCTGACTGCGAGGTCCGCGCTGAGCACGTCCCCGTCACGCAGTGTGTAGTCGTGGGGTAGGCCGTGCAGGACGGCGTCGTTGACGGACAGGCAGATGACGTTGCGGAACGGGCCGCGTCCGAAGGACGGCGAGTAGTCCCAGTAGCACGACTCTGCCCCGCGCCGTTTGATCATGCCGCGCACGTGGCGCTCCAGGTCCAGGAGGTTGACGCCCACGTCAGCGAGTCGGCCGACCTCGGAGAGCACCTCGGCGACGAAACGCCCGGTCACGTGCATGCGTTGGATCTCCGCAGGCGACTTCAGTTCGATCACGAATACCTCGCGTCACAGGTTGTTGGTATAGTTATACCGGAACTGTAGCACTTGCCGGGATAGTAATACCACCCCTATCCTGGGAGCATGGTCCGCCAACCGCTCACACCTGAGCAGATCGAAGCCGGCAGGCGTCTCGGCGCCCTGCTGCGCCACGCGCGAGCGGGACGCGACCCAGCGGAAGTCGCGCACGCGGCCGGCATCTCGCCGGAAACCCTGCGCAAGATCGAGACCGGACGACTGCCGTCCCCCGGATTCGGCACGATCGTCTGCCTCGGCGAGGCACTCAACGTGCCGGTTCAGGAGTTGGCAGCTTGCTGGCGCGGCAACGACCTGCCGTTGGAAGCCGCCTCGTAGCCGCTGTTGCGCCCGCCCACGAAGTCCCGGCGGACACCGCCCGGTCCCTCATCCAGCTGCCTGTGCCAGTTGATCCAGCCGCTGCTGGTCGAGCCGGCATCGTGACCCGCCCCGGTCCCCGTGACGCCGACCCACCGCCCGTACACCGAGTTGGTCGACGCCCGCCGCTGGCGGACCGGCACATCCTGGGCGAACACCCGAACCCTCCATCTACCCGCCCCGCCGAGCGCCGTTGGCCGTCAGGCGGACGGGGCCAGTTCAGTGGCGTGGTCGGCCGCCCACTGCGCGAGCGTGCGGCCCTTCCTTCCGGTCACCTGCTCGAACGTGGGCGAGACCGCCGGGGGCTCCTCCGCGTACTCGGCCTGGTAGCCCAGGATGAACTCGGCGACCTCCATCGGAAATCCGCCCTCGATGTAGGCCCGGCGGGCCTGCCCGTAGGTCAGCCCCTCGAACGCGATCGCACGGCCGAGCCCGGCGCCGATCGCCTGCGCCTGCTGCCGGTGGGTGAGCGCCTGCGGTCCGGTCAGGTCGTAGGCCCGGCCCGCGTGACCGTCCTGGAGCAGGGCGATCGCCGCGACGTCGGCGATGTCGGCCTCGTGGATCGGCACGCCGATGCCGTCGGGGTAGGCGTTGCGGACCAGGTTCGAGGTCCGGATGGACTCGCCCCAGACGTCGAGCTTGTTGACGGCGAACTCGCCGGGCCGTACGTGGGTCCAGGCTGCCCCGGACTTCTCGACGACCTGTTCCACCGCGTGCAGCATCTCGTAGAAGCCGGCTCGCCGGCTCGTGACGCCAGAGCTGGTCAGGGACACGATCCGGGCGGCCCCGGCCGCCACGGCGCGGCTGACGAAGGCTTGCGCCAGGTCGGTCGCGTGCTCTGGATCGAAGAGGCCCGCGATGAGGAAAACACCCTGTACCCCGTCGAACGACAACTCGCCCGGACGGTTCAGGTCGCCCTTGACGACGTCGACGCCGTCGGGCAGCCCGGCGGCCTCCGGGTTGCGGGTGAGCGCCCGCACGGGCCGTCCGGCCGCGACGAGCCGATCGACCACGTGCCTGCCCACGGTGCCGGTCGCTCCGGTCACGAGGATGGTCATGGAGAACCTCTCTCTGGAATCGAACGATGGGTGCGGGCCCGCTGCCGAGGACAGTAGGACAGGTCCGGCCGACCTCGCACATGGAACGTTCCCACCTGGGCGTTTCCCGGCCGTTCGATCAGGGGCTCAACCGTTGGGAGACACCACCTCGTCGTCGAAGCTCTGCACGGCACACTCCCAACCAGCCCGAAAACTGGTGCACGTCCGGCCGTACCGCCGGTGCGCGTTCGGGTGTACGCCGACAGCGAGGAAGTAGCTCTCATGCATGTGCAGCGGTTGGCGGCCCAGAATGTCCCCTTCGTGGGCGACGACTGGGCCGAGACACACCATGACGTGGAGCAGGACGGCGCCGGGCCAAGGCCCGTCTTCCCAAGGGAGTGGCCGGGATGGCCCGTCTGCACGCCATGCTCGCCGAACAGGCCGCAGACACAGACATCCCTTGATCACAACGGAGTGCGCACCCCAAGCGGAAAGATCAGAGTTCGCTGCCCAAGCACTCTCCGGGTATCGGAGTGGGAACCTCCCGCCTCCACCTGGACCTTGAGTCGACGGCCCAGGTGGCTTCCCCTTGCTCCAGCAGCTTCTCACCTGCGGCTGCTATTTCCCGAGCGCGGCGATGACCTCCTTCGCGCAGCGTTCGCCACTTTCGACACCACCGTTCAGGTAGCCCTGGCTATGCGTGGAGGTGTGCTCGCCGCCGAAGTGGAGGGCGCCTTCGGCCATGTGGAGGGAATGCCAGAACTTCGTGTACTGGCCGGGCAGGAAGCCCGCGTACGAGCCGCGCACCCATGGGTCGTCCACCCAGGAGTCCAGCCATGCCCGGCCGTTGTACGCATCGGACACACCCGGGACCATACGGTCCAACACGCGCAGCGCTCGCCGTACGACTTCCTCAGGCGCGCGGCCGTGCGCCCGCTCGACCGGATAGCTCGCGCCCGCGTGGCCGCCGTTGAAGATGGTCAGCACTGAGCCGGAGCCAGGCTGGTACGCGGTGCTGTCCCAGCCGCCCGAACGGGGCTGGTCGGTGGAGAAGGAGCCGCTCCAGTTGTGGTGACGTGACAGCCGGTCCCGGAACTGCAGGAGGAGTTTGGCATTGGTGCCCATGCCGAGCTCGTCAATGGCCTGGCGCTTGCGCTCGCTCAGCCCGGCCTCGGTCAGATCGACCTCACGCAGGGCGGTGAACGGCAGGCACAGCACCACCACATCTGCTCGAACTGTCCGATGCAGGTCCTTGAAGCGCAGGTCGTACGTGCCGTCCCCGAGCTGCCGTACGGCATGTAAAGGAAAACCGAGGTGCAGGGAGCCGTCAGGGAGCCGATCGGCCAGGCGGCGCGGAACCTGGTCGTTGCCGCCGTGTACGTGGTAGCGCTCGTCCGCGTCGCCGGGCGGTTTGACGAAGGTTTCGATCAGGTTGATGGCGCTCATGCGGGCGGTGTCCAGGCCGAAGAAGCCACTTTGGCTGACGTCGAGCGCTTCGAGGAGCAGCGGGTCGTCGACGTTCGCCTTCAGCCATTCCAGGGCCGACATCTCGTCGAACTCTCTGGCCGCGTCGCTTGCCCGGTTGTAGCGGTAGTCGCCGATGCGCTTGGCGTCGACGGCCAGGCGTTTGATCACCTGAGGGAGGTCTTTGAACACCTTCGCGCGGTCCTGCGGCTTGCCGTTCAGCCGCAGTCGGCCGGTTCCGCGTTCTCCGGCCTTGCCTCTGTCGTCCATGCGCAGGCCGAGTTCGGCGGCCAGGCGTCGCAGGTGTACGTGCCGGGTGTCGACGAACTCGCCACCGTGCTCGGCGAGTTGGCCGTCGGCGAAGCTGCGGGCGGTCCAGCAGCGTCCGCCGACTCTGTCGTCATGTGCTTCGAAAACCTGCGCGCGCACGCCGTGCCGATGGAGCCGATAGGCGCAGGTGAGACCGGCGAGACCGGCTCCGACGATGACCACTTTCGCGTCGTGCGGGGTGGCGCGGGCGATCTTGGGGGTCGCGGCGACGAATGCGCCGGCTCCGGCGAGTATCGCGCAGCTGCGCAATATGTCGCGTCTGGAAGGCTGGGGGTGGAGGGATCGGGCTATGGCTCGGATTTCCTGCATGTGTTGAACGCCACCTGAAGGCATGAGCACCTCTCCACGGTTATACGCGAGAATAGGCATTGATTCCGTGGCGATCAAGATGGTTCTCTTACGAAATCAGTGGTATCCGGCGCCTTTCACGGTCGTCCACGGGCACGGCCGCCCTCAATCACCAGATCACCGGGCGTGACCGATCGTGCCGGAGACTTCCAGGGCCCCGTCTCCAAGGGACCCGGTGCAGGATCCCATGGATACGCCTCTCACTTGTGCTCATGCAGAGGTCTCAGGCTGGCGGGTCAGACCTGAGCTCTGCCATCAACGCAGGTCTGAGGCCTATCTGTTGGCTTTCGGCCGAAGCTACGGGAACCCCGTGAAAGCCGGTGAAGGTTGCTCAGCATGAACCCGAGAGTCCTCAGGGGCGGTGGCCGCTTTCGGTCAGTGAGCTGGTTTGCGCGCCCAGAAGAAGGCATGCCCGCTGTTGCCTTCTGGGACGAACTCTTGGGAGGCGACTTCCAGGCCGGCTTTCTGCAGCCAGGATCGGTAGGTGGTCGCGTCGGTGTGGCGACCGGGCCGGGGTGGTGGCTGCCTCGGCCGCCCGCGGTGGCGACCAAGGCGGCGGTGGGCGAAGCGGTCCCGTGACGGGGGCAACGGCGGGATAACCCGAATGAAGGACGGAGGCTGTCCCGATGGTCCCGGCCCCTTCAGACGCGGGAGGCTGACGGGGTGATCGAAGCTCTGCATCTGTCCCAACGCCATGGCCGGCGCACCGTGGATCTGTCCTTCCAGGTGCGGTCCGGTCGGGTCACCGTGTTCCTCGGCCCGAACGGGGCGGGCAAGTCCAGGACCACGCGGATGCTCGTCGGCCTCGACCGGCCCGACGCCGGTACCGCGCGATCGGCGAGCGGCCCTCCGCGGACCTGGCCGCGCCGCTGCGCACCGCCGACCCTTGCTCGACGCCGGGGCCGCCCACCGGGACGTATCGCCCACGACCACGCTCTGTCTCGCCCAGTCGCAGAGGCTTCCCGCACCCGCGTGTGGGAGGTGCTGGAGGCCGTGGAGCCGACGTGCCGGCCACGCGACGTAGGCCGAGGTACCGCCCCCGCGTACGGCAGGCGGTAGAGACGCAGCCGGGCCGCCGGGTTCCTGTTGCGTTGCAAGAACCAGACTGAATTCGGCGTCACTTGTCCCTCTGATCATCGCTGACAATTGAGGATGACTATAACTCGGTCGCGTTCTTCCGGGGAGCTGGAAGTTTCACTTCGATAACGACATGAAATGCACTTTGATTACTGTGGCCAGGCCGTGCGTATGTGCCTGGTTCGCCAGGCACGACCTGGCAGGATGCACCGCCTGCGGCCGCAGCTGAACTGGAAGGGGAGCCCTTGAACGGGTCACGCGCCGAGCTGTCGGAGGAATTCGACAGGAACGCGGCTGAATTTACCATTGACTTCGTGTCGGAGCTGTACGAGAAGTACGCCGGAGACCTGAGGAGGGCGCGTTCCGAACAGCGGGAACTGCGCGCCGCCATTCCAGGTTTCGTCGCACAGTTGGACGACATCGAGGCGGAGATCACATACCTGCTGGTGCGGGAGCACCGGCCCGAGACGGTGCTCGAGATCGGCTCGCTGCACGGCTGGTCCACGACGTGGTTGCTGCGCGCGCTGCGGGACAACGGCACCGGTCGCCTCTACACCCATGATCTGGTCGACAAGGCGCGCGCCAATGTGCCCACCGACCTCGCCGACGGCCGCTGGACCTTCGTCCGCGGAGACGCCCGCAAGACCCTCGCCAACCACCGTCACAAGATCGACTACCTGTTCGTGGACGCGGCGCACACCAGGCGGTTCGCCCGCTGGTACGTTGCCGAGCTGTTCCCGACCGTCGCTCCCGGGGTGCCCGTCAGCGTGCACGACGTCTTCCACTCCACTCGCCCCTGGCTGTTCAGCGAGGGCCGGGTAGTGCTCTCCTGGCTGGCCCGGCGTGGCATCGGCTACTTCACCGCCTCGCGCGCCGCCAGCCCCGCTCTGAACCGGCGGCTGGTCGAGCTCAAGGCGTCCCTGCGCATGGACGAGCAGGTGCACGAAGGAGGGCACAATCCCATGCTCTTCTTCAAGATGAGCTGACCCGTGTCAGGAATCGCTGACGGTGTCATCGAGTTCGAATCCCGCCACATCGACTCGGACCGCGCGGTATGCGTGTCCGGTGTTCCACCGAAACTTCTTCTGGTGTGGTGGCCCTGGCTTCGTTCTTCCCAGGGTCCGGCCTGCCTGTCTACCTGGTGCCGCCGGCGTTCCTCATGGTGGATTCCGCGGCAGGGTGAGGGTCAGGACGGTTCCGCCTCGGGGGGCGTTGGTCGCGGTGAGAGTGCCGCCGTGCAGGCGCGCGTTCTCGGTGGCGATGGCCAGGCCCAGACCGCTTCCGTCGGTACGGGTACGGGCGGCGTCACCTTTGGTGAAGCGGTCGAAGACGTGGGGCAGCAGGTCGGCGGGGATGCCGGGCCCGTCGTCGGAGACGGTGACGGCGATCTGATCGGTATCGGCCCGAACCTGGACGAGCACCGATACCGTCGTGCCGCCGTGCCGCAGCGCGTTGCCGACGAGGTTGGCCAGGATCACATCGACGCGGCGCGGGTCGAGCCGGGTGCGCAGCCCGGGGGGAACATCGGTGCGGACCCGGTCGTGCCAGTGCCGCAGCGCTAGCGTCTTGCCGATGAGCTCGCCCACGTCGACTTCGTCAAGGTTCAGTACGGCGACGCCGGCGTCGAAGCGGGACACCTCGATCAGGTCCTCTACCAGGCGGCTGAGCTTGCGTGTCTCGTCGGAGACGAGGTGCAGCGCCTCGGCGGTGAGTGGCGCGAGGCGGCCGGAGGCGGCGCCGTCGTCGAGGACTTCGGTCACGGCGGACATGGCCGCCAGCGGGGTGCGCAACTCGTGGGAGACGTCGGCGGCGAACCGGCGTGCCCGCGTTTCCATGTCGCGCAGCGCGGCCGCGTCGGACTGGAGCGTGGCCGCCATGGTGTTGAAGGTACGGCCGAGGTCGGCGAGTTCGTCGTCGCCCTTGACGTTCACGCGGGTGTCCAGGCCGCCTGCCGCCATCCGCTCGGTGGCCGTGCGCAGCCGCCGGACCGGCCGCAGCAGCCTGCCCGCGGCCAGCAGCGCGGGGACGATGGAGGCCAGGGCGACTGGCAGGGCCCCGGCGCGGGCGGCGGCGGCCAGAGTGTTCACGTCCTGCTGCTGGGAGGCCAGGGAGAAGGAGGCGTAGACGACGAGGGGCGGGGGGCCGTGCGGTCGTGCGGCGGAGGTGACCGGAAGGGCCACGGCCAGCCAGGGCTCTTGGGCGTGGTGAAAGCGCTGGACCAGCGCCGTGGTCGACGAGGCCGCCCGGGCGCGCAGCCCCGCGGGCAGCGGTGGCGCCTGCGCCACCGCGGCGACGAGCGGTCCGCCGCGATAGGACAGGGCGGTGCGCAGGCCGCGCGTGCCTGCCGCGCCGTCCAGCTGCAGCGCCAGTTCGCGCAGGTACGCCTCGGTGGGATCGGCGGGCAGGTCGGGTGCCCGGGAGGTGAGGTGGGCGCGAAGGTCCTGCACGGCGTCGGCCTGGGCGCGCTCCACGATCGCGGTGCGGCCCTGACGGAAGGTGATGGTGGCTGCGATCAGCGCACTGAGCACCGAGACCAGCATGAACACCAGGACGAGCTGGGCCCGCAGGCCCCGGGCGAAGCGCGGCCGGATCACAGCGGCCCGAACCGGTAGCCGAAGCCGCGTACGGTCTGGATGTAGCGGGGACCGCGGGGATCGTCCTCGATCTTGGCCCGCAGCCGCATGACGCACGCGTCGACCAGTCGGTAGTCGCCGTGGAAGCTGTGCTCCCAGACCTGTTCAAGGAGTTGCTGGCGGCTGAAGGTCTGCTCGGGCGCGGCCGACAGGAACAGCAGCAGCTTCAGCTCCGTCGGCGCCAGCGCGAGTTGCGTACCGTGCTTGAGCACGCGTAGGGCGACCCGGTCGATGAGCAGGTCGCCGTGGGTGGTGCGGGCCTGGTCGGAGGAGGCGGGCTGGGCGGTACGCCGCAACACCGCGCGCATGCGTGCCTCGATGACCTCGCTGCTGGCAGGCTTGATCACGTAGTCGTCGGCACCGGCCTCCAGACCGACCACGACGTCCACGTCATCGTCGCGCGCCGACAGGATCACGATGGGCACCTGGCTGAAGGCGCGGATGCGACGGCACGTCTCCAGGCCGCTCATGCCGGGCAACATCAGGTCGAGCAGCACGATGTCCGGGGTGCTCGCGATGAGTTCGGCCAGCCCCTCCTCGCCCGTCCCGACCAGCACGGTTTCGTGGCCTCGGTGGCGCAGGCCGACGCTCACGCCCCTGCGTACGGCCGGGTCGTCCTCGATCACGAGCACGCGGGTCATCTGAAGGCTCCTTGATCGCCGACTGGGACGGCTGATCCGTTCCCGTCGCACCTGACCGGCCATGGCTGGCTCGTGCCGGGCTCGACCACCTCGATGACGGGGGCGTCGCCTCCCGCGGCGGCGGCCGTGCACACGAGCTGGCTCACCGCCACCGGCCGCAGGTTGCGTACCTGCCAGGGCAGACGCAGCTCCACCCGGCCCCCGGACGTCGTCGCTCGGACCGGCCGGGGCGCCGAGGGCACCTGTGTACCCAGCCCCCTGGCCCGCTCCTCCGCCGTGGGGCCTTGGAGCAGCGCGTCCATGGCCCGTTGCAGCCGGTTTCCCGCCGGTGCAGGCCGCGAGACCGCCCAGATGCCTTCCTGCGTGACGAAGTACACCCGCAGCAGTTGGCTGCTGTCCGCGGTCAGGCCGCCCTGGACCGGCTGACCGGCGGGGTTCACGTCGGTGTCGGTGATCCCGCAGCCCGCCAGCGTCGCCGCGGCGATCAGGACGACTGCCACGCGGCACAGCGTCCCCGGCATGTGCTGGGCCCTCCGTTTCTCCGATATCTACGCATGGTCGAGCCTGCTCACGTCGACCGTTCCGGCGCCGGGCTCCGGCCGGGGGATCGCCGCCCACAGGCCCGCCGCCAGCACTCCGGCGACGGTCAGCGCCGCCCATCCGCGTCGGCCGGTGGCCCACCGGGAGCGCAGCCGTACCGGATCCTCGACGGCGACCTTCGAGATTACTGCACCCAGCAGCGACAGCCCGACCGCGGCGAACGTCCAGCCCCAGTTGTCCAGCCCGGCCACCGGCCGGGGCAGCAGCAGGTAGACCGGCCAGTGCCACAGGTACAGGCTGTAGGACAGCTCGCCCAGCCAGCGCGGCACGGCGCTGCCGACGATCCGGCCCACTCGACCGTCCGGCCTGTGGGCCAGGAGCACGATGAGCGCGGCGCTGCCCAGGGAGTGCGCGAACATCCCGCCCTGGAACAGGCCGGGAGCCTCTTCTCCGGCGGTCAGCAGCCATGAGGCGGCCAGCGCGCAGAGCACCAGGGCACCGAGCACGTCCACGGTCGTGCGCGACAGCCGGGCCACGGCGTTCCGTACGGGTGCCGTGGCGGCGGTCGCCCCGAGCAGCAGGGAGAAAGCCCGGGTGTCGGTGCCCTCGTAGGCGCGGGTGGTGTCCACGGCCGTCCCCATCTTGATCATGAGCAGGAGCGAGACCAGCGCACCGGCCAGCGCGACGAGCGCGACCCGCCACTGCCCGCCGCGCCCCCTCCCGGCCAGCGCCACCACCAGGGGCCAGGCCAGGTAGAACTGCCACTCGACGCCGATGCTCCACAGGTGGGCGAACAGGCGGGTGCCTGAGGCGTTCCAGTATCCGATCTGCTCGCCGATGTAGTGCCAGTTCACGCTTTGGACGGCCACCCACGGCGCGTCCTGGAGGGCGAACCTCAGCAGGTTCGGCGCGGCGAACGCCCAGGCCAGCAGCAGTGTCGCGGCGACCATGACGGTCAGTGCGGGCAGGAGGCGGCGGGCCCTGCGCTCCCAGAAGGCCAGCAGGTGGATGCGGTGGTCGTGCCTGCCGAGGTCCTTCAGCAGCAGACCGGTGATCAGAAAGCCGGACAGGACGAAGAACAGATCGACGCCCAGGAATCCGCCGTCCAGATGTCCGGCGTGAAACAGCAGGACCGCGGTTACGGCGAGCCCCCGCAGCCCGTCGAGCGCGCCGATATGCGCGTGGCGAGGGGCTGATGTCATCAGCCGCAGCCGAGTTTGGCGAAGCGCTCATCGCCGGTCCACGGCCCAGTGGCCCAGTCGCTGGGCTCGGCCGGGGGGAAGTCGGCCAGCTTGCCGAGCTGCTTGGCGAACCAGGTGGCGAAGGCCGCCGACCCCTGCTGACAGGAGTGGATCCCGTCCTTGGCACGCTGGGCCTTGTCGGCGGCGTAGTCGTTCCCCCACAGCTCAGAGGCGTCCAGGTAGCGAACGTCAGCGACCTTGGCTGCCATCGTGGGCGCGTTCTTGATCGCGTCCTCGTGGGGCTTGTAGAACTCGTCGATCTTGAACGGCGGGGCGGACACCAGGACGAGCCGGGCACCGGCGTCCTTTGCCGTCCGGGAGAGCTTCTGGTAGGCCGCCAGCTGCTGGTGAGGCGTGCCCCAGTCGTAGGTGGTGATCTGGTACGCGATCACCGTCGGCCGGAAGGAGGCGAGGTCCTCCTTCAGCCTCTTCCAGGTGTCCTTGGCCCCCACGGCCGTCACCGGGTGATCACCGGCGACGATGTTGCCGCCGCCGCTGGAGGTGGCGTCCTTGAACTGCACACCGCTGGCCTTCAGCGCGGCCTCCACGGCCGGGGCCTCCGCGCCCGCGATGGAGTCGCCCATCCACAACACCCTGACGCTGGTCGCGGCCTGACTGGCGTGCTGGGCCGTCGCGGCCGGTCCGTCGCCGGGGGCTGCGGTGAATGCGCCGCAGGCCGCCAGCGTGGCCCCGACCGCGACGGCGGCCGCCATCACTCCGGCACGACGGCGGCCTGTGGATCTTTGGGGGAACGAGGAGTCAGGAGAGGTGTTCGTCGGTTGCATGATCCGTAGGCAATCAGACGAATCAGGTGGTCAACCGCGTTGTCATCGTTTCATCACACAATGAGGGATCAGCCATCACAGAGCTTCGCTGAACCCTCACCTACGGCGCGGTACTCACGCCGTCGGCGCAGGTGCGCGAGACGATGGGGTTCCGGCTGGCGACGTTCGGCGAGCGCGAACCCGCGAGCGTGCCGGCGCTGGGGCCGTGAATGCGGAGCCCGGTCAACGGACGGCGAACGTGGTCAGCACGGCGGCGTGGTCGGAGGTCCAGGCGTTGTCTTTGTGGTTCGGAATCGGCGCCGGGGTGCCCTCGACGACCGCGTCGGACGACTTCACCTTGAGATCGCCCTTGTAGTGGACGAAGTCGATGCGATCCTGCGGCTCGGGCTCACCCTTGTGGCCGTCGTGATCGTACCCGCCGGTGAACGTGGTGTAGATCGGTGACCAGGTGATGCCAGGGTCGGCGACCGGATCGGGGTGGGCCACGCGATAGGAGTCCTTCATCCCGGACTGCTCAGGAGCGACCGAGGTGGGCCAGGGCACGGAGTCGTAACCGCACTTCCTGGTCTCCGCAGTCCAGTCGAGGTGCGAGGGGGCGTTGAAGTCGCCGGTGAGCAGGACGGGTGTACGGCTCGCGTCCGCGAGGTCGCCGGACATGGCCGACATGATCTCCTGGATCTGGCGCGTGCGCTTCGACTCGGCCTCCCTGGCCATCAGCCGCTCCACGCTCCACTTTCCGAAGCACGCATCGTACGGGCCGTAAGGGGTGTAGCCGAGGTGCACGTTCCAGATCGCCACCTCGTGCCGGTCATCCAGCCTGATCTTCGCGTTGATCCCCGCCAGGCCCGACTCGGAGGGCAGCGGCCCGCGCGAGACGATCGGGTACCGGCTGACGATGCCCAGGTCCGCGCCCGCCTGGTAGTAGTCCCAGCCGAGCGCCTCGGCCAGCTCCTTGGCGGACGTGGACGACGTCTCCTGCATGCCGACCACGTCGACGTCGCGGTCGAGCAGGAACTTCAGCTGCTTCTCCCTGCCGCCTTTGACCTGGCTGCCGCCGTGCCACAGGTTCCAGGACATGGTCGTGAGCTCAGGCACCAGCGGCCCGCCCGCAGGCCGTACGCGGACGCCGACCGTGGCGGTGGCGCTCTCGCCCGCCTGGTTGCGCGCCTCCACCGTGAACGTGGCCGTCTTCGCCGACGCCGACGCCGGCGGCGTGCCGGTCACCGTGCCGTCCTGGCCGACCCGCACCCAGGCCGGGCCGTCCGCCTTCCGGAAGCTCGCCTCGCCGCGGACCGTACCCTTGACGCTGGCCGTGTACGGGGCCTTGGCGCGGGCGTTGCGCAGAGTGAATGCACGGGTCACGAAGTGGAGCGGCTCGCTGCTCGCGATCTTCACCTTCGCGGGTGCCGCCAGCCACTCGTAGCCGTCCTTGGCCAGGGCGTAGGTGATGTAGTCGCCCGGTTCGAGCACGTCGGTGGGCAGGGTGGCCGTGCCCGAGCTGGAGGGGATGTACACCCACTTCAGCGAGGGACCGACGTACTTCTGGTCAACGGGCCCGTTGCCCGGGTCGGTGTAGAGGCCGATCCAGTTCTTGCGGCCAGCAGCCCGATGGCCAAGGCCAGAAAACGGGGCATTTAAGATCCTTATTCGCCAATCGGTCGAAAGAAGGATCTAATGCTCGGGAGACCACAAGATTACTCAGAAGCGACCTTTTGGGAACGCTGCAAGGTCGTTAAGCCACGTTAGGTACGTAGGCGCGCCTGTGCTGCCTGGCCCACCCAGGGGGTTGGTGACGTTCACCGGATCCGCCGTCATCTCCAGAGGACCGTCGAAGAGAGGACAGGTGCGGAGTCGCGGTGTCGTCGACCAGATCGAGCGTTCACATCCACCGAACATCTCCGTCGTCGTGGGCGATGAGCATGAGCCCGCACGGGCCTCAGCCCTTGACCGCGCCGCTGGTCAGGCCGCCGACGACGAAGCGCTGCAGGAACTGGAACAACACGAGCACAGGCAGCGCCCCGACCAGCGCGCCGGCGGCGAACAGCCCCCAGTTCTGGCCGAGCTTGTCGGAGACGAGCTGGTAGAGACCGACGGCGAGCGTCTGCTGGTCGGGGTCGGTCAGGACCAGCCCGGCGATCACGAAGTCGTTGAGCGTCGCCACGAAGGCGAACAGCCCGACGACCACCAGGATCGGGGCGACCAGCGGCAGCAGCACGCGGAAGAACACCTGCGCGTGCGAGGCGCCGTCGATCTGGGCGGACTCGTCCAGCTCCCTCGGCACGGTGTCGAAGAAGCCCTTCATCAGGTACGTATTCACGCCCAGCGCCCCGCCCAGGTACACCATGACCAGGCCGAGCCTGCTGCCGAGGCCGATGGCGGGGAAGACGTCCTTGAGCGCCGACAGCAGCAGGAAGATCGCGACGTAGGCCAGGAGCTGCGGGAAGAGCTGGACGAAGACCAGCACGAGCAGCCCGGCCCTGCGTCCCGTGAAGGTGAACCTGGAGAAGGCGTAGGCGGCGCACGCGCCGAGGAAGACCGACCCGGCGGCTGTCGTCAGGCCGATGACCATGGAGTTGGCGAACCAGCTCGGGAAGGGGTGCAGCGGGTCGGTGAACAGCGCCAGGTAGTGCGCCGGGGTCGGCTCGGCGAACAGGTCGTTCGAGCCGGTCAGCGTGCCGCTCGGGTTGGTCGAGGCGGCGGCCACGAACAGCAGCGGGAACAGCGCCACGGCGACCGCCGCCACGCCGACGGCGTGGCGCCACCCGTACCTGAGGAACCAGCGGCCCATGTCAGCTCGCCTCCAGCCTGCGCGCCCTGCGGAACCCGGCGAGCGAGATCGCCGCGATGACGGCGAAGATGAGGATGGACACCGCGCAGGCCAGACCGTAGTTCCTGGCGCTGCCGCCGAAGGCGAGCTTGTAGACCAGCGAGATGAGCAGGTCGGTGGAGCCGACGTCGACGGGCGAGGACGCGTCCCTGGGTCCGCCGCCGGTGAGCATGTAGATCACATTGAAGTTGTTGAAGGTGAAGGCGAAGGTGGCCACGAGCACGGGCGCGGTCGCGGCCAGCAGCATCGGCAGCTTGACGTGGCGCAGCACCCGCCAGGGGTTCGCGCCGTCGAGTTGCGCGGCCTCGGTGAGCGCGGGCGGGATGGCCTTCAGCGCGCCGGTGCAGATGAGGAACATGTAGGGGAAGCCGATCCAGACGTTGACGGCGAGCACGCTGAGCTTGGCCAGCCAGGGGTCGGTGAGCCACGGCACATGCCCGCCGCCGAGCAGCACGGCGTTGACGAAGCCGTGGTCGGGGTTGAGCAGCCCCTGCCAGAGGATGGCCGCCATGAACGCGGGGAAGGCGTAGGGAAGCACGATCAGCGAGCGGTAGGCCCGGTGCCCGCGCAGTCCCGGCCGGTCCAGCACCAGCGCGAGGCCGAGCCCGAGGGCGAACATCAGCCCGACCGACAGCCCGGCGAAGGCGAACGTCCAGCCGAGCACGCCGAGGAACGGGCCTCTGATGCCGGGATCGGTGAGGACCGTGCGGAAGTTCTCCAGCCCGACGAACACCTTCCAGCCGGGGCTGAGCGCCCTCCCGTCGGGCGCCGCGAACCGGCCGTGGCCGTCGTCACGATAGACGGTGCCGGTACCGGGGTCGGTAACGGTGCCCGCGCGTTCGTCGTAGCGAAGCGTCGAGCGGTACGTCGCCACCGTCACGGCGTCCGAGGTGCGCAGGCTGCCCTGGCCCGGCACCGGCACCCGCAGCGCGGTGATCTCCGCCTGCCGTGCCACGATCTCGGCGTACGGCAGCGGCCGCCACCCGCCCGGCTCCGCCCCCGGGATCAGCGGCCTCGTGGCGGAGCCGACCCTGCCGCCCACCAGGAAGCCCAGCTCGCCGCCCCGCTCGACGACCCGGACCGGCTGGACGGGCGACCCCGGCACCCTGACCTCGCTGGCCGCCAGGATCGCGGCCACCGCGTCCTGCTTGGTGCCGTTGTGGCCGTCGCCGTAGTTGGTGAAGGCCGCGTAGCCGGTATAGAGGACGACGTACACCTGGTAGAGGAGCAGCAGGACCACGCCCGGCGCGAGGTACTTCGCGGGGACGCGCCGTTTGCCGAGGTAGATGACGTTGATCGCGAGCGTGCCCGCCAGCATCGCGGCGAACGCCCACCACGAGCGCTGGCCGGCGAGCGCCACCAGCCCGTAGACCGCGAACGCGTCCACCACGCCCAGCACGAGCGGCTTCACGTACCTGTTCATCGGTCAGTTCGCGATCTTCGCTCGGATGCGGTCGGCGGCGTCCCTGGTCAGCTTCGCCGGATCGCCGTCTCCGGTGATGATCGCCAGTTGCGACAGGCCCCAGTCGCCCCAGACCGCGTCCATCGCCGGCATGTTGGGCGCGGGGCTCCCGGCCAGCGCGGCCTTGGCGAACCCCGTCAGCACCAGGTCGCCGCGCAGCTCCTCCCGTACGGAGGTCAGGGCGGGCGGCCGGCCGCCCGCCGCGTACAGCTTGCGCTGCGCGTCAGGGGTGGCCAGGAAGTTGAGCAGGAAGTCGTTGGCCAGGATCGGGTTGGCCGACTTGGCGCTGACGTAGAAGCCCTGCACGCCGACGAACGGCCGGGCGGGCCGATCGCTCGCCGGGGGCACCGGCTCGACGGAGAAGGCCAGGCCGGACCTGGCCAGCGCGGGCGCATCCCACGGCCCGGTGACCAGGTACGGGGTGCGGCCCTCGCGGAAGGCGTCGGTGGCGATCTCGCCGCTCAGCGATGTGGAGATCACCTTGGCTTTGGCCAGCGCGCGCAGGTAGGCGGCGAACGCCAGCCCGCCCCTGTCGTCGATCCCCAGCTTGTCGCCGTCGAACACGCTGGAGCCGAAGGAGGTCTGCAGCGGGTAGAGGTGGTAGGGCGAGCCCGCCTTGGGGTCGACGGGCAGCCCGACGGGGAAGTCCGCCTTGCCGTCGCGCACCAGCTTCTGGCCGGTGGCGGCCAGCTCGCCGAACGTCTTCGGCCGTTGCGGCGCGAGCTTGGTGTTGCGCAGCAGCGCCACGCTCTCGATCGCGTACGGCAGGCCGTACGTCTGGCCTTCGTAGCGCATGGCGTCGAGCGCGAGCTTCGGAAAGGCCGAGGCGGTGGCGCCGAGGTCGATCGGGGCGACGACGCCGTTCTGGACGAGCTTGCCGAGCCAGTCGTGCGGCCCGGCGATCAGGTCCGGGCCCTGGCCGGTGGGCGCCTGGGAGATGAAGTCGTCGCGGAGGCCGCCCATGCTCTTCTGCACGATCTTGACCTGGACGCCTCTGGCCTTCTGGAAGGCCTCGGCCAGGTCCCGCAGCGGTCGGGCGCGGCTGTCGTCGGCCCAGACGGTGAGGACGGCCGCGGCCTTCGCGGCGGGGGCGGGGGTGGCGGCGGCGCAACCGGCGGCCAGCAGGGCCAGGCCGGTCACGGCCAGGATGGTCGTGCGCATGTGGGTGCTCCTCATGAGCCGTCGGTGCCTTGGTGCGGGTCGTGCTGGGCGCCGGGGTCGCTCCAGCCGTGGACGTGGACGACCAGGCGGCGGTCGCGGTCGTGCCTGAGCGGTTCGCCGACGGGCAGGCCGTCGGAGTCCAGCCCGTCGCAGCGCCAGCCCCTGCCGACCGAACCGTTGAGCCCGAGCCCTCGGGGCAGCCGCCAGACGCCGTGGTGCACACCGGGCGCGATCCGGGTGGTGACCAGGCCGGAGAAGTAGACGGTGTCGCCTTCGGGGGTGCCGGGCGGGGTGACGACCGTGACGTCGAGCGTCGCGGTGGGCTCGCCGTCCACGACGGACAGCTCGCGTTCGACGGTCAGGCCGCCCGCCGTGGCGCGCACCCGCGCGAGGCCCGGCGCGGTGGGGGTGAGCAGGGCGGTGCCCGTCGGCTTGAGCAGGGGTTCGGGGTCCCAGGCGAGGCTCGCGCCGAGCGCGGAGTACGCGCAGCCGTCGGCCCGCAGCGCGAGCGGCGCGACGTCCAGGGCCTGGCCGACGGCGACCACCTCGGCGTCGGCGGCGGCGTCGAAGGCGGGCAGCTCGACCGGCGGCCCCTCCGTCCCGAACAGGTGCAGCAGCGCGCTGGCCGCCCGGGTCGCCCAGGCACTCTCGTGGTGCGGGGCTGCCGGCTCGTGCCGGTAGCGCAGCTCGGCGTCCGGGCCGTAGCCGAGCCCGACGAGCTGCTCGGCCAGCTCCCTGGCGTGGTGGACGGTGATGAGGCCCTCCATCCCGCCGATGTCCAGCCACACCCGGCGCGGCCCCCGCTCGGCGAAACGCCGGTAGACGGGCGTCTCCTCCAGCGTCTGCGGATCGACGAACACCAGGAACGGCGACATGATCGCCGCCAGCCCGAACACCTCGGGCCGCCGGAAGGACAGGTGGTAGCTGACCAGGCCGCCCATCGACGAGCCCATGACCGCCGTGCGCTCGGCCGCGCCGGTCACCGCGTATCGCGAGCGGATCAGCGGCATCAGCTCCTCGATCAGGAAGTCCTCGTAGGACTCTCCAGCGAGCCTGCCGCGCGGGTCGCGGGGGTAGGGCGCGACGTGGGAGTACTCCGCGCCGCGAGCGTCGCCCGCGTTGGACACCCCGACCGCGACCAGCGGCGGCAGCGTCCCGGCGGTGATCAGCGCGTCCAGCGTCTCGTCCAGGCGCCAGCTCGGCTCCAGCCCGGCCGCCGCGAACACGTGCTGCCCGTCGTGCAGGTACACCACCGGGTAGGGGCCGTCCGTGGCGTCGTAGCGGGGCGGCAGGTAGACGAAGACGTCACGCGCGTTGCCGAGGGCGGCGGAGTGGACGCCGCGCAGGATGTCGATCACGCTTCGAGCTCCCAGACGTGGAAGGCGGGCCCGTCGGCGGGCATGGGCGATCCCGGCCGCAGGTCGGGGCCGCCGGTGAGGTTGGCCCCGGCGGCGGGGGCGCGGAACGGTTCGTGCGCGGCCCTGCTGACCTGGACGAGCAGTGTCTGCCCCGGCGCGGCCCGCTCGTAGACGAGGGTGTCGGCGTCGGCGTGCAGCCAGCGCAGGCCGCCCGTGCGCAGGGCCTCGTGCGAGCGGCGCAGCCCTACCAGGTCGCGGTAGAGCCGGTAGGTGCCCTGGTCCCAGCGGGCGGTGTCCCAGGGGAAGGGACGGCGGCCGTCCTCCAGGTGCACTCCCTCGACGCCGACCTCGTCACCGGCGAAGATCATCGGCAGGCCCGGCAGCGTGAGCAGCAGCGCGGCGCCCAGGTGCTGGTGCTCACGCCCGGCGATCGAGCGGAACCTGGCCGTGTCGTGCGAGTCGAGCAGCGTCAGGTTGTGGGTGTGGGCCCGCCACGGGACGAGCGCGGCGTAGCGGCGCATCACCTCGGCCACGTCCGCGCCGCCGTACTGCGGGATCGGGCCGGGCACGCCCCAGAACTCCGTGGAGCGTTCCCGCGCCAGCCACGACCAGACGGGCCGGGCGAAACCGGCATAGGACATCGTGCCGTGCCAGCCGGTGCCGCGCAGCGCGCCGGAGGCGTCGAACTGGTGCTCCGCCAGCAGCAGCGCGTCGCCCACCGTGGCCCGCGTCAGCCTGGCGACCTGGTCGTTCAGCTCGACCCCGCCGTGGCGGCCCGCCGACTGGGCGACGTCCACCCGCCAGCCGTCGAGGCCGAACTCGTCCAGGTAGCGGGCGATCACCGAGCCCGGCCCGTCGTAGAGGCGGCGGCGCAGTTCGGCGGAGCGGTGGTCGAATTTGGGCAGCGTCCTGACCCCGGCGAAGGTGGCGTAGTCGGGCCCGTCCACGTAGTAGAAGTCTTCGCGCACAGGGCTGTCCTCGGCGAACCACTCGTGGCCGTCGCCCGAGTGGTTGAGCGTGATGTCGCCGATGACGCGCATGCCCCGGGCGTGGGCCGCGGCGGTCAGCGCGCGTAGCGCCTCGTCGCCGCCGAGCAGCGGGTCCACTCTGTCGAAGGTGGTCGCGTCGTAGCGGTGGTTGGAGCGGGAGGGGAAGAACGGCGTCAAGTACAGCAGGTTCGCGCCCAGATCGGCGATGTGGTCGAGGCGGTCGGCCACGCCCCACAGGTCGCCGCCGTAGATCTGCTGTAACGCGCCGTCCCTGCCCCAGGGGATCGGGTCGTCCCAGTCCGCCCGTCGTACCCACGCGGGGTCGGGCCCGTGGTCCCTGTCTGAGCGGGCGAAGCGGTCGGGGAAGATCTGGTAGATCACCGAGTCGGCGGCCCACGTGGGCGGGGGCGGGTAGGCGGTCAGCATGAAGTCGGTGGTGTCCGGCACGTCCAGCGGCGACAGCCCGGCGGCGGTCAGCCACAGCGGGCCGGTCGCGGTCCGCAGCAGGAAACGGTAGCCGCACTCCGGGTTCACCATCTCGACCGTGGCGCGCCACCAGGTCTCGGAACCGGTGACCCGGTCGGCCGTCGCCTCGGCGAACCTGGGCTCGCCGTCCGGCGTGGTGCGCACGTGGACCTGCCGCACGTCCAGCTCGAGCGAGGTGCGCAGGAACACCTGGACGCGGTCGCCGAGCGACGGCGACGGATCGCCGACGTACAGCGGCGACCCGTCGTGGTGCGCCCTGGTGTTGCAGAGTGTTTTTCGATGCCCCATGCTGTTACTGCTCCGAAATGCGCCGTTCACCTGGTCAGATGTGTCGCGAGCCTAGGAGCTGTGGAAACGGCGCCGCAACACTTCGAAACATGTTTCATCGGATTCTCGAAGGGTCCCCCATGCCTCGACCATCCGTGCGGACGATCGCCACCCGCGTGGGAGTGAGCGCCGCGACGGTCAGCAGGGTGCTCAACGGCCGGCCGGGCGTGTCGGAGGAGCTGCGGGCCAAGGTCCTGCGGGGCATGCGGGAACACGGCCTGATCGCGCCCGCCGCCGAGCCGTTCGTCGGCATCATCGTCCCCGAGCTGGACAATCCGGTCTTCCCGCTGCTGGCGGGCGCCATCGAGGCCAAGCTCGGCGCCCACGGCGTCACCGCGCTGATCGGCAGCTCCACCGCCAAGGGCCCGACCGAGCTGGACTACATCTCCGCCCTGGTACGGCGGGGCATCCAGGGCCTGGTCCTCGTCTCGGGACGGCACGCCAACCCGGCCGCCGACCACGGCTTCTACTGGCAGCTCCACCAGCAGCGCATCCCCATGGTGCTGGTCGGCGGCCAGGTGGCGGACCTGCCGGTCTCCACGGTCACCACCGACGAGGCGGCGGGCGCGGCGATGGCGGTGGCGCACCTGCGCGAACTCGGCCACGAGCGGATCGGGCTGGCGGGCGGGCAGGGCTACCTGCGGCCCTCGCAGAACCGGCTGACAGGCTGGCGGCGGGAGATGCGACGCTCATTCGGATCGGTGGACGACGCGCTGTACGTCGAGTCGGACTACTCGCTGACCGGTGGCCACGCAGCCGCCCGGCGGCTGCTGGCGGCCGGGGCGACGGCGGTGATCGCGGGGAGCGACCTGATGGCGCTGGGTGCGGTCGCGGCCGCCCGCGAGGCCGGGCTGCCGGTGCCAGGCGAGGTGTCGGTCGTCGGGTACGACGACTCCTATCTGGCCGTGCACGGCGACCCGGCGCTGACGACCGTGCAGCAGCCGGTGGAGGCGATGGCGGCCGCGGTGGCGACGGCGATGTGGCAATCGCTCCAGGGCTACCACGCCCCGCACGTGGACCACGTGTTCGCGCCCCGCCTGGTGGTCAGATCCTCGACGGGCAGAGCCCGCGACCTGTGAGGCGCGCGCGATCGGAGCTCTGCGGTGGCTTGAGTGCCGTGACTCGGGGTGGCCGCCCCCGTGCGGAGCTGTTCGGACGTCTCTGCGAGCCCCGGGGAGGCGATCAGCCCGGTGCACGGGACGCGAGCCTTCGGCTCTTCAAGGCGAGGTGGAGGTGCAGGCGGACGAGGCCGCCGCTCAGGTCCACGCCCCTCGGGCAGGGCCACCCGGCCGAGTGGCTGAGTGGCTGAGCATGGGCGGGGTCATGTCCGCATGACGGACGCGAGGAGCGCCAGCTTGTCGGCACTGTCGGTGCCGGGGTCCGGGTGGAGGACGACGAGCGTCTGGCCTGACGCGCCGCTGACGCCCAGTCTCTCCCGGTTCAGCCACAGGCCACCGACCTGGGGGTGGTCGACGTGCTTGGGTGTGCCCTCACACGTGTTCACGTCGTGGCGGGCCCAGAGCCTGCTGAAGCGAGGGCTGGCGAGGGAGAGCTCGCCGACGAGTTCGATGAATCGGGGGTCGTCCGTGTCGGTGCCGACGGACTCGCGGAAGCCGGCGACCATGCCCTGCGCGGCGTCCTCCCACTCCGGGTAGAGGGCCTGCTCGGCGGGGTCGAGGAACACGTCCCGCAGGCGGTTGCCCCCCGCCACGAGTCGCGGCGACAGAGCGGTCGCCAGCGCGTTGGCGGCGAGGACGTCGAAGTAGCGGCCCTCCACGTAGGCGGGGAGCGGAAGCGTGACGACGAGCTTGGCGACGCCTGGAGGGACGGTCTCCTTCCGGGGCCGTCGCCGCCGCCGGGGTTTTCCCGCCCCGAGGCGTAGCAGGTAGGCCGTTGCGTCGTCGTCGAGCAGCAGCACGCGGGCGAGGGACTCGAGGACCTGCGCGGAGGGGTTGCGGTCGCGGCCCTGCTCCAGACGCAGGTAGTAGTCGGCGCTGATGCCGGCGAGCATCGCGACCTCCTCCCGGCGCAGGCCCGACACGCGCCGTACGCCCACGGAGGGGATGCCGGCCTGTTCAGGAGTGACGAGCTCCCGGCGGGCGCGTACGTAATCGCCCAGAAGGTTGAATTCGTCGCTCATGGGCTCACTGTAATTCGCGCGCCTTCGTGCGTGCCTGGTCCTGTCACCCCCAGGATCGCGGGGGCTCTGGCTCCGTCAGCGGGCGAGCGGAAACCTCGCTTCCGGGACGAACACCGGCAAGATCGGCCGGTGGTCCCTTCCGCGAGCAAGGAGCTACACCATGTCAACATATTTGCTGGTACACGGGGCCTGGCACAGCGGGCAGTGCTGGGAGCGGGTGGTCCCGTTGCTGGCATCGGCCGGGCATCGGGTGGTCGCGCCGTCGCTGACCGGCTACGGCGACAAGGCGCATCTGCTCGGCCCCGAGGTAGGGCTGGACACGCACGTCGATGACATCGTCAGGCTGATCACCGAGGAGGACCTCACCGACGTGATCCTGGTGGGCCACAGCTACGCCGGGCTGGTCATCTCGGCCGCCGCCAACCGAATCCCGGATCGGATCGCCCATCTGGTCTATCTCGACGCGATGGTCCCGGAGGACGGTGAGAGCGCGGTGGATGTGCATCCCGTGACCCAGGCCCTCATCGACCGCGCCGCGGAGTCCGAGGTCGGCTGGCGGATCCCGCCGATGCCCGAGTTGCCGCCGCCCCTGGGCCTGTTCGGGGTCACCGACCCGGCGGATGTGGCGTGGCTGCGGACGATGTTGTCGGATCAGCCGGTCCTCTGCCTCCGGCAACCGGTCCGGCTGGACAACCCGGCCGTGGGCACGATTCCGCGAACGCACATTCACTGCGTCGCCGGCGTACCGGAGGGCATCGAGCGGCGGCCCGTCCCAGCGATACAGCCCAACGGCAACCCGGCACAGGTGTGGGAACTGGAGACGGGCCACGACTGCATGATCACCATGCCGGCCGAGCTCACCGAACTGCTGCTCACGCTCGGCTGACCCGCCCACCCGAGCCGCGGGTCGGCGGCCGCAGAGTCCTGGCGGCGGTGCAGCGTCGGCAACCCCCACTCAATCGCCCGCAAGGAGTAGCGCCTTCGCGCTATGGCAGCCGCCCCTGGACGCACCACAACCCCAACGACCCGGCCAGGAGCCCATCATGACCCCGCTCGAACACACCCTTGCCAAAGCGCTCACGGAGATCGTCATCAAGCTTGATCTCAGTGACGACGACGACATAACGATCAAGGTGCTGGAGCCGGTGGCCACCCTCCTGCAGAGCCTTCCCAAGGAGGACCGACAAGCCCTCGCCGACCTGATCAACGAGTTCGCGCCGGAAGAAACCGACCCTGCCCGGCATCTGACGGCCTGAGAAACCCCCGAAACCCTGGCCCTCCTGGACTGAGGGCACAGTCAGACGGTTTCACCCAACTGTTCGGCCAGCCGCTCCAGTCCACCCTTGATGAGCTGCCCATACTCGTCGTCGCCAAGTGCGCCGATCCCGTCCCGCGCCTGATGGAGATGCTCACGGGCGCGGCCGAGATCGCCCAGCTTGCGATAGCACTCACTCAAGTTCAGGTGCAACGACGGATACAAGCCGGCCACCGAAAGCGGCACCCCGGCTTGGGCCACCCGCTCATCAGTGATCAGGCCGACGGCGGCAAGCGCTCGCAGATCCCACATCAACTCCTGGTGCACGTCGTCTTGCACATCAGCCATCGAGTGGGCAAGGACGCAAACATGCAGCGGGTCGCCTTGCTCACCGCCGATGTCGTCCCAGATCTGCGCGAACAACTCGCGAGCGACCTCACGCTGACCTTGGTGGTGATGCAACTCCACCCCCTCGCCGATCCGGGCCATCGTGGGGTCGGCGGTCATGAGCGGCTTCTTCACCATCGCAGGCGATCATGGTCAGCCTACTGCCGTACGTGGCTTAACGACTTTCAACCGACTGACCAGCGGGTTCGCTTGACAACCCCAGATAACTCGCGCCGCCCACGGCCGTGGCCCCGACCAGCAGCACCCAGCCGGCGGCGAGCGGGACCAGCAGTTCCGAGCCCCCGTGCCAGGGGGCGGCGGGAACCGCCATGTCCAGCTGCCACACGCCGTCGTGGCGGCGGAAGGGATAGGCCGGCACGATCACGCATCGCCCGGGGAACACCCGCCCGTCAATGCCGGGCGTGGTGGTCTCTCGTTGTAGCGCAACTGTTTCCGTGTGTCGCCCGCGAACCGACCGGACCGCAGTCGCCGCTACTCGGGCACCGCGCTGGCGTGTGCCGCGATGACTCGCCAGTTCCCCACGTCGTCCTTGATCCAGGTCCGGGTGTAGCGCATTCGGGCGTGGAAAGTATCTCCGCCAAAGGTGCCTGCGAGGGTACCGAGAAACCACGTGACGCCGGTGGCTCCATCAACGAGTACACGCAGATCTTCCTCTTCGATCCGAGTCAACGACTGCGCGCCGGAACGGTGGATCTCAAGATCGTCCTGTTTGGTGTACGTCTTCCCATCGACACCGAGGGTGAAGATCAGCCGATCATCGAGAAGCTTATCGAGGGCATCGGTGTCACCGGCGAACTGCGCCGCCTGAAGGCGGCGCTCAGCCGCGTGCAGTTCTTCGATGGGATCGTCCATGGTCGCTCCTTCCGGGGTGGTCTCGAGTCTGCCGGTGCACAGGACTCGGCTGGCGACGGTTTCACGGTGGGCTTAAATCGAACATGGATGCGACTCGTTGTCAGGGGCCGGTTGACCTGAGAGGCTGGTCGTGGGCCGGGTCGTCTTGATGTCTGTGAGGGCTTCTTCCGAGGGGCCGGGACTGGTCATTCCGGGCAGCCTCCGGGAGCGTCGCCTCGCTGGGATTCCAGCCAGCGGGTCATCTCCTCACCGAGGATCGTCTTTCCGCTAGGCAGCGTCACGGTCACGTGGGGGTCGAATGCCGCTCCCGCCATCATCCGCAGGAACGCCGCGTCGTCGGGCGTGTCCTCGGTGCGTGAAGGGGCTGCGTCGCCCGTATGCCGGCTGCCGCCTCGTGCGCCCCTGCCGGCCTTCTTCAAGATGAGCCACACCGTGGAAGCTCCCGCCCGATAGCCCAGACCGGACCTTGATCTGGAACCAATAGTGCGGTGCGGATCAGGACAGGGACAGGCCGGCGGCATCGCTGGTGATCGTGTGTTCGACACCGTTGAAGAGGACTCCCGACAGCGTGGCGGTGATTCCCCGCGGAACCACGGCGTCCTTCAGGTGCGGGCCGGCGCCGTCCGGAGCGTAGCCGAACAGATCACTGATGACGACGTCGGCGAACTTGCCGCCGCACAGGTTGTTGAAGACCTGCAGGCTGTCAGGTGATGCCAGGACGGCGGAGGAGCTGTCGTCAGGCGTTCCATCGCCGGCCCGGAGCTGCTGAGCCTGGAGTCGGTGGGCCTGGAGTTGGTGGGCCTGACCGAAGGGACCCCGGCGGGTCACACCGGAGAATCTCCGCAGCAGCGCGAGGAAAGCGGGATAGTCGCCGAAGCGCGCGAAGGTCTGGGCGGTCAGCGCGGGCCAGGAATCGAACGCGCCCTCGGTGCCGTGGTCCGCACGGTCGACCGGCGCCAGGGCGTCGTCGCGGGACAGCGCGCGCATCCAGTCCCCGGCCAGGAGTTCGGTGGCCACGAAGTCCTTCATGGCGGTCTTCTGCTCGACGGTCAGCGACGGGGCGAGCAGATTCCCCGCGATCACGAAGTCCACGACGGTCCGCACCGGCACGAGGGTGCCGTCTGCGTGCCGGCAACTCCACACCCCGCCGTTCCGGCTGTCGTAGAGCTCGAGGACGTCGGCGAGGAGGGCGTCCGCCTCGCCGGTGAGGACGTCCGCGGCCTCGGGTTCGCCGGCCCGGCCGCACAGGTCCGCGGCTTCCCGCAACATCCACACGTTGGCCGCGTTGAACGACGGCACCTGGTTGACGTAGTTCGGCAGGACTTCCAGAAGGTTGTGGTCCGCTCCGTAGTCGGCCAGGGACTGTCCCGTCCGCACCAGCTTCCGCCAGTGCGTGGCGATGGCCTTCAGCTGGTGCAGGACGGTGCTGCTCTCTCCGTCGGCGACGATTGTGGCGTCCAGCGCGGAGCGGTCGCCGCTGTAGTTGACGTAGTTGAGGATCGTCGTGAAGACAGTGAGGTCGTTGGCGCTGTACCACGGGCCGACCAGTCCGCCCTGGACGCAGTCCACGGCGTATCCGTCGTGGATCCCCCGGGTGAGCCAGTACATGGTCTGGGCTTTCATCACGGTGGGATCGAGCAGGGCTAGGACGACTGAGCAGTAGGAGGTGTCCCAGAAGTAGGTGACCGTGTTCGCCCACTCGGGAGCACCGGTGACGTAGACGCGGTCGAAGCCGGTGAAGCCGCCCGGCGCCCGCCCCAGGACGTCGTTGAAGTCAGCGCCGAGATTGGTGCGCTCGCAGGCCAGGACGGACAGGACGCTCATGTAGTACAGCCGGCTGACGGCGTCGTCGTCAGTGGTCAGGACCGGCAGGGATCCCGAGTAGTGGGTGTTGCCGGGGGTGAAGGCGTCCTGCCAACGCTTCTCCCACCCTGCGTGGACGGCGTCGAACGCCTGCTGGAACGATCCGGCGGTGGCGTCGGCGTCGGCCAGGACGCCGGCGCCGTCGGATACGGACGTCAGCGGGCCGCCGGTCGAGGTTTCGCCGAACGCCACGACGATGTCGATCGTCACGGTCCGCCCCGGCTCGACCTGCCATTCGGCGGTACTGCCGGCCCGCGCCGCAGTGAGGAGGGAGGGCGCGGGAGTGAGCGCCAGCACGGTCACCGCCGGGCTGCTCCCGTCGGAGATCACCAGGTTCGGACCGGCGAGCCGGGCCGTGAAGACGTGGCCGTCGGGGCGCGGCGGGTCCCAGTCCCACCCGGTGGTCGCTTTGGCGATCCGCGGATCGAGGCCGACCGACACGGTGGCCGCCGCCGGTGCCGTTGCGGGGTTCGCCGCCGTGAACCGGAGCAGCAGGCGATCGGCTTCGAAGGCGAGCCGGGCCGAGGTCAGGATCTCGACGCCGGTCGGCGTGATGGCCCTGCGCGTGATCTCGTAGGCGGACCACCGGTACTCGTCGGCCGGGATGGGAACGCCGTCCACGGCCAACGCGCACCAGTCGCCGCCGTCGTCCAGATACGGCGCGAGAGTGAGGTTGCGGACCGCAAGCACGTTGTCCGCAGCTCCGACCCCGCCCCAGAAGTTGCTGGTCGCGGGGAGGTGAGCCACTCCCCGACGCGGCAGCCATTCGCTCGCGAGCGTGTCCAGGCTCGGTGGCGTCTGCGGCACAGGACTCCCCTTACTCCTCGGTGATGCCCAGATCCGACGAACCGCGCAGTTCGACGGCGTCCGTCGCCGAGCCGTGCAGCTCCAGCACGACGAGCTCGTTGCGCCCGGAACGCAGCACCGGCGCGGGGACGTACAGCGTCCCCTGCGGTCCGCGCGACCAGTACCGTCCGAGGGCGAAGCCGTTGATCCAGACGTGGCCCTTGGTCCAGCCGTCGGTCGCCAGGAACGCGTCCGCGGGTTCGTCGATCTCGAACTCGCCCCGGTGGAATGCGGGGCCGACCCGAGCCGCCGACGCGGAGAATCGCAGACCTGATTCCCAGCCGCTCTCGTCGAGCGGAAGCGCGGTCGTGATCCAGGTGTCCAGGGCCGCGCCGTTGACGGTGACGTCACCGATCAGACCCTTGCGATCGTGGATTCCCTGACCGTAGTTCACCCGTCCCAGGTTCTCGACCAGCAGCTCCAGTACGGCCCCTGCCCGCGGTGCGACGAACGACATCGCGTGCTCGTGGTTCTCGCGCTCCAGCACGCCGACTGGTTGGCCGTCGATGAACACCTGGGCGCGATCCCGTACGTCCTCGACGCGCAGCACGGCCGGACCCGCGTCAGGCAGCGTGGCTCGGTAGAGCACGAAGCCGACCGCCTGGCCGATCTCCTCCATCGACAGCGGCCGGGACGCCCCGACGCCGGGCCCGAAGAGCTCCGCGAGCTCGAACAATCCGGCGGACTCCGTCAGCGAAACCCGGACCGGAGCGAGCTTGCGGCCCGACGCGGGAATCGGCTCGTCCGGCACCGGCGCGTGGCGAGCGATCACCTCACGGAACGCCGCATACTTGGCGGCCGGATCGCCCGCCTCGTCCAGCGGCGCGTCGTAGTCGTACGACGTGACCGTCGGCCGATACGTGCCTTTGTCGTTGGCGCCGTTGGTGAATCCGAAGTTGGTCCCGCCGTGGAACATGTAGATGTTCACCGACGCGCCGGCCGCGAGGAGGCGGTCGAGGTCGGCTGCGGCGTCCTGGGTACTGCGGCCCTTGTGTACCGCACCCCAGCGGTCGAACCAGCCGATCCAGAACTCCGAGCACATCAGCGGTCCCGTCGGCTGGATCTCGCGCAGTGCGGCCAGGCCGGCGTCCACGCGGCTGCCGAAGTTGACGGTGCGCAACACGCCGTCCAGACCGCCGCGCGCCAGATCAGCGGGCTGATCGCAGGTGAACAGAGGGACGTCGACGCCGCCGTCGCGCAGCAGCTTCGCGATGTGCTTCAGGTAATCGGTGTCGGAACCGTAGGCGCCGTATTCGTTCTCCACCTGTACGGCCAGCACCGGACCGCCACGGCTGCCGAAGTACGGCGAGATCAGTGGCAGCAGGGCGTCGAAGTACTCTTCGACAGCCGCGAGGAAGACGGGATCGCAGCTGCGCATCGCGATTCCCTCGTGCGCCAGCAGCCATGACGGCAGGCCGCCGCCTTCCCACTCGGCGCAGATGTACGGGCCGGGGCGGACGAGGACTCTCAGCCCCTCCGCCGCAGCCAGTTCCAGGAAGCGAGTCAGGTCGAGGATTCCGTCTGTGCGGAATTCGCCGCGCCGGGGCGCGTGCAGGTTCCATGGGACGTAGGTCTCGACCGTGTTCAGCCCCATCAGGCGCGCTTTGCGCAGCCGGTCGGCCCACTGGTCGGGGTGGATCCGGAAGTAGTGGATCCCGCCGGAGATGATGCGGAACGGCTCGCCGTCGAGGCGGAATCCGTCCTCGACGATGTCCAGTCCAGGCATGCCTGTGGTGCTCCTCGCATGGTTGCTTCGAGTTCTTGGGGGGCCGTCCAGATCAGACTGACCCGCCCTGGTCGTTCCACTTCCGAGTGATCGTTCTAACCCTTGAGGCCGCTGGTGGCGATGCCTTCGACGATGTAGCGCTGTGCGACGAGGAACATGACGACGAGCGGCGCGATGGTCAGGACGGCTCCGGCGAACAGTCCCGGAAGGTTGATGGTCTGGGCGGTGAGGAAGTTCGACAGCGTGATCTGTGCCGTCCACGACCCTGGGTCCTGTCCGATGACCAGCGGCCACAGGAAGGCGTTCCAGCTGTCGATGAACGCCAGCGCTCCGAGCGAGGCCAGCATCGCGGCGGAGCTGGGAAGCGCGATCCGCCGGTAGAGCCCGAACCAGCCGAGGCCGTCCAGGCGGCCGGCTTCTTCAAGTTCTCTGGGGAAGCGCAGGTAGAAGTTGCGGAACAGCAGTACCGCGAAGGGGTTGAACAGGCCGGGCACGATGATGCCCCACAACGTGTTCACCCCGCCGAGTGACCCTACGACGACGAACGTCGGAACGAATGTCGCCGAGCCCGGAATCATGAGGGTGCCGACGACGAACGCCAGCAGGAATCCGCGCCCTGGCACAGGAAGCCGCGCGAAGGCGTATCCGGCCGCCGAGGCGAACAGCGTCGAGAGCGGCGCGGTGATCGCCGCGACGATCAGTGAGTTTCTCAGGCCGTCTGCCATCGGCACACTCGGGTCGGTGAACAGGGAGGTGAAGTTGTCCCAGTGCATGGAGGACGGCCACCATACCCAGTGTGGTGACGTGATCTCCCGGGAGTCCATCAGGGAGTTGCGGAGCATGAGGTAGAACGGCGTCAGGAAGATCAGGGTGACCACGCCGATGAGCGCGCTGCGGGCCGTTACCCGCAGGGTGCGGGTCAGTGGGTGCACGGTGGTCACTCCTCGCTCTTGCCGAAGCCGGTGATGCGGCCCTGGATCAACGTCACGGCCACGATGAGGCCGGTGAGCACGAATGCGCCCGCCGATCCGAGGCCGTAGTTCTGGGCCTGCATCGCCACGTCGTAGAGGTAGACCAGGGGTGGTCGGACGGCTGTCGCGGCGCCGCTGGTCGCCCCTCCCCCTCCGATGAACAGGTTGTAGAACTCGTCGAACGCCTGGAACGCGGCGATGAACAGCAGCATGAGGACCGCGACCGAGGTGTTGCGCAGCATCGGCAGCGTGATCCGGCGAAAGAGGCGCCAGCCGCTCGCGCCGTCGAGTGAGGCCGCCTCGTAGACCTCGCGGGGGACGCCCTGGAGTCCGGCCAGGAAGAGGATCATGAAGAATCCAACCTGGAGCCACAGCCGTAGGGTGACGATCACGACCCAGTACAGCGGCGGGCTCTGCGTCTGGAGCCACGGTGTCGCGCTCATGCCGAACCAGTCGCCGATCGTGTTGGCGACGCCGCCTGGAAGGCCGTTGAACAGGGACATCTTCCACAGCAGCGACGCCGCCACATACGACACCGCCGCCGGGATCAGGAAGCTGGTCCTGAACAGGGCTCTGCCCCGCCGGATGCGGTGGACCAGCAGGGCCAGGCCGAGCGAGGCGGCGAACGTCACCGGCACGATGAACAGGGTGAACAGCAGGATCTGGGTGATGGATTTCCGGAAGTCGGGGTCGCCGAGGAGTTGGGAGTAGTTGGCGAACCCGACCCAGTCGCCCAGGGAGATCGTCCGGTCCGCCTTGGAGAAGCTGAGCAGGAAGCTCCAGACGATGGCGAAGTACTTGAAGATCCCGATCCCGAGCAGGACCGGGGCGGTCATCAGGGCGAAGACGCCCACGGCCCGCCAGTCGATGCGCCTGCGTCGGGCCGTCGTCGAGGCGGTGCCCCGCGACCGGGTCGCGGGACTCCCTGAGCCCGTCGGCGGCAGCGTCGCCTTCGGTGCCGTGTCCATCAGACCTTCTGCTTGTCGATCTCGGGCTGGGCCTTCGCGGCAGCGGCGGTCAGCAGAGCCGCGACGTCACCCTGCCCGGTCATCGCCTTGGCGGCCGCGGCGTCGAACACGCTGCTGACCGCGCTGGACCAGGTGTTCGGGTTCGACTTGCCGTACTTGGCGGCCAGGTCCACGGCGTCCTTGGCACTACCGGCCTGTAGCTTGTCGGCCGTGGCTGCGACGGTCTTGCGCGGCGGGACGTGGAGGCCGTAGCTCTCGTTGAAGTCCTTCTGCAGGTCGGTCTGCGAGATCCACAGCCACTGCACGTACTTCTTCGCGGCCTCGACGTTCTTGCCCTTCGCGTTGACCAGGCTGGCCCAGCCGCCGATGCGGACCACCGGATTGCCGCCGGCCTTCAGGGCGGGCCACGGGGCCACGCCGAAGTCGTCGCCGAGCGCCTTCTGGATGTCCGGCATCGACCACAGGCCGCCCCACTGCATCGCGGCGGCGTTCTGGGTCAGGGCCGCGGCGTCCCACCAGTCGGTGGTGAAGCCGAGCAGCAGCGACTTGTCGTCGTGCAGCCGCTTGGCGGCGGTCACAGCCTCGATGGCCTGCGGAGAGGCGAAGGCGGCCTTGCCGTCGGCGATCAGTTCGCCGCCGTTGGACCAGATCGCGTTGGCGGGTGCGTTGCCGACGCCGTCGTTGCCGACGAACAGGCCCTTGGCGTCCTTGGTCGTGAGTTCCTTGGCCGCGTCGGCGAGTTCGGCGAGGGTGGTCGGAACCTTGATGCCGGCCTTGTCCAGGACGCTCTTGCGGTAGTAGAGCATCATGACGTCGTCGACCTGCTTGATGCCGTAGATCTTGCCGCCGGCGCTGAGGTAGTCGAGGTTGGTGGTGCTGTAGTCCGACTTGGTGTCGCCGTACAGGTCGTCGAGCGCGGCGATCTGGCCACTCTGGATCAGTCCGGTGTTGAAGTCGCCGACCTCGAACACGTCGGGCGCGTCGGCGGTCAGCAGCGTCGAGTTCAGCTTCGTCCCGTAGTCGCCGGGAATCCAGGTGACCTTGACGGCGATGTCAGGGTTGGCCTTGGTGAAGGCGGTGGCGTAGCGGGTCACGGCCTGCTGCGTCCCGGCCTCGCCGTAGGCGTGGTACCAGACGTTCAGGGTGGTCTTCGCGGCGCTGGTGGCGGTGCCGCCCATCGGGTTGCTGCTGCACGCGGTGACGGCGCCGGCGACGAACAGCAGCGAGCCTCCGAGGAATCCTCGTCGGCTAAGATGTGTGTTGCGTGTGCTCATTTCGCGTCCTTTCTTCGAATGGGGGGAATCGGGCGCGGAGGAAATGGCTCGCCCAGCCGGTGTCTTCCGGAGATTGCTTGCAGGCAGTAGAGGACACCGGTCAGGGCCGTTCGGCTTACGCGCGGTGGGTCACGGCGCGCGCGTGGTGGGTGCGGACCTGTGGGAACAGGGCCCTGAGGCTGACCGCGGCGGCGCCGCGGGCCCACTCCTCGAACGGGAGCGGACGGATGAAGACCGGAGCCTGAACGGCGGCTCCGAAAGCGTGTGCCGCGAACGACGCCCAGATGCGCTCCTCGAACAGGTCGTAGGTGTCGAGCCCTTCGCCGGAGACCACGATCCGCTCGGGGCCGGCGATGTTGACCATCGCCGCCACCGCGAGCCCGATGGCGGTGCCCGCCTTGGCGAAGACCTCCTTCACCGCCTCGTCGCCCGCCCGAGCCCGCTCCACGGCGCGTCCGAAGGTCATGTCGGCCTCACCGGACGCGGCCCGCGCCGCCGCCAGTATCGCCCCGGTGGTGGCGACGGTCTCGACGCAGCCCTGATTGCCGCAGCGGCAGGGTGCGCCGTCCGGATCGACGCAGATGTGCCCGATCTCCCCAGCCACGCCGAAGCCCCCGGTGAGGAGACGGCCGTCGACGACGATGCCGCAGCCGATGCCGGCCCCGACGGTGACGAGGGCGAACGAGTCGGTCCCCACCCCTTCGCCGAACCAGTGCTCGGCGACGGTGAGCGCCTTGACGTCGTTCTCGACGGCGACGCTGAGCCCGGTCGCCTCGGCGGCGAGCTGTCCGATCGGGACGTCGCGCCAGCCGAACCTGGCCGACAACCGGACCAGCCCCCGGGCTCTGTCCACGTCCCCCGAGATGGCGATGCCGAGATTCCTGGTCCGCGCGCGGTAGTCAGACCCTGCGTCCAGCAGCTCGTCAACCAGGGCCGCCAGTTCGACGACCACCGCTTCGGGGCTGCGGTCGGGCAGCGGACGCCGTACGGACACCCGAACCTGAGCCTGAAGGTCGCAGAGGACTCCGACGATCTCGTCGACGAGGTCGTCGGTGGTGACCTTCACGCCGACGAAGTACTCACGCTCAGCGGTGACGGCCAGGGGACTGACCGGACGGCCTGACCCCGGAGCAGTGCGCTCGGAGGCGAGCTCGTGCAGGTACCCGGCGTCGAGGAGCGGCCGCGCGGCCTTGGTGACGGCGGTCGACGACAGGTCGAGGCGGCGCGCCATCTCCACCCGGCTGAGCGGGCCTTCTGTGAGGAGGAGGGCCAGGACGGCGGACGCGGCGGGCGTCGCCGCCAGCGTCTTGGCTGTCGGTTCTTGTAACACGGGTGAAACCTAGGAGGCAATCAATAACTTAGTCAAGTATTGAATCTCGACGCCGCGCGAACCTACACTCGGCTGCCTCCGCCACTCCCCGAAAAGAGCCATCGCGTTGACGCTTCACATCGACTCGATCCAGAGCACCGACCTGTTCGTCGGATCGCGGGACCATCCGCTCCAGGTTCTGCGGGTCTCGGTCTCCGGCGTCCGGCATGGAGTATCCGTCGAGATCTCGGTACGGGGCGCGGCCACCGGCACGTTGACCGCCTTGGGCGACTCGGGGCCGTTCGAGGTTCCTGTCGAGTGTCAAGAGCCCGAGGGCGCCGAGGTCACCGTCTCGGTGGAGGTCGTGGCCGGCGACGAGCGCGTCAGCCGCGATGCCGCGATGACCGTGGCCGAGAAGGGCTGGACGATGTTCATGGTCTCGCACTTCCACTACGACCCGGTGTGGTGGAACACCCAGGCCGGGTACACGGCCACGTGGGACCAGGAGTCGCGGGGCAACTCCCAGCACACCGGCTTCGAGCTGGTACAGGCGCACCTGGACCTGGCCAGGCGCGACGCCGACTACTGCTTCGTCCTGGCCGAGGTCGACTACCTCAAGCCCTATTGGGACGCCTATCCCGAGGACCGCGCCACGATCCGCGCCCTGCTCGCCGAGGGCCGGCTGGAGCTGATGGGCGGGATGTACAACGAGCCGTCCACCAACCTGACCGGGGCCGAGAGCACCATTCGCAATGCCGTGTACGGGATCGGGTTCCAGAAGGACGTCGTCGGCGGCGATCCGGCCACGGCTTGGCAACTGGACGCGTTCGGGCACGATCCGCAGTTCCCCGGGCTGATGGCCGCGGCCGGTCTGACGTCGAGTTCCTGGGCTCGGGGGCCGTTCCATCAGTGGGGGCCGAACATGACGCTCGGCTCGCACGAGGCTCCTCAGGCGGAACTCGACGGCATGCAGTTCGCGAGCGAGTTCGACTGGGTCTCGCCCAGCGGGGATGCGCTGCTCACGCATTACATGGCCGCGCATTACAGCGCCGGCTGGTGGATGGACTCCTGCTCGACGCTCGAGGAGGCCGAAGCCGCCGTCCTGCGCCTGTTCCAGCAGATGAAGAAGGTGTCCGCGACCCGTAACACGCTGCTGCCTGTCGGTACGGACTACACCCCGCCCAACAAGTGGGCGACCGCGATCCACCGGGACTGGAATGCGCGGTACGTGTGGCCCCGGTTCATCTGTGCCCTGCCCCGGGACTTCTTCGCCGCGGTACGCGCTGAGCTGGAGGCGTCGGGGCGAAGATTGTCGCCGCAGACCCGGGACATGAACCCCATCTACACCGGCAAAGACGTGTCCTACATCGACACGAAACTCGCCCAGCGCGCCACGGAGAACAAGCTCGTCGACGCCGAGAAGTTCGCCACCCTCGCCTGCCTGCTCGGCGACGCCGCCTACCCGGACGCCGCGCTGGACAAGGCCTGGCGCCAGCTGGTCTACGGAGCGCATCACGACGCGATCACCGGATCGGAGTCCGATCAGGTGTACATCGACCTGCTGTCCGGGTGGCGCGAGGCATGGGATCTGGCTTCCGCGGTGCACGACCGCGCGTTGGAACACCTCGTGGGCCTGGTCGACACCTCCGGTGAGGGTGCGGCGGTGACCGTCTTCAACCCCAGCTCGTGGGCGCGGGACGACCTCGTACGCTGCACCGTCTCCGCGCCCTTCGCCGGGATTGCGGACGAAGGCGGACGGTCGATTCCCGTGGTGTGCGAGCCGGGTGCGGATCAGACGGTCGCGGTGACGTTCCTCGCCGAGTCAGTCCCGGCGCTCGGCTGCCGTACGTATCGTCTGACGCAGGACGGTGAGCCTTCCGCGTGGGTGCCGCGGCAGTCCACGACGATCGCCAACGAGTTCTGCGAACTGCGGGTCTCACCCGCGTTGGGAGGGGCCGTCGAAAGCCTGGTCGAGCTGGCCAGCGGGCGGCAGCTGATCGCGCCAGGCGGCGTCGGCAACGAGATCGTGGCCTACGACGAGTACTCCGAGCACCCGGTCTTCCGCGAGGGGCCCTGGCACCTGCTGCCGACCGGGCACAGCGTGGGATCGGCAACGCGGCCGGCGGACGAGGTTCTGGTCGAGGACTGCGCGGTCGGCCAGCGGGTCACCGTTCGAGGCTCGGTCGGGACGGTCAGGTTCACCCAGCGGCTGACGCTGTGGCGAGGGCTGGACCGGCTCGACTGCGAGACTCACCTCGACGACTACACCGGAAGCGACGAACTGATCCGCCTGCGATGGCCGATGCCGGTCGAGGGCGGGCTGCCGGTGTCCGAGGTGGCCGACGCCGTGATCGGGCGGGGATTCGCTCATCCGGACGTGGACAGCGCCGCACAGCCGTGGACGCTGGACAACCCGGCGTACCAGTGGTTCGGGCTCAGCAGCACCGCCCAGATACGGCTGCTCGACGAGACGCTCGTCGGCACCCGCGCCATCGGCATCGCCGAGATCGTGGCCGCGGACGAGGCCGCGGCGACAGGCCTCGTCAGGGACCTGAGCGTCGCGCTCGTGCGATCCGGCGTCACCTCGACCTGCTCGGTGGCCGACGGCTACCGCTACGGCGCGCTGTCCTTCGACTCTAACCTGCCGGACGTACGCATCAGCGTCGGCGGCCCCGGCACCAACTCCTTCACCGCCACGGTCCTGGCCCAGGCAGACCCGGCCTACGCGGAAGAACTGCGCCGGCAGCTCGACACCACGGGCCGCGCCCTGGTCTGGGTCCCCGCGAGCAAGCCCCTCACCGAGGCCTGGATTCCCGGGGCGGACCTCACTGGCACTCTGGACCTGCCCGTCCTCATCATCGACGGGACCGACCTTCCTGACGCCATCGCCCACGTCATCGCAGGACTGCGCGACGCGCGCATAGACGTCCGCCAGCCCGCGGCCCTGTCCGGAAACCCGGCGTTCGAGGACCGTACGGTCGCCCTCCTCAACCGGGGAATCCCCGGCTTCGCCGTCGACGTCACCGGCCGCCTCCACCTCTCACTCATGCGCTCGTGCACCGGCTGGCCGTCAGGAGTCTGGATCGACCCGCCCCAACGCACCGCGCCTGATGGCAGCGGCTTCCAGCTCCAGCACTGGACTCACTCCTTCGAGTACGCCCTCGTCACCGGACCCGGCGACTGGCGCCGCACCGGCATCGTCGCCCGCGCCCACGACTACAACCACCCGCTGACCGCCGTGGTCTCGACCGGCGACCATCGGGGAGAACTCGCCGGCACCGGGTCGCTGCTCAGCGTCGAGCCGTCCACGGTCGTCCTCACCGCGCTCAAAGCCGCAGGCAACCCGCTGGCCACCGGCCGGGCGGACGGCTCCGATCCGGCCTCCGGCATCGTGGCGCGGGTGTACGAAGCGCATGGCCGGGACACCGAACTGCGGATCGACCTCCCGGTCCCTGTGCGGTCGGCGTCACGCAGCGACCTCAACGAAGCTCAGGGAACCGATCTCGGCATCGAGCCGGGAACATCCGTATCGACCACGATCGGCGCCAACGCCGTCGAGACGCTGCTGATGGTCCCGTCTGCGGCACCGGCACACGGTGTCCGCACCTCACTCGGCCACGCGGCGGAAAGCGTCCAGCCGGTCTACAGCCGATACTGGCTGCACAACAAGGGCCCGGCACCGCTGGGCAACCAACCGGTAAGCGTCCACCTGACGGCCACGGGCAACGCCGCCTTGCGAGTCACGGTCGCCTCGGACGTCATGGATCGCGCGGTCGAGGCGCGGCTTCAGTTGATCGCGCCCGAGGGCTGGCAGGTCGATCCGTCCGACCGCCCATGCTGGCTCGAGCCCGGCGGCTGGACCGGGATCGACATCACCGTAACGCCGCCCAAGAACGACGCCGGACCTGGCCCGCACCCGATCCGGGCGCTGCTCGCATACGACGGGCAGACCTACGAGGACGTCGTGTTCGTGGACGGCCACGGCGAACCCTCGCCGTCGAACCGCGACCGGCTCCGGATCGAGCTGAATGAAGAGAGTCTGACGGTCGCCGCAGGCGGCCGGGCCTCGCTGTCCGCGACCCTGCACAACGATGCCTCGTTCGAGATCCGCGGCGAGTGCCAGGCCATCAGCCCGTGGGGCACCTGGTCGGCGGTCACGCCCGCCATCCAGGAGTTCGTCATTCCCGCGCTGGGCCACAGCGAGGTCCGGATCGACGTCGCAGCCCCTGGCGACGCCCGCGGCGGGCGATGGTGGCTCGTCCTCAAGACGATGTGGTTCGGCCAGGTGAACTACTCGCCGGCCGCCGAGATCGTCATCGAGACGAAGCCGTGACCGCGGCCGACCAGCACCACCGGCACGGCGGACATCACGCCGGAAGTCAGGAGATCGCGGCCCACGTCGGAACCGGCGTGATCACGGCCGACGACGTCGACGCGCGGGTGGCCGAGCTGCGACGCGGCCCGCGTGCCGCCCTGCTCCCCGCGCCCGCCACAGCCGAAGGCCGCCAGCTGCGGCGGTGGACCGCGCAGGTCCTGGTCACAGAGCGTCTGCTGCACGACGAGGCCCGACGCCACGGGCTGTCAGCCCCGCCCGACGCACCCCGTCGCCTGCCCCCGTCTGCACGCATCGACCTGGGAAGCGTGCTGGCGGCCGTCCTCGCCACGTCCCCGCTGGCCTGGGCGACGTACGACCTGGTGACCGCCGACGTCACCGTCTCCGACGCGGCCGTGCACGACTACCGCGACCAGCTGCACGGATCCGGGGCGTATGTTCCGCGACGCTGGGTCGTCCACAGGCACCGCGGCCAGCAGATCAACAACGGCAAGCCCTACCTGCTCGCCGCGAACGAGGTCCCACCCCAGATCGCCGAAGCAGTCTTCGCCGGACAGACCAACGACAAGATCAGCCCATCACCCGACCACTGGTTCGAACTCGGTGACATCCAGGCCGCCGACGACGCCTCCGCCTTGTGGGCGATCCGAGACGCGCTCGTCCACGCCGAGCAGCGAAGGGTCTTCGCACTGTGGACGAGCGCGCAGATTGCGGACCAGGTCCGCCTGATGCCGGGCTTCGAACACCCCGCGGACATCCATCAGCCCGACAGCACCCACCACCACTGACTCCCCCACCCGAGGTGTTCCTGTGAGAATCAGAGCACTGTTAGCCGTCCTCGCCACCGCTCTCAGCGGCCTGGCCGCGGTCCCTGCGCCCGCGTCCGCCGCCGAGCCGACCCCCCTCGCCGCGTCCTGGGAGGGACCGCTCAGCACCCGGGGCCGCTACATCGTGGACGCCACCGGAAGACGGTTCAAGCTGCAGTCCGGCAACTGGCACGGCGCCAGCGGCACCTGGACCGGCAGCGGCGACGACGAGGACCCCGCCAACAACTACGCGTCGGAGACCTCCCACCGGGTCCCGCTCGGCCTGGACCGCGTCCCGATGAGCAAGCTGATCGCGGACTTCCGCGCGCTCGGCGTCAACAGCGTCCGGCTGCCGTTCTCCAACGCGATGATCACCGACGCGCGGCCCGTCACCGACGCGGGCGTGGCGGCCAACCCGCAGCTGCGCGGCCTCACCCCGCTCCAGGTCTACGACAAGGTCGTCGAGGCGCTCACCACCGACGGGTTCGCCGTCATCCTCAACAACCACACGACCACCACCCGCTGGTGCTGCGGCGTCGACGGCAACGAACGGTGGAACAGCAGCCAGTCCACGCAGAAGTGGCTGGACGACTGGGTGTTCATGGCCAGGCGATACCGGGCCAACCACCGGGTCGTCGGCGCCGACCTGCGTAACGAGGTGCGCAGGGACACCTGGGACAACCCCAACTGGGGCATGGGAGACAGCCATGACTGGGCCGCCGCCGCCCAGCAGGCGGGCGACCGCATCCTCACCGAGGCCAACCCGGACCTGCTCATCATGATCGAGGGGATCAACTGGTCCGGCATCCCGGTCGACGGGTTCTGGCACGACAGGCCGCTGCTCAAACCGGTCGCGACCCTCTCGCAGACTCTCGTCCGCTCGCACAAACTGGTCTACGCCGCGCACTTCTACGGCTACACCGGCCCGCAGCACACCGGCGCCGACGGCCTCGGCGAGACCCACGACCCCCGCTACCGCGACCTGAGCCGCTCCGACCTGTTCGCGGTCATGCGCGACACCGCCACCTACGTGGCGACCACCCCGGACCGGCATTTCACCGCCCCCGTGTGGGTCAGCGAGTTCGGCGTCGGCAAGTCCGCCACCGACCAGGACAAGGCCTGGTTCGCCAACATGGTCGACTTCCTCATCGACAACGACGTGGACTTCGCGTACTGGCCGATGGTCGGCTTCCAGGACAACGACCAAGGCAACACCTGGGGCCTGGTCCGCTACGCCGCCAACGGCGGGCTGCGCAGCGTGCTCGACACCGACGACTGGCGCGGCCCGCACTGGCGTCGCCTGATCGCCGCGACCGGGCGCACCGGGCAGGTCGACCCTGTCCGCGCCTGGTCCATGCTGCAGGCCATCCACGGCGACGCGAACCAGTCCGCGCGGATGCGCGCCCAGGGCGACTGGGACTCCGGCGCGCACAAACTGTCCTGCCCCGACGACCAGCGCCTGGTCGGCATCAGCCAGAAGGGACAGGGCGGCCTGTGCACCGACGCCACGGTGGCGAACCTGTGGGCCTCCGGCCCGGCAACCGTGGTGACCACCGAGAACGTCACCACTGACTGGGCGACGGGGTTCACCAAGTACCAGTGCCCCACCGGCCAGTTCATGATCGGCTACAGCCTGCGCGGCGACAAGGTGTCGGCGGTCCTCTGCGCTCCCGGGCGGGTCCCGCTCGCCGGCGCCGGACGGACCCTCTGGGACGACCGGGGCGACAGCCGTCCCGCCTCTGGCGAGGGTGGCGACTACGCCTCCGGCTACTACAAGGCGCAGTGCGCGTCCGACGAGTACGCCGCCGGGATCGCGTTCTCCTACAGTGTCGGCCGCAACGGCACCCCTGACGCCCTCTACTGCCGGAAACTCTGAAAGGCCGCAGTCCCTTGTCCGCTCTTCCCCCCTCCCTGCGGGCGGTGCTGGCTCGGCCGGCACCGCCCGGCGGGCTCGGCTCCCTCCAGCACGTCGTGTTCTTCATGCAGGAGAACCGCTCCTTCGACCACTATTTCGGGACACTGCGTGGAGTGCGCGGGTTCGGCGACCGCAACGCCATCACGCTGCCGGACGGCCGGACGGTGTTCGACCAGTCCGGAGTGCTGCCCTACCCGGTGCGCGCCGGGGCCGGCGGCCGGGACCTGACCGAGGGTGACCTCCAGTACGTGGAGGGCGTCGACCACGAGTGGGACACGGGGCAGCGGACCCGGGGCGGCGGCTGGCACGACGGCTGGATCGCGGCCAAGGGGCCCGGCGCGATGGTCCACTTCGACCGCCGCGACCTGCCGTTCCAGTTCGAGCTGGCCGACGCCTTCACCCTGTGCGACGCCTACCACTGCTCCATGTTCGGGCCGACGAACCCCAACCGGCTCTACCACTGGTCCGGGACCGCGGGGGTCGAGCCGTCAGGGCGGCGCACCACCGGCAACGACGCCTGCGAGGAGGACACACACCCCGGTTACACCCACACGTCCTACCCGGAGAGGCTGACGGCGGCGGGCCGTACCTGGCGGGTCTACCAGGAGTGGGACAACTACCAGTGCAACTCGCTCGACTACTTCGTCTCCTTCAAGAAGGTCGCGCGCAGGGCGCTGGCGCACACACCCCACCGGAGCCTGCACTCCTTCTACGCCTCGCTCGCCAGGCTCCCCGTGGCCGGGCGGGAGGAGATGCTCGCGGCGTTGCTGAGGGGGGTGGCGGAGCTGTCCCCCGCCGACCTCGACGCCTACGAGCGAGGGCTGTCCAGGGTCGAGCCGGGACGGCTCGCCGCGTCGTTCCGCGCGGACGTGGCCGGGGGACGGCTTCCACAGGTCTCCTACATCGTCGCGCCGGAGGCGTACTCCGAGCATCCGGACCCGTCCAGCCCGGCCCACAGCGCCGACCTCGTCTACGACATCCTGGACGCGCTCGCCTCACACCCCTCGGTGTGGGAGCGGACCGCGCTCTTCCTCACCTTCGACGAGAACGACGGCTTCTACGACCATGTGCCGCCGCCGCTGCCGCCGGAGGGCACCGAGGATGAGTTCATCGACGGGCTGCCGATCGGGCTCGGCTACCGGGTGCCGATGACGATCGTGTCGCCGTGGACGGCCGGCGGGCACGTCTGCTCGGAGGTGTTCGACCACACGTCCACGATCCGTTTCGTGGAACGCTGGCTCGGCGTCGCGGAGCCCAACATCACCCCGTGGCGCCGCCGCGTCGCCGGCGACCTCACCTCGGCCTTCGACTTCACCCCGCCCGCGCCCACCACGGGGGCGAATGCCGGGGCGGTCGGACCCGACCGCCCGCAGGCCGGTGCAGGGGTAGTCGTGCCACCGTTCCGGGTGCGCTGGCCTGCCACACCGCCCGCAGCGGGACGGCTCGCCACACAGGAGCCCGGCACCCGGCCGGCCCGGCCGCTGCCGTACCGGCCGGAGGCGTCCGCCGTCCTGGCAGGAGACGGGCTGATCCTCACCATGACCGATGTCGGGGAGCGGGGCAGCCATTTCGCCCTCTACCCATACGCCGGGGAGTTCGAATTCCCGCGTCAGTACGACGTGCTCGGCACGCAGACCCTCACCGTCCCCGTCAAGAGCGGCGCCTACCGGCTGGTTCTCACCGGCCCGAACGGGTTCCGGCGCGAATTCGCCGGGTCGGACGCGGGCGCGGCCGCCGCAGTGGCGGTGTCCTCCCGCGGTGACGGGCACCGGCTCACGGTGACGATCGCCAACCCGGGCCCTGCCTGGTTGTCGTTCACGCTCGAAGCGCTTGAGTACGGCGCCGGCCGGCAGAACGCGGCGGTCGCGCCCGGAGGACGGACAGTCCTCTGCTGGGACGCCACGTCAGGCTGGTACGACCTGCGGCTGACCGTGGCCGAGGACCCGTCCTTTCACCGCCGCATCATGGGCCACCTCGAGGACGGCCGGATCAGTGTTTCCGGCTAGGCACCACGCTGCCGATCCTGGGCGCCGAACAGGATCGTCGATGGCCGTGAAGCTCTCGTCTGCCGCCTTGAGGTCGCCCCGCCCGGCAGCACGCGGCGATCGGCGCCTACGAGCGTCGGCGCAACGCCCGCGTTTCGACGCGACGGTTGTCCACGATGCGAGTCGTTCCTCCACCTCGTCCGAGTCCCTGTCTCTGTCATGAGGGTCGCGACCACCGTTAGCCGGCACGCTCTTCCCTTCACATCGACGGCGCGCTCGTCGAGATGGGCTGTTGCTGCATTACCTCCCCCTCCGTCCCGTTGGAGGTCGGTGCTCTTCTTGGTGTATCGCCGCATCGGACAGTCCTGGGGCAGGTCTGGGCCCAGGCCGGGATAGACGTGTCCGGAGCTGAGCCGATGGGTCTAGGTCAGTTGTTGTCCGGTCAGTCGCGGGGGTTGGCTTCGGCGGCGGTTTTGAGGTCGCTGAGCCAGGTTTCGAGTCCCATGTCCGAGTTGGGGTCGGCCTGGGGGCCGGTGTGGCTTTCTTCGGTGCGGACGAGGACGCCGCCGGGGACTTTGATGAAGTTCCAGACGTGGGTGCCGTCGATATGGAATCCGGCGCCGTCGGCGGGTCCGGTCCAGCGGATGCACTTGCCGTACTGGAGTTGCTGGACGGTGGAGGTGATGACCACCGTGCCGGGCGGGGCTGGGGGGTTGGGGGGTAGGTGGATGGTCGCCTGGAACTGTGAGAGCTTGCGCAGCGGGCCGGGGTCCAGACGCTTCACGGTCATGGGAGCGACGGGTTTCTGCCAGGAGGGCCAGCCTTCCACGTCGGTCTGCAGGCGCCAGATCGTGCGCAGCGGTGCTTGGATGAAGATCTCGGCCCGGTAGCGGGCCTTGGCGGCCGGGTCGACACCTCTGCCTTGGCAGGTCAGCGAGGCCGGGCCGGTGCCGTGATCGGGGGTGGCGGCCTGGGCGGGCGCGGCGGTGATGCCGAGGACGCCGGCGACAGCCAGCGGGACCGTGAGCGCGGCAGCACGCGCGCTGGTCCGGCGACGAGGGGTTCGCGAGGTGGTCGAGCGAGTACCGAACATGATCCTTCTCCTCTGTTCACCGACCGATCCAGTCGGTCTAGTTACAACCAATTGCTATTGCTAGAGGCTATAACTAGACATAGTGAGTGTCAATAGGAAAAGTGAGAGGCTATAACTGCGTGGGCCGCGCCTGCCGAAAGCCGCATCCATGCAGCTCAAGCGGCATGTGGAGACTCGTGGAGGAGTTCGCAGAGTCGATCTCGTCGCGTATGTTCAGGTCGCGGAGGACGATCAGGCTCCAGCGATCGCCGAACACCTCGATGGCGGCGTTGATCGGGCACCCCGACCGCGGCTCATACGCTTCGCCCATACTGCTTGCAATCTGCCACCGCCCGGTACTACCGTCTCGACAAGCGGTTGCAAACCACAAGCGGAAGGAGCCGCCCGTGCTGAAGCAGGTCGCGGAGGGCGTGCTGATCCACGAGAGCGAGTTCTGCCAGAGCAACGCCGTTGTCGTGCAAGGCCGCGCCGGCGTGCTGCTCATCGACCCCGGGGTGCAGGACCACGAAATGGCCTGCCTCGCGAACGACCTTCGCGAATTGAGCCAGCCCGTTGTGGCAGGCTTCTCGACGCATCCGCACTGGGATCACCTGCTCTGGCACGCCCAGCTCGGCGCGGCCCCTCGCTACGGCACGGCCCGCTGCGCGGCCACTGTCCGGGATCAGCTGTCCGACCCGGGTGCGAAGGCCCGCATCACCGCCCACCTGCTCGAGACGGGCATCGCCGAGCAGGTACCGCTGGACCTGCTCGGCCTCATCACCGCCCTGCCCGCCGAGACGGCGCAGATTCCCTGGGATGGCCCTCAAGTCCGGATCATCGAGCATCAAGCGCATGCACCGGGCCATGCGGCGCTGTTCATCGAAGAACGCGGGGTTCTCGTCGCCGGCGACATGCTCTCTGATGTCTTGACTCCGATGCTCGACTTGAACGGCACCGCTGACCCGATCGAGGACTACCTCGCAGCGCTGCGGCTGCTCGAGGGCGTGGCGGGCGACGTCGATGTCCTCGTCCCCGGCCACGGGGCCATCGGCGGAGCTGATCAGGTACACGCACGGATCGACCAGGATCGGGCGTACGTGCACGCCTTGCGTGACGCCCACGCTCCCAGCGACCCGCGGATCGGCCCATCGGCTAAGCCTGGCTGGGAGTGGGTAAGCGATGTGCACAACGGGCAAGCCCAGCGCCTCGCCCGGCGAAGCGAGCGCGACGGGACGCCCGGCTAGCTCGCGGGAGTACCGGCCCGGCGATTCCGCGGCTTCGTCGAGGGACAGCGACCGGTCCAGCCACGCGCCCCCGCCGGCGGCGGGACGTGCCGCTGCGGGAGAAATCGCCCCGTTCCCCGACGTCCGGGTTCCCATCAGCCAGGGGTGAGCAGCGTCGGGTTCGACTCGATGATGTCCAGGGGCGCGGCGCCGTACCGTTGCGGGAGATTCGTGCGGGCGCGGGCGAGCTCGCGCGTGCCGACCTCGACGGCAGTGCCGTCCGGGCGGACGGCGACCGAGGTGATCGTGACACCCTGCGTGCTCCAGTACTCGATGTCGGCCTGCACGCGGTCGGCGAGCTTGCGCAAGTCCATGGCGGAGTGCGGGGCGTCGCGCGGTTCCACCCGCACGTGGCCGCCGGCGAGCGCGGGCAGGGCGGCGTCCAGTTCGGCGGACCGGCGCCGGTAGACGATGATCGTGGACCGGGGCTGGTCGACGACGATTCCCGCGTAGTGGTCGGGGAAGTTCGTGCGCAGGTACTCGTCGATCCGGGTCGCCGACCTGTCGAGCTCCGCCTGGCCTGGGGACTTCCCGGAGTTCGGCGAGGCCGGGGGGCCGGTGGCCGGGGTCGGCTCCGTACCGCCTGCGCCGCCGACCGTCCCGCAGCCTGCCAGGACGGCCACGACCAGACAGCACACGACGCCCGCGGTGAGGACGGCGGGCGCCGGGCGCCGGCGGCGGGGCGGGTTTGCGGTGACGGTGGCGGGCCTGGGGTGGCGGCGAGCAGGCGGGGCCATGACGTACCTCCGGCGTGGGCGGTTACATCGCACATGTGCCCAGCGGGCCGGTGCCCGTCGCACCGGCCCGCCGGGGGTTCACTATGGCTCAGCCCAGGACGATGGACACGCCGAACGAGGAAACCGCGTTGCTCCACGGGGCGTAGTACATGCGCCAGGCGCAGGTCCGGCCGCTGGTGACGTAGCCGGTGCACGGCACCGAGGTGCTCGTGTCGATGGCGGTGTTGGTGCCGGCCGCGTACACCTGCGCCGTGTTGCTGGCGTTGATGACCTCGACCGGGCCGCCACTGTCGCCCTGGCCGACGGCGATCGCGTGGGCGGACTGCTCGGCGCGGACGGTGTTGAAGATCAGGTAGCCGACGTTGATGGTGACGCCGGTCTGCTGCACCTGGATGCTGCACGAGGTGCCCGTGTAGGCGCCGGACGTGCACACCCACAGGCCGACGTAGCTGCTGGAGGTGCCGATGACCGGGTTGCTGAACTCGTTGCTGACGTTGCCGATCTGGTTGTTGTAGACGCGGCCCGCCGAGCGGCCGTTGATGAGCAGGACGTCGTTGGGGTCGCTGTCCTCCGTGATCGTGCCGATGACCTCACCGGTGGGGTCGGTGGCGGTGTTGCCGATCGCGCCGCAGTGGCCGGCCGAGAGCATCTTGGTGACGCCGCCGTGCCACACCGCGAAACCGGTCGAGCAGCCGCCGCCGGTGGTGGCGTTGCGCCAGGCGGCCCCGCCATACCACGGCGGGGAGTCGTTCCACCGGGTGGCCAGCGCGGGAGTGACGCCGGTCTCGACGTTGACCGGCACGGTCACGTCCTTGACCGCCTTGCGGGTCGCCACGGCGTTCGCGCCGGTGATGGTCAGGCCGGAGCCGTCGGCGTTGGGCGCGACCGAGGTGATGCCGCTGTCGAGCATCTTGCGGCTGACCTTGGCCGCCTCGTTGGCCAGCTCACGCGCCGAGTGCCGGGCCCCGATGACGCTGATCGGGACGTCGCCGCGGAGTTTCCCGATGAGGGTGTCGATGGACTTGGGCGTGCGGCCCTTCCAGTACACCCGTAATTCGTGGTTCTCCGGCGCGGCGACGATGCCGGCGTAGCCGTTGACGCCGTTCTCCTGGGCCGCCGCGGAGATGCGGTCGGCCGCGCTGACCAGGCGCTGCTGCTCGGTCAGCAGGTCCTTCCAGGTGGCGAAGCCGCCGGGCACCGCGCCGACCGGCTCGATGGCCTGTGTGCGCGGGTCCTTGTCCTGGTTCTGCGCGGCGATCGCCTGGGTGCCGGACAGCGCCGTGGCGAGCACGGCGACGCCGAACGCCACCGCGAGGCGCCTGCTGCGGCGGCTGGTGGTGAGGGCGGCTGGGCTTACTCTCACGGATTCCTCCTGCCGTGGTGGGTGCAAGGAATCCGATGTTTCATGAACCGAAATTTGACGTCAATTCTTGACAAGACCGACGGGATGAATTAGCCGGGATTGAGCATTCTGTATTTCTCCGATTCCGACGTCCTGTTATTGGTTGCGGTCAAAAGCGGATGCGTCGCCGACCTGGGTCTCCGTATTTTCCGAGGGCCGAATTTCAGGTAAGTGGCGATGTCATGAATAGGACATCGGGACGATCGCTTACATGCGACGGCCGGTGGATTTCCCGATACCCTGGGCAGGCGGGGGCTTCAGGGCTGAAGAAGTTCTCACTGAGGTTTTCTCAGCAGGCGAACCCGGTTGAAGTGGTGCCGGGTACGACACGCTTGCGACCGACGGGCTGGACGCAATCGACCGGGCGGACACCGTGGTCGTCCCGGGCATGGTGCCGCGCGCACTCCCGCGGAACGCGGCTGGTCAGCGTCTGCCCGCGCTGGCGCACGCCGCTCTGCTGGACGGACGACAGGCGACCACCCACTGGGCGCTGGCGGACGAGCTCGGGGTTGAGGAACCCAGGAACAGCCGTCGGCGCTGAGAATGATCTTGCACAAAGTGTGACGTCCGGTAGCCGACGCGGGTCCCGTTCACGCGCTCCTCCGGATACCCCCCCATCACCGGAACAGCTATACGGAACACCTCGACCTGGAAGTCTGTTCGGGCCGGGCGGTGTTCCGGTGAGGGTCGCCTTACGGAACACCACCGGACCTCCCGTGCGAGATGCGTCCGTGGGCGCTACCGCAGTTGGTCGCGGCGGCGGGTCAGGTAGGCGGTCTCGGCGGTGTTGCCCGTCAGGTCGATGGCCTTGTCGTAGGCCACGCGCGACTCATGACCGCGGCCCAACCGGCGCAGCAGATCGGCGCGGGTCGCGTGGTAGGCGTGATAGCCGGCCAACCTGTCCTCAAGACGGTTGACGGCCGCCAGTGCCACCTCCGGGCCGTCGAGCTCGGCGACCGCGATGGCCCGGTTGAGGGCGATGATCGGCGAGGGGTCGAGGCGGACGAGCTGGTCGTAGAGGGCGAGGACCTGCGACCAGTCGGTGTCGCGCATGTCGCGGGCGGAGGTGTGCACGGCGTTGATCGCCGCGAGAATCTGGTAGCGACCCGGAGCCACCCCGGCGGCGGCAGCGGCGAGGCGCTCGCGCACCAGCCGGTGACCCTCGGCGATCAGCGTCGCGTCCCAGGCCCCACGGTCCTGCTCGTCGAGAGCGACCAGTTCGCCGCCGGCCGAGACCCGGGCGGGGCGGCGGGCCTCGATGAGGAGCATCAGCGCCAGCAGCCCGGCCACCTCACCGTCGTCCGGCAGGAGGGCACGGATCAGGCGAGTGAGCCGGATCGCCTCGGCGGTCAGCTCGTGCCGTAGGGGATCGGTGTCGGCGCTGGTGGCCAGGTAGCCCTCGTTGAAGACGAGGTAGAGGACGGCGAGGACGCCGGAGACGCGTGCCGGGAGATCCTCGGCGGACGGCACCCGATAGGGGATGCGCGCCGCCTTGATCTTGGCCTTCGCGCGGGTGATCCGCTGCCCCATGGCGCTCTCGGCCACCAGGAAGGCGCGGGCGATCTCGGGCATGGTCAGGCCGGCGACCATGCGCAGCGTCAGCGCCACGCGGGTCTCCATCGCCAGTGCCGGGTGACAGCAGGTGAAGATCAGCCGGAGCCGTTCGTCGTCGATGGCGCCGAGAGGCTCGGACGGGTCGTCGTCGTAGGACATCTGAGCCTTCCTGTGCTTGTCGTCACGCTTGTTCTCGCGCCGGATCCGGTCGATGGCCTGGCGGTTGGCGGTGGTGGTCAGCCAGGCGCCAGGGTTGGGGGGCACGCCGTCGGTCGGCCACCGCTGGACGGCGGTCGCGAACGCCTCCGCAGCCGCCTCCTCGGCGATGTCGAGGTCACCGAAGCGCCTGGTCAGGGAGGCGACCACCCGGGCCCATTCCTCATGGTGCGCCTGGGTGATCGCCTCACGGACGTCGATCCTTTTCACAGGAACGGCCGCACCTCGACTCTCCGATTGCAGGCCTTCGACCCCTCGGCGGCGAGCTTGAGCGCCACGTCGAGGTCGGCTGCCTCGATGATCCAGAAGCCGGCGAGGTACTCCTTGGACTCCAGGAACGGCCCGTCGGTGACTATCGCCTCCCCACCCCGGTTGTCGATGACGGTGGCCATGTCGGGCGAGGCGAGGCCGCCGGCGAAGACCCAGTGCCCCTCGACCTGGAGCCGGTCATTGAACACGTCGATCGCAGCGTCCTCGTCCGGGGTGGCGAGGCCGGCCTGGTCGTGGATCACGGAAATCAGGTACTGCATCTGAGGATCATCTCCTGTGGTGTCGAGACAGTGTGGTGCGCCGGTCAGGGACTTCAAGCCGTTGCATATTGCGGGCGCCCGGCCGGCCGGTAGACCTGGATCGTCACGCCCTTCGAGTCGACGCGCGACTCGACCAGGTCGAGCGCAAGATCCGGGCCGGTCTCCGGGAACAACCGCGCGCCCTGGCCGAGAATCACCGGGACCACGATCAGAGTCATCTCGTCGACCAGATCGTTCTCCAGCAGCCACCGGGTCAGGGTGCCGCTGCCGTGCACCTGCAGCTCACCCCCCGGCTTGGCCTTCAGGTCCGCGATGGCGGTCGCAAGGTCGTCGGGCAGGACGGTGGTGCCCGACCACGCCGGATCGGCGAGTGTGGTCGATGCCACGTACTTGGGCCGTGTGTTCAACGCCCGCATGACGGGCTCCCAGCCAGGGACATCCTGGACCGTCCAGGACCCCCACGAGCCGGCGAACAGCTCGTAGGTCCGCCGGCCGAGCAGGAACGCGTCGGCGCGCTGGTAGGTCTGGTTGATAAACGCGTGGGTCTCGTTGTCGCCCTTGCCCAGGGCCCATCCCCCGCGCTCGAACCCGTTCCTGCGGTCCTCATCCGACGCGGCGCCGTTTCCCTGCATCACTCCATCGATGGTGACCTGAGTCATGGTCGTCAGCTTCATGATCGCGGTTCCTCTGCCTTGGCGCCGCCCCCTTGCGGGCGGCCTCACCCCTGCTACGAACACCACCGCCCCGATCCGACACCGCCTCCCGGATTTCTTTGAAGAATTTTCCGGGACGCCGGTCGTCAGCGATCCGACAGCACGACAGTTTCGCGGAGACCGCGCTCCACTTCCTCGAGCGCGCCCAGTGCGGACAAGCTCTTGGACCAGATCGATCGCGGAGCTCCTTCAGCTCCATCGTCGTCGGGGCCCGCTTCCCAGATACTGCGCCGCCAGCCGACGATGTTCCGTGCGAGCGGATCGCGGCCGGATCAACGTCGAGCTGCTCAGCCAGGCGCACCACCGGCCACGGCACCCGGTACATCGACGCCGCCGTCGCCCAGCTCCGGGCCGAGGGCCACGAGATCCGGGAGGAGGACATCGCCCGGCTCTCCCCGCTCAAGCACCGCAACCTGAACCTGCTCGGCCGCTACAGCTTCACCGCCTCGGCCCCGCCCGCTGCGCGACCCGGACGCGCCGGAACTGGACGAGGACGACGGCGGGCAGGAGTGAGCGTCAGCGCCTCGCCTGATCGACGTGGCGCGGCCGGGTGAGGGGGGTGCTCACGGCCCTGGCGCATGCCGACGACCCGCAGCCGGTGAGCGCGCGGCCGAAGGCGCTGTCGGGCGACTGGGATCAGGCGATGGTGAGCGGCCCGTCGACCAGGTACGCCGCCAGCGGACCGGTCATCTGGGACCGTACCGGCGGATGCAGGGTCAGCTCGTTGGCGCAGGTGGCGAGGTAGCCGACCTCGTCGGAGGCCGTGGAGTCGAGGTCGGCGAGCAGTTCGACCGCGCGCGGGACTACCCGGGAGAGGGCGTCCTGCACGTAGTACCGGACGCACAGCGAGTCGGCGAGCGTCGACTCGTCAGGGCCGCCGTCGTCGATCCGGCGGGCGACGCCCTCCGCGGCCGACATCGCGCCCTCGGCCTCCACCAGCAGCCCGACCCGCTCGGACTCGGGCACTCGGTTGTCGAGCAGCACCCGCTCGACCAGTGCGCTGGCGGCCCCGAGGTAGCTGCCCGTCATCAGCAGCTGGAACCAGGCGAAGCCCGCGGTCAGCAGTACGTCCAGCTGCCCATCGAGGGCCGAGGTCCGCACCAGCAGCTCCGGCGCCACCAGTACGTCGTCGAGGGTGACCTGCTCGCTCTCCGCCCCCGCCCCGCCGACGCTCAACCCCTCGCTTTCCGCGGGCACCAGCGCCACCGCCAGCTCCTCGCCCTGGCCGTCCGAGCGGGAGACCATGACACTGGTGATGAGCAGGTCCATCGACCGGGCCAGACTGTATGGGCGCGTGACCCCGTTGATCAGCGGCCCGTCGGGCCCCTCCGTGGCGGTCATCGAGGGGGAGAGGATTCCGGCGTCGGGGCGCTCTTCGGCGAAGCCGGACGCCATGAGTTGGTTGCCGGCAGCCACCCCCTCGACAAGCATCGACCCCAGGTCACCCTCGGTGGTGGCCAGACCGATCAAGGTGGCCATCGAGAAGTGGTGCATGGTGGTGGCCACGGCCAGCGACGGTGTCCTGCTGCCCAGTGCGCGCTGCACCCGCAGGGCGTCCAGGGCCGTGGCTCCCAGCCCCTGCTGGTCGCTCGGCGCCAGCAGCCCGGGGCCGCCGCTGTCGCGGAAGAGCTGGATGCCGGGGCTATCCGGGCCCTCCAGCTTCATGAGGGGTAACGCCCGCAGGCTCTCGTCCAGCCCCGGCAGCAGCTTCGCCACAGTGGCGCGTTCCCGCTCCAGAAATCGCATGTTCCCCCACTTCCCCTGGGACGACCACCCGGTCGGTGGCCCAGGCCGGCTCACAGCGTCCGGGGTGGCGCGCGGCAGCTGCCACTCCGCCCCAGGGCCGGGCCGACCCTGGAAGCCAATGTACTTCGGCAGCACCGCGTGCGGACGGCCCTTGATCCACACGCGCAGCGACACGTCGGCGGACGCGGTCGGCCTCGCGCCATCCGCCTCGGAGGCGGAGGTGCCCGGTCGGGGTCGGCCGTCCTTCTTCGCACCGCACTCGGTCCGTGCCGGTGACCGGCGACACGACTCCGTCACCGTCGCCGGGCGAAGCCGGGATCCAGGACCCGGTCACTTTCGAGGAGGAGGCCGGCGCCTCCAGCCGCCTCCACCCGCCCCAGCGGCCGAAGTTCGGCGAGCTGCTTGGACCTCACCGCCCGCCACCCGCGCACCGGAGAACTGCTGTCCATGGTGAAGTTCATGGTGCAGACCCTCGCGGTCGCCGGCGAACTCCAGCGCGAACTGACCTGCGACGGGCTACGGGCCGCCGAGGCCAAGGGCGGCAAGGGCGGCCGCCGCCCGGCAATCAAGGTGGCGGAGCCCGTACCAGCCGCGCGAGGTGAACACCTCATGGTCCAGCGCCCTGGACACTGGCTGACAGTTTCCGGGAAGAAGTGTCACCGACGTTGCGAGTCCGGTTGTTGAGGGCCCTGCTCGGATTTGGCCAGAAACGGCGATCGGCCCAGGATGACGATCCCCACCACGAGCGCGACCAGGCCCACGACCTCGCCTACCAGAGCCTGGGGATCCACGCGCAGGTGCTCCCTGAAGATCGCGACTCCCAGCACGATACCGATGATCGGCTCTGTCGCGGTGGCGGTCGGCAGCGAGATCCGCAGCGGGGCGGCGTCGAACGCGCTCTGGTTCAGCCAGATGCCGGTCACCGCGATCACCGGAAGCGTGTACAGATACCACGAGCCGAACAGAGCACGCGGCCCATGCTCGAGTGTGAGCAGGGAGCCACGCGTCAGGGCGTCCTGCAGCCCGTACAGCGCGCCGGCGGCCGCGGCCAGCAACATCGCCTTCGTCTTCAGGCCGGTCCGAAGCGCCAGCACGACCAGCCCGCCCGCCAGCGCCAGCACGCCCGCCGCCGCCATCCAGGCCACGGCGGCGGGTCCTGACAGGTCGCCACCGTGCGGCTGCCCGGACGCCAGGAAGACCGCCACCCCGCCACTGACCAGTACCGCTCCGAGCCACTCGGCGGGGCCCAGGAACTCCTGGTAGCGGACGGCCGCCAGCACGAGAGCGAAGACGAGGTTCGTCGCCAGGAGCGGCGTGACCTGCGCGACATTGGCCTCCTGCAGCGCCAGCGAGCCGAGGATCTGGCCACCCACCATCGCGCCGATGCCGAAGAGCCACACAGGCTTGCGAACCAGATGCAGCAACAGGCTCACGTGCAGCACCTCGCCGAGCGGTTCGGCGTAGGCCGCATGCTGTTGGGCCACGAATCCGAGCCCGAGCAGGGCGGCCGCCATGAGGACGAGCACCTCAGTGGCGATCATGACGTCCCTCGGCTCCACCGGCGCGGGATGCCGTCAATCATGATCTATCAACTCCTCTCACGAGGTTCGCCTGCCCAAGACCCGGCCGCCCGAAGGTGCTTTACGGCTCCAGCTCCAGGCACAGCCCGACCTGGTCGCCACCGGCCCTGGCCTGCGCGGGCGCCAGGACGCTGCCGCCATCGGTGGTCACCGGCACGGAGCCGGAAGCCAGCAGCGCGTAGGCCTGGGCGAGCTCGACGAGCGCACCAGATGCTTTCCCGGGCTGCTTGTGGACAGCAGTACGGCTCTCCTGGGCGATGGCCACAAGAAGGGCCTCACGTGCCTCAATCGCCGCGGGCACTCTCACGAGGGTTGGGCCCTGACTGGGGTCGGCGGTGGGCGTGACGTCTTGGATCTCCATGGCTTCCCTTGGTCGATGTGACGCGATTCCCCACCCACGCTACGGGGTGTGACGTCACGAGCGGAGTTGGGCACGTTCTTCTTCCGGCATGGGATCGGCGGCGGGTGGGTGGCCGGGTGACCGTTGCCGACTTCGTGTCGCCGGCTCTCTTGCCGTCCAGGAAGGTGTCCAGGTCGGGGACGTTTCGCTGCGGCGGCAGTGACCGCGCCTGCTGGGCGATCGAGATCGCCGAGGTCGCGGCGGCAGCGGGGCCGCCGCCGGCCGGCACGACGGCGGCCGCGGCGAGTACGGCAGATATCCGCATGCTCTTGCAGATCATTCGTCGGGAAACCCGAAGGCGTGCCGTTACTCGCCGGTATCAGCACCGTACATGCCCGCGCGGCCTGGGTTACGACGAGAACTGGATGTTCGACGCTCGCTTACCCTTCGGGCCCTCCACAACCTCGAACATCACCCTTTGCCCTGGTTTGAGGGTCTTGAAGCCCTGCGCGTTGATGGCGGAAAAATGAGCGAAGAGGTCCGGTCCCCCGTCCTCCGGGGCGATCCAACCGAACCCCTTCGCGTCGTCGAACGACTTCACAATCCCGAGTGCCATGTACGCTCCCAGCTCACAGTTGCTTTCGTGGTTCCACACCGGTCCTCCCCTGGACGGTGTGTACATATGCGCGTGCGGAGCGTGGCGGCGTGGTCGGCCGCGTTCGTCCGGTCCTTGAGGGCGACGACTCAGATCCCAAGCTGTTCGCCGCGGCGGCCCGCGATCTGCCGGTCACTCCGCAGGAGAAACCGCCGAGCACCGGTGACGACTGGCCCAGTGCCATTTCCATGCCACCCTCAGACACCGATCCGGAAGCGGAAGGTGTTGCCCCTAGACCGTTGGTCGGCGGGCGGTTCAGGGTCCAACCGATCAGATCATCGCTGATCGGGTGGAACGTGGATGCCGTGGGCTTGGAGCCGAGAAACGATCAGGCCTCGAAGCTCACGTTCCTGCGCGGCCACGTGCCGGAGCCGGGAACGCCGGGTGTCCAGTGGACGAATCTGATCCCCACCGGCCCGACCGGTCGCTAGCGGGGCCTTCCACGACCTGTTTCTGTCATGCGTTCGGAGGCGGCGGCTGTGGCGACGTCACGGGGATAGGTACGCCTGCCGTGCAGGAGAATGGCCGCGTTCGCCACCAACGGCACCAGCATGATCAGGAAGGTGTACTGCAGCCCCTGCGCGCTCCGCGTCCCGCCTGAGCCGAGCACATCGGCCAGGAGGCCGAACGTCACGGGGGCGACGGCCTCCGCGCCCATGCGAAGGAACGTCCGGACACTCTCCGCGCGTCCCCAGAGCCGGAAGTGGACGACGTCGAGGCGGGCGGCGTCCAGCGGGGGGTTGGCCGCCGAGAGCGAGCCGGCCGAGACGAAGAGGAACGGCAGCGCGATCGCCACCGACGTGGTGAGCAGGGCCGGGGCGCAGAAGACCGCGGCGGTGAGGTACGCCACGGCGGGCACCACCATGCGGGCGCTGACACGTCCGCGACGGGCGAACCAGTCGGCGACCCGTCCGCCACTGAGCACTCCCAAGAGGGCGCCGAGCCCGACGAGCGGGGCCAGGCCCGTCAGCGCCGCCTGGCTGAGGCCGTACTGCTGGTCGACGAAGACGACGGTGAAGGTCCGCAGACCGGCGAAGAAGAAGTATCCCACCGCCGAGGAGATGATCAGGACGACATTCGTGGGGATGCGCAGCACATACCGCGCCGCCTGCCACATCGACATCCGCATCGGGTCGCGGCGGAGCACCAGGGCCGGGTCGGGCTCGACGCCGCGATCCCGCACCGCGGAACGCGCCGCGTCGTCCTGACCCGGCGCGACGCTCTGTTCCGAGGTCGGGTCGGCCACTTCAGCGGGCAGCCTGCTTTGGCCGCCACGTTTGGGCTCGGGCAGCTTTCGCACGATGACGACCAGGAAGACGACCCCGAGCAGCGCGAGGAACCAGAACGCGGAACGCCATGACAGAAGATGCGCGAGGTTGCCGCACACCAGCAAGCCGAATCCGGCGCCGAGCATCTCGCCGCTCAGGATGAAGCCGTAGATCCGGCCCCGTTCGGCAGTCGGGAAGAAGTCGCCGACGAGCGAGGCGACCGTCGGCCCGGACGCGGCCGTCACGGCACCGAGTGCCACCCGGGAGAGCAGGAGCCATTGGATCGACTCGGCCATGCCGCCGACCAGCATGGCCAGGCTCCACAGGGCGATGCTCACCGCCAGGATCCGCACCCGCCGAGTCCGGTCGGTCAGGACGCCGACAGGCAGGACGGCCAGGGCACCGGCCCCGGAGGACACGGCGGACAGGGACCCGAGTTGGGTGTTCGTGATGCCCAGGCTCCGCTTGACCTCCATCCCCACCGCCCCGACGGTCGCCTGATCGGCGGCCACAAGCGCAAGAACGCCCGCAAGCAGGACAATGACCCGGAACCGCGCAGGCCCTCCCACCATGGCCATCATCCGCTGTGTGGCCCAGTCGACCACGGCGCGCACCGGCCCGTGGCTCTCGCCGTGCCGCTTGCCCCCCGGATTCGCGGACATCGACCTCATCTCCCACTGCCTCTATGCCCGAGAAAGGAGGGCACAGAGACATAAGGTCAAGCCGGTTGGCTCGTGACATCGGATCTCCCGACGCGAGCGCGGCCAGCCCCGCGTCTGATGCGGCTCGACCGTCCGGGCCATGGCCGGATCTGGCTGGTCCCCTTGCCCGGGGACGCGACCGCCGTGGCCCTGGCGCGACGCACCACATGGTGGGCAGGGACGCCATCGTCCGCTTCCCGCGCATATTCGTCGCGGATGTGACGGTGGACTTCCGGGGGTTCTACGCCGACGGCGACGTGGTCGTGGTCCTGGCCAACGGCAACGACGGCGGGACGGGCTGATCCATCGGGTGCGCGAACACTTGGACACCGCCAACGGGCATCGCGTGGCGTTCGAGGACGTGTGACGCGAGCGAATCGCCTATCAGCCTGTTCTGAGTGGCTCGGATCCGGGCGTCATGACCGACTCAATCACCAGAAGGCGTTAGTTCCAGCACGCTTCCTGCTGCTCCGCCAGACAATCCTGGTCGCGTAAAAGCCGATCGTAGGTGGGGCGTCCTCAGCGGGTGATGTCGGTGATCGGGACCCCGTGCTCTCCGGTGAGACGAGCCAGGACCGCGTCGTTGCCGATGGCCTTGGCCTCGGCGAGTTCCTCGCGAGTGACCCCGACGGCCGTGATGAACTCGACCCGGCCGTCGGGGGCGTCGATCGCCCCGAGTTGCGGGTCGGTGATGAAGGCCAGGGCGTTGAGCCGGCTGCCCTGCGGGCCGAGGCAGCCGGCGACGCCCATCCGGTGCCCGTCGGCGAACGGGTATCCCTCGCCGTAGACGTACTCGCCCAGGTCGCACAGCGTCTGGAGGGCCCAGCCGGGCGGCATCTCGTCGTCGTCCTCGCGAGGGACTCGCATCGTCAGCTCGAAGCCGAGGCCGCTGGTTCCGGTGTCGAGGACGCCGTCCAGGTCGCTGAAGCCGTGGGTGACGAGCAGCCAGTAGCCGGCCGCGCGGTGGGCGCTCAGCTCCTGGACGCCCTTGCCGATCGGGGTCCCGGTCGACCACCGCAGCGGCCGCCCGTCGGGCAGGTGGGCCTCCAGAGCCGCGACGATCGCCATCCGGCTGCCCTCGCGGACCTCCGGGACGCCCGTCTCAAGGAACGCCTCGAACACCCCGTCCCACAGGGTGCCGGGTGCGAGGGCCCGCTCGTCCCGGGCCTTCAGCTGGGCGATGAGCTTCTCGGTGTACGGACGCGCCTCCTCGGCGGAGGACCCGGCCATCTCCGTCCGGCGCAGCTCGATCCGGTAGAGGAACTCCACGAACGCGTCGAGCGTCGTGTTGATCGTCTCGATGTCGCCGTTGGGCACGCCGTCTTCGAGGCCGAGGGTGAAGACGTTGCCGCTCTCCAGCTCCACGGCGTAGCGGATCTGGTCGTCGGTGCACGCCTTGCCGAGGATCAGGAAGCGCGCCGGCCTGTCCTGCGTCTCGGCGCCGAACATCGTGAAGGCGTCGTACGGGCCGTCCACCTTCATGGTGAAGAAGATGTCGGCGGTGACCGGGACCCCGACAGAGCAGAGCACCTCGACGTCGTCCGAACGGACGCCGTGGGACTCGACATCGGCCCGGTCAAGCGTCATGACGCCGTCCGCGCCGAAGACCTGGACGAGTTCGGCATGGGTAGCCACGGGAGGCCTTTCAGAAGGAGAACCTGGGGACCTTCAAGATCATAAACCGGCCCACAGCTAACGTTCGCCGGTCCTAGTCGGTGGTTCGGGTGCGGAGCCGGGCGTGGAAGCGTTCGGTGTCGATGACGGCGCGGCGGTGGACGCCTTCGCAGACCGTGGCGGCGTCGTCATGGGCACGGACGGTGAAGGTGAGCTGTCTGCCTTCGACGGCACCGAGTTCGGCGTGGACGGTGAGAGTGCTGCCCGGGGGCGTCGGAGCCTGGTGGCTGAGGTCGACGTGCACGCCCAGGGTTTGCTCGCCGTCGTCCAGGTGCCCGTCGAGGGCTCGCATGCAGGTCCATTCCACGATGGCGACCAGGTATCCGGTGGCCAGGACCGCGGGCAGGGCGGCGAAGTACTCGGATTCGGGCAGCAGGTGCGGCACGGTGCGTTCCGCCGGGACCACGTAGTCCAGCCGGGAGGCCAGCCCCGGACGAAGTGAGACGCGCATGATGTTCCTTTCCGCTCACGGTGGGCCGGCGCGCCAGTCAGTCTCCCACGACGACGACGCCGGCCTTTCCATCATCAGCATGGCGCTGCGCACCGGGGACGACAGGCATCCATCCCCTCGTCTCCAGAGAAATGTTCAAGCGTCGTCACCGGGGAAGAGGCGGTGGCGGATCTCCTGCTGAAACTGCCGCATCGTCATGTCGATGTGCTCGGCCATGAGCGCGACGGCCTGCTCCTCATCACCGGACGCGATGGCCTGAGCGATCGCCAGATGCTGCTCGGCGGCCACGACCAGCGATCCGCCCGCCACTCCCGCCAGCCCGATGATGCTGACCTGCCGCTGGAGCCGTTGCACCGAGCCGACGGTCGCCGACAGGAACATGTTGGACGCGGCGGCCCCGACCTGCCCATGGAACAGCTCGTCGGCCTGGGTGAAGCCCTCGATGTCGTTGCGTGCCGCGGCCTCCGCCGAGAGTTGTGCCGCTTCGCGCAGCGCCTTCACCTGTGCGGGGACGGCCCGCTGCGCGGCGAGGCGAGATGTGGCCGCCTCGATGTGACGCCGGAACTCGAACATCTGATCAACCTGTCCGAGATCCGCCGGAAGGAACTGCGCGAACGACTCCCGCCAGAGGGCCCCTTCGGGCTCGGCCACGTAGATGCCCCTGCCCTTCTGCACGCTCAGCCTCTTGAGCGCGGAGAGGATCTTCACCGCCTCCCTCACGACCGTTCTGCTCATCTGTATCGCGTCTGCCAGATCTTTCTCCGTTGGCAGGCGAGCTCCCGGCTGGAGCTCTTCCCGGACGATGTACTCGAGGATGCGCTCCGCGGCGATCTCGTATCCGGGCCGATAGCCGCCCTCTGAACTTGGCTGCTGAGGGAGCGATGATGGTGGGTTCAATCCCCTACCCGATCTCTGGTCGGATCCGCTGACGGGCCCATCTTAGCCGAAGATATTTCAGATCTATTTAACTAATTCCATCGCAGCGAATCACATCTAAAGGGTTGACGCGATGGGATTCTTGCCCCAGTCCAAGGAGCGCGCGACACCTTTCGCCCTCGGCCTATATTCGGCGAACAGGCTGGTCAACGGCTGTCTGGCTCCATGGCCGCCCGTTTCTGTCGTCCACGCCGACCTCCAAGCTCAACGGTGAAGTATCAGATCAATTCTGAGGCCTAACCCTGGATAGATCCGCGATGGAGATCATCGGCGCCGCCGCCTGCGATGCGGGAGATTCTGGTGATCCTCGGCCTTACGATCGCGGCCTGAGCCTGCCGTCGGTCATGGTCAGCACGGAGTCGACCAGGGACAGGGTGTCGAGGTCGTGCGTGACCATGACGGTCGCGAGGTTGTCCCGGCGGGTGAGCTCGGCCAGCAGGGAGACGATCTCGGCACCGCGTTGGTGGTCGAGGGCGCTCGTGGGCTCGTCGACGACCAGCACCTCGGGCGCGTTCATCAGGGCGCGGGCGATGTTGACCCGCTGCCGCTCGCCGCCGGACAGCTGGTGCGGCCGCTTGTGCTCCTTGCCCGTGAGCCCCACCGCGGCCAGTAGCTCGGCCGCCCGCGCCTTCACCTTCCTGGCCGGGCGACCCGTCAGGTCCGCCATGAGCAGGAGCTGGTCCAGCGCGGTGCACGAGGCCAGCAGGTTGGCGTGTTGGAACACGATCCCGATGTGGTCTCGCCGCAAGCGGGCTCTGGCGGCCGAACTGGCTTCGCACACGTCCAGACCGGCGACCGAGACGGTTCCCGAGTCAGGACGGATCAGCGTCGCGGCCACGGCGAGCAAACTGGACTTGCCGGAGCCGGACGGTCCGACGACCGCGGTGAACTCGCCGGGCGCGACCGCGAGGTCGACGTGGTCGAGCGCGGTCAGCGTGCGGTCACCGTCGGGGTAGGTCAGGACGACGTCGGCGAGCTTGAGGGTCATCGCGATGCTCCGAGGGCGGTCAGCGGGTCAACTGAGGTGATCTTTCGGATGGCCAGGGCCGCCCCCACGGCGCCGAGCAGGATCATCACCACGACCGGAACCAGCGTGGTGGTGGCGGACAGGACGAAGGGCACGGTGTCTTGCGCCAGGAAGCCGAGGCCGGTGCCCAGTGCGCCGCCGATGCCCGCGCCGAGCAGGAGCACGAGCAGGGCTTGGGCCAGGGCGTCGCGCAGCACGTAGCCGGTACTGGCGCCCAACGCCTTGAGCACCGCGACCTCACCACGTCGCTGGATGGTCCACACCGTGAAGAAGGCTCCGATCACCAGCGCGGAGATGGCGAACAGGAACCCGCGCATGAGCTGTAGCGACCCGTTCTCGGACGTGAACGAGCCGATCGCGGACGGCGCGTCGTCCAGGGGCACGGCGGTCGTGCCAAGGCGGCGGTCGGCGGCCGGCAGGTCGGGCTCGCCGTGGGTGCGCAGGGCCAGGGCCGTGGCTTCGCCGTCCGCACCGCTGCGGCGTGCCAGGCTGGTCCAGTCGTCGATGCCGATCCACGCCACCGGTGCGTGGCTGTAGGCGGCCTCACCGCTGACGCCGTCGACCACGAAGTCGTGTCCGAGGATCGTCACGGTGCTTCCCCGCTCGGCGGCCAGGGCGGAGGACAGGACGACCGTCCCCGGTTTCACCTGCTGGATACCGGCGTCCACGCCGAAGACGGCGACGGCCGTGCCGTCGTCTCCGCGGGTGAGACGGCCCATGGATATCCCGAGCCGCGCGGCGGTGACGCCGGGCACGCTCCGCCACCCTTCCCACGTCTTCCGGTCGATCCTGCTGTCGGAGAACGACGGTTTGCCGGTCCCGGAGAAGATGATGTGGTCGGCGGGGAGCTGCTCTATCGCGGAGACGTTCTCCCTGGCCAGCCCGGCCGTCAGCCCGGACAGCATGGTCACGAGCAAGGTGATGAGGAAGACGACCGCCCCCATGAGGGCGAACCGTCCTTTGGCGAATCGCAGATCTCTGAGCGCCACGAACACGGCGCGTCCCCCTGTCACGGGTCAACGAAAGTGAACGAGCGTCATCATGCGCGGCCGCCGTGACCCGGCACATCGTGGGAACGCACCGACGCGGGTCGCTCCTTCGGTCGCTCCGAAATACACCTTTTGAACGATGCTGGCGGAAGAAACCCGACATTACACTTAGTGAGCGATGAACACTCCGTTCCCGCCTGCGCTCAGACTGCTCAGATGGGTGATCCACGGCACGTTCGCGATCCTGCTGGCCATCGCGATCGCCGGCGTGCTGCGGGAGGGCAGGGCGGGCGCCGCCTGGGGCGGCCTCCTGCTGGGGCTGCTGTATGGGCTCGGGCTGACGGTCGAGGCCAGGCTCCCCCACTTCGGCGGCCGGCTCCACCTGGCGTTGGGGCGGGTCTGGCTACTGGTGGTCACAGCCGGCTGGGCCGTGCTCGCGCTGAGCTCTCCGCGCTTCGTGTGGCTGGCCTTCCCGCTGTTCTTCGCCTGTCTGCACCTGCTGCCGCTCGCCGTGGCCCTTCCTGCGGTGACGCTGCTCACCGCGGGGGCCGTCGCAGCCGACGCCTGGCACTCGGGAAGCCTGAGCGCGGCGCAGGTGGTGGGGCCGATGATCGGCGCGATCGTGGCCACGCTGATGGCGCTGGTCTACAAGGCCCTGCACGCCGAGAGCGAGCAGCGCCGCGAGCTGATCGAGGACCTGGTACGCACCCAGGACATGCTCCTGCGCGCGGAGAGCGAGTCGGCACGCCTGGCCGAGCGAGAGCGGCTGGCCAGAGAGATCCACGACACCCTGGCCCAGGGCATGTCGAGCATCATCCTGCTGCTGCGCGCCGTACGCGCGAACCTGAGCGACCACCCTGAGCGCGCCACCCGGCACATCGCGGAAGCGGAGCAGACCGCGCGCGAGAACCTGGAGGAGGCGCGGCACTTCGTCCGCGGCCTGGCTCCTCCCGCGCTCCAGCAGTCCTCGCTGGGCGCCGCGTTGCGCAGGATCGGCGACACCGCCACCGCGGGCTCGGACACGGGGGTGCGCTTCGAGATCTCCGGAACCCCTGTACCACTGCCGCCCGAGCACGAACTGGCGCTTCTGCGCATCGCCCAGGGCGCGCTGGGCAACGTCACCCGGCACTCGCAGGCCAGGCACGCGGGCGTGACCCTCACCTATCTGGACGACGTGGTGGTCCTGGACGTCTACGACGACGGCCGCGGGTTCCGGCCGGACCAGGCCGTGGGGTACGGCCTGCGCGCCATGCGAGAACGTGTGACGGCGCTCGGCGGCTCCCTGGCCGTCGAGTCCGCGCCGGGCGAGGGCACCGCCGTCGCCGCCACCTTGCCGCTGCCTGTCAGGGAAGCCCCATGATCCGTATCGTGCTCGTGGACGACCACCCCGTCGTCCGTTCCGGACTGCGGGCGATGCTCGCGGGAGAGCCCGGCTTCGAGCTGGTCGGAGAGGCCGCCACCGGCGAGGACGGCGTCGAGGCGGCTGGGCGGCTGCGCCCCGACGTGGTGCTGATGGACCTGCAACTGGGCAGCGGCATCCACGGCAGCGAGGCGACCAGGCGGATCGTCGAACTCGGCGGCCCCAAGGTGCTGGTGCTCACCACGTTCGACACCGACGCCGACATCGTCACCGCGATCGAGGCCGGTGCGACCGGCTACCTCCTCAAGGACGCTCCCTCGGAAGAGCTGCACGCCGCGATCCGGTCGGCGGCCGGCGGGGCCAGCGCGCTGGCTCCAAGCGTCGCCTTCCGCCTGCTCGGCCGGGTCCGTGACCGCACGGCCGTGCTCAGCCCGCGGGAGCTGGAAGTCCTCAGCCTGGTCGCGGCCGGGCTGTCCAACCGCGAGATCAGCAAGCGGATGTTCCTCAGCGAGACGACGGTCAAGACCCACCTCGTGCACATCTACGCCAAGCTCGGCGTCGACTCACGCACCGCCGCCGTCGCCGCGGCCACCCAGCGGGGGCTCATCCGCCTCGACGAAAGCCGGCTGGGCGACGCCCGCAACCGCCGTTGAGATCGGGGACGCCACGATCGGCACCGGCGCCTGCCGCCGGGCGTCATGGGTTCCTGAAACCTGATGCGCGTCCGATGATGATGCGGAGGCGGTGAACCTGATCGGCTTCTCGTCCGACTGTGCAGGGTGACGGGAGGATGAGATGACCGATGAGCTGCTGGTGCTGCGCGCCCAGCTGGGCGAGCGGGCGGCGGTGGCCGAGCTGGTGGCCCGCTGGCGGGTGCCGGTGTGGACGTACGTGCGTCGCATGCTGGACGCCGAACGGGCCGACGACGTGACCCAGGAGATCTGGCTGGCCGTGGTCCGCGGCCTGCCCCGGCTGCGGGAGCCCGCCCGGTTCGCGCCCTGGCTGTTCACGATCGCCCGCCGATCGGTGACCGACCGCCTGCGCAGCGAGTACGCGTGGGAGAGGGAGGAGCTCGCGGCGGGCGGCGTGGCCGCCGATGACCCGGCCGAGGCCACGGTGGACCGTGCCGAGCTGGTGAGTGCCCTGTCGGGCTTGCCGCTGCCGGAGCGGGAGATCCTCGTCCTGTTCTACCTGGAAGACCTGTCGGTGGAGGACTGCGCGCAGATCTGCCGGATTCCCGCCGGCACGGTCAAGTCCCGGCTCAACCGCGCCCGCCGGCTGCTGCGTGAGCACCTGGAGGAGAAGGGATACCGGCCATGACCGAGGAAGAGCCGCGCCTGTCGGCCCGCGAGATGATCGAGCGGCTGGAACCGTCGCTGTCCTTGAGCAGGCGCGTCCGGGCGGTGGCGGCGCTGGTGGCCGGGCTGGCCGGCACGGTGTTCGTGGCCGCGCTGTGGTGGAGCGAGCCTGGTCCGCTGCCTGGCCGCACCCACCTGGCGTTCGGGCTGCTCACCGTCTTCTGCCTGGCCTGGGCCGGCTACGGCGGCTGGCTGCTGACGCGCAGGGTGCCGCTGTTCGCCACCGACCGGGTGATCGCCGCCTGGATCGCCGTGACCGCCTCCGTCGCCACGACCGCGACCCTGGGCGCCGTCTCCGTCCAGCGCGGCACCGGCCTGGGCGTGCCCCTGGCGGTCGGCGGTCTGTTCGTCGCGGCCGCGCTGGCGCTGGCCGTCCGCGCCCATGCCCGCCAGGCCGCGCTGCTGCGCCGCCTGCGCGAGCTGACCGGCGACGACGAGGCAGGGCCGGGACGTTAGCGGCTGACGGCGAGCGGCGCTGGACGTGCCGCGCTCGGGTGCGGGCAGCTCGTCGCGGCCAAGGCCCTGGGGATGACGCTGTGGGAGGACTACCACGAGTACGACGGACCGGGCTGGTATCGCGACCTCACCAGCGCCATCTGGTATCCCGCGGCCGCGGTGGTGATCGCCGCGGCGGTCGCGGGCGCGCTCCCCGGCGGGCGCGGCCGCTTCCTGGCTCTCCCCCTCGCCGCCTGGCTCGGCTGCGCGGTGACGGCCGGGCCGCTGCAGTACGTCCAGGCGCTCGGCGCGCCCCCCGCGACCGTCGCCCTCCTCGCCTCCCTCGCCGGCGGCGGCATCGGCGCCGCCGCGGCCGCCGCCGGACTCCGGCACGCGGGGACGCGGCTCGGGCTGGTCTCGTGCGTCCTGGCCGTCACGGTCGGTTCGGTGGTGGACACCTGGTTCAAGGTCCCCGTGTTGTGGGATGTGATCGTCCCCGTGGTCCTGGTCTCCGTGGTGGCCACGCGTGCTACGCACCGGGACGGCGGCGCGGGATCCGGAGTCGTCGCGGGCATGGCGGGGCCGCTGCTGCTCTGGTGCGTCTACCTGCGTGTCGTCGCGCCGGCGTCCGTCATGAGGTGACGCGGTCGAGCCCTGATCGACTCCGGCGTGAAGTCGCGTCGGCATGCGGCGCCGAAGACGGATCACCTGGGCAGTCCTGAGCCTCGCGCGCTCCGCCTGCTTGAGATCATCCGACGGTTGCGGCGCGGGCGCCCATGGCGGCTTTCTTGGCCTTGTTGCCGCAGGTGTTCATCGAGCACCAGCGGCGGTTCCGGCCGCGGCTGGTGTCGACGTAGAGTCCACGGCAGTCGGGGTTGTCGCAGGTCTTGACGCGGTCGCGGTCGGCCCCGCCGAGGGTCTCGATCGCCTCGGAGGCGATCACGCCGAGCGCGTCCCGGATCGGGTGCGGGCCGGTGGTGGCCCAGTGCGCTCCGTCGTGATGGAGCTGACGGCGCGCCTGGCCGGAACGTGCGATCCGGTTGATCAGCTCGAGGTCTTCGGCCGCGATCCGTTCGCGGCGGGCGACGGCGGCGCCGGCACGGTGGACGGCTTCGCGCAGCCGCCGCGCGAGGTCGAGATCCCGGGGCGTCGCCTCGGTCTCGGAGCAGTCGAGCCCGTTCAGGCGCAGCCACTCGGCCAGCCGCGCCGGGCCGGTCAGGCGTTCGTACGACACGCCGTAGCGGTCGCTCAGGGTGGCGGTGAACCGGAAGGCGAGGTACTCGTTGTCGAGGCGGAACAACTCGCCGGGGCCGCGCACGGCTGTCATGCTCACCCCCTCCTCTCAGGCGAACCAGTTTAGCCGGTTCGCCTCAGGTAGGTCACGCATGCCATAGTTGAACCATCTTAGATGGTTCACGAGGAAGGAGTACGAGATGAGCGGCATCGCCGTCGTCGGCCTGGGGTCGATAGGAGCACCCATCGCCCGGAACCTGCTGAGTGCCGGGTATGAGGTCGCGGTGTGGAACCGCAGCCAGGCGCCGGTCCAGGCGTTGGTGGACGCGGGCGCGCGGGCCGTCGCCGCTCCGGCCGAGGCACTGCGGGCCGACATCGTGCTGTCGGTCCTGGCGAACGACGACGCCGTCACCGAGGTGTTCCTGCGCGACGAGGTGCTGGCCGCAGCACGCCCGGGGACGATCCACATCAACATGGCCACCGTCAGCCCCACCCTGACGCGCACGGCTGCCGAGGCGCACGCGCGACACGGCGTCGGATACGTCGCTGCTCCGGTGTTCGGCGCTGTCCCGGTCGCCGAGGCCGGCAAGCTGAACATCCTGGCCGCCGGGCCGGCGGAGCTGATCGAAGCGGCCCAACCGGTCTTCGACGTCATCGGCGCCCGCACCTGGCGTCTGGGAGACGACCCGGTCCGGTCCATCATCGTCAAGATCGCCGGCAATCTGCTCATCGCCTCGGCGATCCAGACCCTGTCGGAGGCGATCAGCCTGACCGAGCGCGCCGGCCTCGACGCGGCCGACGTCGCCGAGGTGCTGACCTCCACGATCGTGCCGGGGCCGGTGTACTCCGGATATGCCGACCGGATCGTCCGGGACGCGTACGAGCCGGCCGGCTTCTCCACCGTCCTCGGCCTCAAGGACGTCAACCTCGCCCGTGCCGCCGCCGCCGACACCGGGCTCGACCTGCCCATCGGCAACCTGCTGCGGACTCTGCTGCAGGACAACGTCGACGCGGGTCTCGGCCGGCACGACTGGGCCGCGCTCGCCGCCACCCAGCGCCGCCGCGACCTCCCGCCGTCAGCGACCGGCCAGGGGGCCTGAACGCTCGCGAGTCTCCCGAAGATCCGCTACCGCCCGGCACGGAGGGTCGGCGCGCCGGGCAGACGCGGCGGGGACCGACGCCGCCGTGGCGGCGCGGACCGACGCCGCCGTGGCGGCGCCCGGTCGGGGATTCAGCGGGTCAGCCGATGGCCCTGTCTCTCTTTCGGCTCTGCCTCAGATGACCGTACAGTCCCCTGCGCCGGCGGCCAGGATGAGGTGCGCGGACCTGGCTCACCGGCCCCGCGGGGGCTCGAATACTCGGTCACCGCGCCTGCGAGCCGGCGAGCCGCCCTGGAGGGCTCCTCACCGGCTTCGGCGTCGGTGTTACGGCACCAGTCTTGCCCCGCCCCAGTCGGCGTGGTCGCTGTTGATGCCGTCGCCCGCGTCCGTCACCTTCAGCACCAGCGAGGTCACGCCGGCGACGCTGACGTCGATGGACTGGGTCGCGCTCGACGGCGTCATCGCCGCCGGACTCTCGTACAGCTTGACGCCGTCGCCCCAGACCTCGAACTTGATCGTCGCATTCGCGCCGACCTCGTCATCGACGCCGACATCCGACTGGAACCTCGAGTACCCACCGTTCAAGGTGTAGGTGATGGTGCTGTTGGCGTGCGTGCCGATGCCCTTGGCGTACGTGGTCCCGTTCAGGGTGAGGGGGCTCCCGTAAACGCTGGAGTCCTTGTGAATGGTGCCCCACCCGATCGTGGGCGTACCGGTCCAGTTCAGATCGCTGAGGAACGCCGCACCACCGCTGGAGGTGGTGACAGTGACCGCGTTGCTCGCACCCGACACGTTTCCTGCCGCGTCCTTCGCCTTCACCGTGAACGTGTACGACGTCGAGGCCGACAGCCCCGTCGCCGTGAAGCTCGCGTCCTTCGACGAACCGGCCGGTGTCGTCCCCCGGTAGACGTCGTAACTGGTCACCCCGACGTTGTCGGTCGACGCCGTCCAGTTCAGGGCCACACTGTTCGACGTGACGTTGCTCGACTTGAGGTTGGTCGGCGCCGTCGGCGCTTGGGTGTCCCCGATGAGCTTGGCATTCGCCCAGTCGGCGTGGTCGCTGTTGATGCCGTCGCCCGCGTCCGTCACCTTCAGCACCAGCGAGGTCACGCCGGCGATGCTGACGTCGATGGACTGGGTCGCGCTCGACGGCGTCATCGCCGCCGGACTCTCGTACAGCTTGACGCCGTCGCCCCAGACCTCGAACTTGATCGTCGCATTCGAGCTGACCTCGTCATCGACGCCGACATCCGACTGAAACCTCGAGTACCCGCCGTTCAAGGTGTAGGTGATGGTGCTGTTGGCGTGCGTGCCGATGCCCTTGGCGTACGTGGTCCCGGCCAGCTTGATGGGGTTCGACCCGACGCTCCTGTCCTTCTGAACGGTGCCGAAGCCGCTCGTGGCATCGGCCCACGTGAGATCGCTCAGCGCGGCCGTCTGTCCGTTTCCGCTGGTGGCGGTGGTGACCTTGACCGCGTTGCTGGCCCCGGAGACGTTCTCGGCAGCGTCCCTCGCCTTCACCGTGAACGTGTACGGCGTCGAGGCCGAAAGGTCGGTCGCCGTGAAGCTCGTGCCCGTCGACGAACCGACCAGCGTGGTACCGCGGTAGATGCTGTAGCCGGTCACGCCGACGTTGTCGGTCGACGCCGTCCAGTTCAGCGCCACGCTGTTCGACGTCACCTTGCTCGATGCGAGGTTGGTCGGCGCGGTGGGGGCCGTGGTGTCGCCCCCTGCGGCTCCGGCGGTCGCGGTCACGGACGCACCGCTGGCCACCGGCACGGTCACGTACGACACCGTCCGGCCGTACAGCGACTTGGTCTGCGGCGTCTGCGCGGTGCCGTTCACGTTGATCGTGGCGAGGGTTCCGTAGAACTGGGCTTCCCAGTTGATGGTGCCGCCGGAGTTGTTGGTCAGCGTGGACGTCGTCGTACCGGTGTGCTTGAGCTTCAGGTCGTTGCCGCCGACCTTGAGGTGGTTGAGTTCCACCCAGGGCACCTCGGACGTCAACCGCGGGATGGTGGCCACCTTGTTGTTCGGGGCATCCGGTTGCACGCCCATCATGCCGTCGATGGTGCTGCTGACCGCCATGAACGAGATCTCTGGGTAACCGTTCTTACCGGTCATGAGCTTCTTGAGCCACGACCAGCCCTCTTCAGACCGGTTGTACTGGTAGTACATCTCCGGCAGATAGGAGGTCGCCTCGACGTTCAAGTCGTCATCGTTGGCGGCGATGAAATCCAGGTAACCGCTGGTCCTGGCGCCGTGATCGCCCAGCCCTGTCAGCATCATCAGGAAGCTGGCCTCGTGCCCCCAGCTGCTGTAGCCCGTGCCGCCGGCGTCCTTGCCGCGGATGTACCGGTTGTTCGACGCGTCCCACCAGTTCTTCTCGAAGTAGTCACGCATCCGCTGAGCGCGATCGGCCCACTTCGTGCTGTTGGCGTTGTCGCCCTTCGCCTTCAGGATCGCCGCATACGCCAGCATCGACTGGTATTGGTACCCGAGCGCATCGGCGGCGGAGACGAGATTCTCATTCGGAAACTCGAAGTATGTCGCCGTGTATTCCCCGGTCTGCTTCTTCGCCACCGGCTGCTCGCTGGACGGGTTCGCGTCGTTCCACGTCACCTCGTGGTTGGTCAGGAACGAACCCATGGTCGAGTCGTAGTACGCCGAAAGGGTCGGGTCGTTGATCCAGTTCGAGTTGCCCGTCCACAGGTACTGTTTGTACGCCTTGGCCATCACGTTGAACGGCGACGGTAATTCCCGGAAGCCCGTGCCGTCGACGTAGTACATGCTCCCGTAGGAGCTGTGCGCCCACAACGGCCAACCGTTCTGGCCCGGATCGTCGGCATCGCCGGCGAACGTCTTCAGCATGTTGAATGTCTGGGCGTCCAGGCCGAGCGCGTGCGCGCCATCCGACTGATGGGCGATGTCCCGGTTGTAGAAGGCCTCCCGATTGACGTAGGAACCCCAGTAGCCGGGCACCATCGTGGTGTGCGTGGAATCCTTGAGGCGCCACCACTCCGGTTCGTGGCCCATCATCGGGTTCCCCGGGTAGAACGTCATGCCCAAGGCCCGATTCTTGCCCCAGTTGAAACCGTCGTTCAGCGTCGCGTTCGGTGAATCGATGGTCAGCGCGCTGGTCGGTGGCCCCGTGTACGGCTGGATCGTGATTTTGTCGACGCGCGGAGTCTCGCTGGCGGACGCGGCCGTCAGCTTGATGGTGTCACCGGTGTTGAGCGTGACCTTGCTCGAGGTATGGGTGTCGATGTTCACCGGATCGGTGTAGTCGCCGCCGTTCCGCTGCGACGTTGCCCACGAATCCACGGTGGCGGAGTTCACGGAAATCGTATACGTCACTCCGCTTGCGGTCTTGCCGTTGTAGCGCGTGATGAGGTCGTAGGTTCCGGCGGTGCCGGTGAAGGTCTTGGTAGCGGTGCTCGTCTGCCCTGACACGCCCTGGATGTAGGTGACGGTCTCGATTGTCGCGCCGTTAGAGGTGTGGTTGACGGTGGCCGTCGTGAAGTTGGCCAGCGTCATGCTCTCGGCTTCGATGACGTACGGCTCCGCCGCCTCGGCAGGTACGCCGGGCAAGACAAGTACGGTGAGAGTCGATGCTAATAAGGCAAGCAGTGCACAAGTAAATCGACGCATATGCGATCGATTCCTTTCAATAAATTCGGAGTTTCGAGACCTTCGCCCGCCATCTGGTTTGCTGTGAAACGTGCCGGGCAGAGCGGTGCCGGCAGCCGTTGGCGGTCCGGACGACCTGCGTTTGCATGCCGCCGGTCACCTTGCCGAGGAATTCGGCCACCCCGGGCAGCGCAGGGCGGCTCCAGGGCTCTGCCATCGGCGAGTGCGGGTGGACCGCCCGTGATTGCGTCGATGCCGAAGTGCGGCCGGGGTACCTCCGGCCGTGCGAGGTCACCTGAGTGGTGTGCTGTCGCTCAGGTCTGCTTGCCGACGCTGCTTCGCGACCGGCAGGGGCGGGGAGATCGAGGCGACGGGCCGCCCGGTTGCGAGGCGATGGTGCGGACCGTCGATGCGGTGCCGGAGTGTCGTCCTTTCGGCTGTTCGTCGCCGGCCCCGAGTCGCTAGCCGGAATTGAGGGAGTTCCGCGTGGTGCCGCACGAGGCCATCGCGGCGATGGTGACACAGGGGTGCGTGGGCGAGGGGGTGAGGGCGAGCCGCCACCGGACGTGCTGGGTGGGCACGGTGACGTCCTTTCATCGGTACGCCGAACGTTGGAAGAAGTTGATCTGTGTTGCCTATTGAGCACTTCACAAAGATCGATGTCAACAGTTGTTTAGTTTGACGATGCTAGCTACGCTCCTGGCCCAGCTATGCCCGAACCAGGTGCCGGCTGGGCGCTGCCGTCCACGCGCGCCGGGATCCGATGACATCGGCCGGGCGGACCCACACGTTGACACGTCGGCGGCTCGACGTCCCGATGCGGCCGGACGACACCTGCTCCAGCAAGGCGACTGAGGCGGGGCGGCTACGCCCTGGAACGGCCCGACAATCCACTCTGACCGATCGAGCGAAAACTTTCATTGAATACTTGCAATCCCGGGTGTAGCGTCCTGGCAAACGCCACCCCCGCGGAAGCCGCGCCATGGATCGACGCCGACTTGTCCGGCTCAGCGCCCTGACCACAGATGACGCCCCGCCGAGAGGTCAAAGCAGCAGCAACCGGGTGTGCGTGACTTTGAGAGCTGGTTCGGAACGACGACGGCCGGATCCACCGACAGGGCCGTCCTGTCGTCCCGCGTCTTCTGGAGTGGCCCTGCGCGCGGAAGCGGGTCCCGCTCGAAAACACGGTTTCGTGCTGTGGGCTGAGGTCTGCCGCGCGATCAGCGTGGCGGCTGCGACCATCGCGAGGTGTTGTCGTCGCTGGTCTGACCGGTTGGTGGGGTACCTGTTCGGTGTCAATCCCCTGAAAGCGTGCAGACGGCCACTGCCACAGCGGTCCTCAGCAGGGACGCTGAGGCTGTCCTGTTGTCGATCACGTGATGGGCGGCAGCCCGTCGCCGGCGCTGTGCCGCCGGGTGGTGTCGTAGAAGTCGGCGATCCAGGTAGCGATCTTCAGGCGGGCTTCGGCTTTGGTGCGGAAGCGGTGGCGGTGGACGTACTCGACGGTGCTGTTCAACGCTTCGGCTGCTGCGTCGTCCAGCGCGCAACCGGCCCGGCCCATCGACCGCGCCACACCCGGACACCCGCACAGGTCCTGGTAGCGGGCCGCGGTGTCGAACGCCACGAAGGCCTCGGCGGGCGAGAACGTCCGCCCGGTGTCGGTGACGCTCGACGGAACGAAGATGAGGGACTGCAACCTGCCGGGGATGATCCGGCGCTGCGCGATCAGCCGGGGTCGCCTGCTTCCTGGAGCATCCGGGCCTCCCACGCCCGCAGCGCGCCGGGCAGGTCGTCAGGGCGCCGTCGCAGCATGGTGCCCAGCAGTTCACCTCCGGCCAAGCTCTCCAGCAGGGGCCCTGCGGGCTGCGGGCCGAAGGCGGCGCGGATCGACTCGATCGGCGGGCGGGCGAACTCGGCGTCGATGTCGCCGGTGCGGTAGGAGAACAGCAGGCTCGGCGGGTGGTTGCGGAAGGGGAAGGTCCATGCCGAGCGTCCCGGCTCGGCCAGGATCAGGCCCTCGTGCAGGCCGAAGCCCTCGATCGGCTCGTCCAGCAGGGTGACGGCGATCATGTAGTTCAGCGGGTGCAGGTACTCCTGCGGGCCGAAGGACAGACTGCGTACGGTGGAGCGCAGCCCGTCGGCGCCCACCACCAGATCGAAGCGCTCGGTGACGACGGTGCCTGAGGCGGTGTCGTGCAGCGTGGCCTCGGCGACCGTGTCGTCCTGCGTGCTCCGCATGCTCGACCTGTCGATCGGAAACCGGGTGACGCGGCTGCTCTCGTCAACCCCGAACTGATCGCTTTCCTGGGTACCGACCAGCCGAGCAGCCACATCCTGGCGTGAAACGCCCACCACGAGACCCGATAAAGACTCAGGTGGGCGGTAAGGAGAAGGGCATGCGGATGACGGCACCAGTTCGGTGGCTCGTGACCGTGGGCACCGCGATCACGCTGACTGCCTGCGCGGGCACCGGCGGCTCCAACGGCGGCACGGCGAGACAGGTCACGGCCTCGACCACCGTCCCCAGCGAACCGGTCACCCTGACCCTCGCCTACACCGACGACCCGCCCACCAAGGCGCTCATCGACGGCTTCATGAGACGGCACCCGAACGTCACGATCAAACCCCAGCGGACCCCCTTCAACGACTACGTGAAGTCGATCAAGCTGGCGATGTCGTCAGACCAGCCACCGGACATCGCCCAGTACAACCCCGGCGCGATGAACGCCCTCGTCCCGGCCGGACTCATCCTCGACCTGGGCCCCTGGGCCAGGGCCTACGGCTGGAACAGCCGCTTCCCGCCCGCCAGCCTCGAAGTCCTCAGCTCCGACAAAACAGCCAAACGGTTCGGCACCGGCGCCCTCTACGCCGCACCCGGGGCACTGTCCGTCCTCGGCGTCTTCTACAACAAGAAGATCGTGAAACAGGTGCCCAGAACACTGGCCGAGTTCGAGGCCACGATGCAGAAGGCGAAGGACGCCGGGCAGACCCCGCTGAGCGTCGGCGCCCTCCAGGTCGGCGGGTTCCAGATCTGGAACGCGCTGCTCAACGTCCTCGGCGACGTCAACGCCTACCGCTCCTGGGTGTACGGCCAGCCAGGGGCCACCATCGAAACCCCGAGCGCGCAGAAGGCCGCCCAGACACTGACCGACTGGGTACACAAGGGATACATCCCCGCCTCGGCGAACGCCACGGCCGACAGCGACGCGCAGGCCGGCTTCGCCCAGGGCAGGAGCGCCTTCCTCGTGACCGGCAACTGGGCCGCCGCCGCGCTGCAGAAGGCGATGGGCGACGACGTCGGCTTCTTCCTGCTGCCCTCCACCACCGGGCGGCCGAAGAACGTCGCCTCCGGGGCGAGCGTCGCCTACGCCATCTCGTCGAAGACCAAGCACCCCAACGTCGCGGCCGCGTTCCTCGACTACCTCAGCTCCCCCGAGGCGGCGAAGATCCAGTTCGAGGCCGGGTTCATGCCGGTCGACGCCAAAGCCGAACTGGGCGGCGACGCCCTCCCCCATGAGATCGCGGCCGCCTTCACGCCGGTCGCACAGCACAACGGAATCGTCCCGTTCCCCGACTTCGCGTCACCCGGCATGATCGACAAGCTCACCCCGGGCGTCCAGGGCCTCATCAGCGGCAAGACGAGCACCGACGACTTCCTGCGCTCCCTGCAGTCGGCATGGGACCAGCACCATGGCTGATAACCCGAGCAGCGGGCGGGGACGGCGCCTACGCGGCTGGCTGTACGTGCTGCCCGCACTCGCCGTCTACCTCGGCTTCGCCCTCTGGCCCGCGCTGAACACGCTGCGCCTGTCGTTCCTCAACTGGGACGGCATCCTGCCCGCGACCTGGGCCGGCCTCGGCAACTACACCAAGATCTTTCAGGACCCGGCGCTCTACGAAGCGATCCTGCACAGCCTCGTACTGATCGTCTTCTTCTCCTTCATCCCCATCGCCGCAGGGCTGCTCATGACAGCCCTGCTCATGGGCAAGGTACGCGGCGGCATGACGTTCTTCCGGATCGTCTTCTTCCTCCCCCAAGTGCTGCCGCTGGTCGCCGTCGGCATCACCTGGCGCTGGCTCTACAGCGAGTCCGGCGTGGTCAACCAGCTGCTCGACGTCGTCGGGCTCGGCACGCTCACCCGCGCCTGGCTGGGCGACTACGGCCTGGCGCTCATCGCGCTCGGACTCATCGGCACCTGGATCATGAGCGGGCTCTGCATGATGCTCTTCCTCGCCGGCGCACAGAAGATCGACCCGTCGCTCTACGAGGCGGCCACCCTCGACGGCGCCGGATCGTACCGGCAGTTCCGCCACGTCACCCTGCCCGGCGTCCGCAAAGAGATCACGATCGCCGGCGTGATCACCACGATCGCCGCGCTGGCCAGCTTCGACCTCGTCTTCGTCACCACGAACGGCGGCCCCGCCGGGCAGACCAACGTACCGGCTCTGCTCGTCTACCGGCTGGCGTTCAACGAGGGCGACATTGGCGGCGCCAGCGCCCTGGCCGTCGTGCTGACCGTGCTCGTGGTCGCCGTCGTCAGCACCATCCGATACGTCACGAGAGACAGGGGGTGAGCATGCGCGGCGGTGTCGGCGTCCGGTACGCGATCCTCATCGTGCTGGCGGTCATGGTGCTGCTGCCGTTCGCCGGCATCATCCTGGCCGCCCTGCACTCCCCCGGCGCCCAGATCAGCGGGCTGAGCATCCCCGAGCGCTGGTCGTGGGAGAACTTCACGCTCGCCTGGGAACGGGGCAACTTCAGCCACCTCATGCTCTCCAGCGTCCTGATCGCGGTCTGCGTGGTGCCGCTCGCGCTCGTCCTCGCCACGCTCGCCGCGTACGGGCTGACCATTCTCAAGGTCTGGGGCAACAGGACGCTGTCGGCCGGGTTCGTCCTGGGGCTCACGCTGCCGGTCGAGCTGGTGGTGGTGGCGCTCTACTTCAACCTGCGCGAAGTCGGGCTCACCAACTCCTACCTCGGCATCGTCCTGGCCGAGGCGGCGCTGTTCATGCCGTTCGGGGTGTACTGGATGCAAGCCCACTTCTCCGGCGTCCCGAGCACGCTGGTGGAGGCGGCCCGCATCGACGGCGCGCGTGACCTCGTCGTCCTGGTGCGGGTGCTGCTGCCGATCTCCTGGCCGGCGATCACCACCCTGTCGGTGCTGTACTTCATGTGGTCGTGGAACCAGTTCCTGCTGGTGTTGGTCATGATGCAGGACCCGGACCGGCGGACCGCGCCCGCCGGCCTCGGCCTCTTCGTCGGCCAGTACGCCACGGACATCCCGCTCCTGGCGGCGGCCAGTCTGATCGTCATCGCCCCGATCGTCCTGGTCTACCTGACGTTCCAGCGCAGCTTCGTCAACGGCATCACCCGGGGCGCCATCAAGGGCTAGGAAACGCTTGGCTACTCGGTGAGCACCTGCGTGCCGAGCACGGTGAGCAGCGCGAGCCGCCCCTGATCGCGGATACCGTCATTCCACTACGCTCACTGGATGGATTCCGTCGACCGTGGACTGGTTCATGCGCTGCACCTCGACGGACGGGCGGCCTTCCGGGACATCGCCGCGGTGCTGGGCGTGTCGGAGAACACGGTGGCACGGCGCTACCGCAAGCTGCGCGGGCAGGGCCTGCTGCGGGTGGTGGGCACGGTCTACGGCGCCCCGCTCGGGTACGTGGCCTGGACGATCCGGCTGCGCTGCACCCCCGACGCCGCCGCGCCGGTGGCCCGCGCGCTGGCCGACCGGGAGGACACCTCGTTCGTGTACCTGCTGTCCGGCGGAACCGAGGTGTCCTGCAGCGTCCAGGCCCGCAGCGCCCAGGACCAGGACGCCCTGCTGCTGCACAAGCTGCCTCGCACCAGCCGGGTGATCGCGGTCTCCGCGCACCTGTTGTTGCGCGGCTTCCAGCTGCCCACCGGGTGGAAGGGGCTGGAGTGGCTGCCTGCCGAGCAGGCGGCGCGGCTGACGCCGGAACCGGTGCAGCCTCCGGATGGGCCGGTCGAACTGGACGAAGGCGACAAGGCGCTGCTGCACGCGCTGAACCGCGACGGCCGGGCCTCCTACGCCGAGTTGACCTCGGTCACCGGCTGGTCGGAGTCCACGGTGAAGCGCCGCCTGGCCACGTTGCGCCGCGCCGGCATCCTCCGTTTCCAGCTGGACCTGGCGCCGGCCACGATCGGCTTCCCCGTCGAAGCCCGGTTGTGGATCAACGCGCAGCCCGCCCGTGTCGTCCAGATCGCCGAGGCCCTGGCCCAGCAGCCCGAGGCGTCCTTCGCCGCGCTCACGACAGGGCCGACCAACCTGCTGGTGGCACTCGCCTGCCGTGACACCGCTGAGCTCGGACGGTTCCTGACCGAGCGGATCGCCTCGCTGGAGGGGATCAACGAGATGGAGACCGCCCCGATCATCCGTACCGTGAAACGCGCGGGCGCGCTTCTGCTGTAACGGCCGGCTGCGTGCACGTCGCGGCTGTCAGGGTTGGCGTGACGCCGAGCAGATCGTGCGCGCCACTATTCTCCCCGGTGTGAAGAGCATTCGCAGCGTGGTGGGCGCCCTCCTGCTCGGCCTGGCATTCGGCGCGATCACCTCCCTCGTCAACGACGTCTCCTCCCCGTTCGGGCAGGTCGGGGGCGCGTTGGTGAATGCGGGGCGGGCGTGGGTCGCCGAGGGCGCGGAGGTGGTGAGCCTGCTGCTGGACGCCGGCTGGGCCTGGGCGGCCCTGGCGGTGCTCGTGGGGTGGCCGGCCGGAGGGCTCGCCCGAGGGGCGGCCTCGGGTGTGGCGGCCCTGGCGGCGGCCACGGCGGCGTACTACTCGGTGGATTCCCTCCTGCGGGCGGAACCGTTGGCCTGGTACGGGCAGGAGACGCGTTTCTGGTGGCTCGCGAGCCTGGTGCTCGGGTCGGCTCTCGGCGCCGTGGGCGCGAGCATCACGCGCCCCGGGTTGATCGGTCTCGTCGCGAAGCTCACGGTGCCGGTCGGCGCGGCCGTTCAGATGATCTTCCTGCCGCCCGGCTTCGGCCTGACGGTACGCTCGGCGGCGGTCTGGGCGCTGGTGATCGTATGGGTGGCCGCCCTGGTGAGCGCCGGTGTCATCGTCACCCGGTACGTCAAGGAGCGGCGTCCTCGAGCTTTTCCACGACCGTCTCGTCCGGCGTGATCGGCCGCCCGTCGTCGGTGCGGATCTCCAGCGGACGGAGCGGACGTCCCTGGTGGCGGTCGAGGAGCCGGGAGTGCGGTTCGCCGAGGTCGAAGCAGTGCGCCTCGCCCCACTGGCGCAGCGCGACGATGACGGGGAAGAGGTCCCGGCCCTTTTCGGTGAGGACGTACTCGCGGTGGGCGCTGCCGTCCGACGCGGGCACGGCGTCCATGACTCCGGCTTCGACCAGCGCGCGTAGCCGGGCGGCGAGGATGTTCTTGGCGATGCCGAGGCTGCGCTGGAACTCGCCGTAGCGGCGGCTGCCGTCGAAGGCGTCGCGCACGATCAGCAGGGACCACCAGTCGCCGATGGCGTCGACCGACCGGGCGACGGGGCAGGAATCGGTGTCGAATCTCGTCCGGGTGACCATGGTGTCCTCTCCCTCTTCGGTTGCAACATGCTACCTCCTCTGGCTACGGTCTGACAGGTAGCAACATGCAACCGAGTGGAAGGTGGGTGCTTGATGGCCCGCGACAACCAAGCGTCGACGCGCGGAGGCGAGCGCACCGTGGGCATGGGCCCGGCGTCCGCGCCGCCCCGGCGGCTGATCCTGCTGTTCGCCGTCGCCTGCGGCAGCGCGGTGGCCAACGTCTACTTCGCGCAGCCGCTGCTGGTCACTCTCGGGGAGCAGTTCTCCCTGAGCCCGAGCACGATCGGGGCGATCGTCAGCGTCACTCAGCTCGGATACGGGCTGGGCCTGTTCCTCCTGGTCCCGCTGGGCGACCTGCTCGACCGGCGCCGCCTGATCACCGTCCAGCTGGCCCTGCTCGGGGCGGCGCTGCTGGCCGTCGGGCTGGCGCCCGGTGCCGCCGTCCTGCTCGCGGGGATGTGCGGGGTGGGGCTGTCGGCCGTCGTCACCCAGACGATGGTCGCCGCGGCGGCGTCGCTGGCCGGGCCGGCCCAACGAGGACGCGTCGTCGGGGTGGTCACCGGAGGGGTGATCACCGGCATCCTGCTGGCTCGCACGGTGTCAGGGCTGCTGGCCGACCTCGCCGGCTGGCGCGCCGTCTACCTCGCCTCGGCCGTGCTGACCGCCGCCGTGGCGGTGGCGCTGCACCGTGCCCTGCCAATCGGCGGTGAAACCGCGCAAAGCGTGCCGTACTGGCGGCTGGTGTGGTCGACCGTCACCCTGTTCGCGCGCCAGCCCCTGCTGCGGGTGCGCGGACTGCTGGCGTTCTTGCTGTTCGCGGCGTTCAGCACGCTGTGGAGCAGCGTCGCGCAGCCGCTGAGCGAGCCGCCGTGGTCGCTGTCGCACACCGCGATCGGCGCGTTCGGGCTGGCAGGGGCGGCCGGCGCGCTGGCGGCGGGTGCCGCTGGACGGTGGAGCGACCGCGGCCTGGCGCAGCGGACCACAGGCATCGGGTTGGGGCTGTTGGCGGTGTCCTGGGTGCCGCTGGCGTTCACGCAGCAGTCGCTGTGGGCGCTCGGCGCCGGAACGGTGCTGCTGGACTTCGCCGTCCAGGCGGTCCACGTCACCAACCAGACGCTCATCTACGCGGTGCGGCCGGACTCGGGGAGCCGGATCATCGGCGGCTACATGATCTTCTACTCGGCGGGCAGCGCGCTCGGGGCCATCGGCTCGTCACTGCTGTACGCGGCGGCCGGATGGACGGGGGTGTGCGCACTGGGAGCCGCGTTCAGCTGCGCGGCGCTGGTGCTGTGGGCGGCGACGCGGAACGCTGGACGGAGCAGGGCCGCGACGAGGTGACGGCGTCGGGCGGGCTCGGGTAGGGGTACGGACATGGGCCGCATCCTGGTGGGAACCGCCTCGTGGACCGACAAGACGCTGCTGGAGTCCGGATGGTATCCCGGCGACGTCACCTCCGCGCAGGACAGGCTGCGCTGCTACGCGAGCCGGTTCCCCATCGTGGAGGTGGACTCCACCTACTACGCGCCGCCCGCGCAGAGCACCGCCGCGCTGTGGCGTGATCGGACGCCCGACGGGTTCACCTTCGACGTCAAGGCCTTCTCGCTGCTGACCCAGCACCCGACCAGGCCCGCGGCGCTCTACAAGGACCTGCGGGAACGTCTCGGCGAGAGCAGGCGGAACGTCTACCTGCGCGACGTGGACCCCGAACTCGTCGAGCAGGTGTGGGAGCGGTTCGTGACGGCGCTGGCGCCGCTGCACGACTCCGGCCGGCTGGGCGCGGTCCTGTTCCAGTTCCCCCGCTGGTTCCCGATCGGCAAGCGCAACAAGCAGTACATCCTGGAGTGCAAGGCGCGCTGCGCTCCGCTGCGGGTTTGCGTCGAGTTCCGCAACCACACCTGGATGAGCGGGGAGAACCAGGCCGAGACGCTCGACTTCCTCACCTCGTACGCGATCCCGTACGTGTGCGTCGACATGCCGCAGGGCTACCCCGACTCCGTCCCGCCCGTGCTCGCCGCCACCGCGGACCTGTCCGTGGTGCGGTTCCACGGCCATGCGGAGAAGTGGACGAGCAAGGACATCCACGAGCGGTTCGGCTACCTCTACCGCGAGGGGGAACTGCGGGAATGGGCCTCGAGGCTGCGGCGCCTCGCCGAGGACGCCGACACGCTCCACGCGGTCATGAACAACTGCTACCGCGACTACGCGCAGGTCAACGCCGCGCAGCTGGCTCGCCTGATCCCGCAGGAATGACGTCCGGGCTCGGACGACGGGACGCGTCAGCCCGAGATCAGACCACTCCGGGCCAGGATGCGCAGGTGCTCCATCATGTCATCGGCGGTCTCGGCGAGCGGCTGGACGCAGACGTGGTCCGCGCCGGCGTCGTGGTGCGCGCGCACCCGCTCGATGATCGTCTCCGGGTCGCCCCATGCCACGACGGCGTCGACCAGCGCGTCACTTCCGCCGTTGGCGAGGTCCTTGTCATCCCAGCCCAGGTCGCGCAGGTTGTTCGCGTAGTTCGGCAGCCGAAGGTAGAAGGACGTGAAACGACGGGCGGTCTGCCGCGCCCGCTCCGGGTCGGTGTCGAGCACGACCGTCTGTTCCGGTGCCAGCACGGGATCGGGGCCGAGGATCGCGCGAGCGCGGGCGGTGTGCTCGAGGGGCACGAAGTAGGGATGCGCTCCGTGGGTGCGCTGCGCGGCCAGCTCCAGCATCCTGGTTCGGAGTGCGGCCAGCATCCGCGGAGCGGGTTCCGGCAGCGGACCGCTGTACTCCGTCGCGTCCATGGCGTCGAGATAGGAGCGCATCACCGACACCGGCCGTTGGTAGTCGTGCCCTCTCACCGACACCGTCGGCGCGTGGCTCACGCCCAGCCCGAGCACGAACCGGCCGCCGAACGCCTCCGCGAGGGCGTTCGCCCCGTTCGAGGCGGCGGTGGCGTCGCGGACCCAGACGTTGGCGATACCGGTAGCGATCAACATCCGCTGCGTCGCTTCCAACAGGATCGCCGAATGGGCCAGCGCCTCCTTGCCCGTCGGGCTTTCACCGACCCACAGCGTCCCGAAGCCCAGACTCTCGATCTCGGCGGCCGCCTCCCGCTCGAACGAGGCCGACTCGGCGCTCAGCGTGGCGTTCCAGACCCCTACCCGTCCCATGCGCCGCTTCAGCGCCGCGGCATCAGGCATCGCAACCCCCTCATTGCCACCTGTCATCGCAGGTCACGGGACTCACCCGGGTTCACGATACGCAGAGCATCGTCGGGGCAGGTTAACGCCCGATTCATGACTTGGCGTCGGCGCTGGACGCTGACCCGCTGCTGACGCGACCGTCGCGGCGAGCGCTGTGGCCCACTCGCGACGGTGCGCGTCGGCGACCGCCTGCCGGACGTCGGTCACACCGCGAGCAGCGGCCGCACCTCGACGGCGCCAACCATGATCGGAAGCAGCGTGCCGATCGCGACCGCGTGCGCGAGGTCCGTGGTCTCCGCCACGAAACCGGTCGCTTCGCTCGATCACCAGTTACCGGTCTCGGGGCCCATCGCACCGTACTCGACCTTGCCGTCCCGCCTGTACGTGCTGACCACGACACCGGCGCTCGACGTCGTGGTGTCGACCAGCTTGAGGCCGACCGGCATCGTTCCCTCGGCGAAGAGCCGCTTGCCGGAGCCGATGAGCACGGGGAAGACCAGCAGGTGGAACTCGTCGACGAGGTCGTGCTCGACGAGCGTCTGGATCAGCTTGCCGCTGCCGTGGACCTGGATCTCGCCGCCTTCGCCCCGCTTGAGGTCTCTGACCGCCTCGGCGACATCGCCGGTGAGCAGCGTCGAGTTCTGCCACGACACGGTGTGCAGCGTCCGTGACGCGACGTACTTGGGCAGGCTGTTCATCCTCTCCCCGATCGGGTCGCCGGCCTCGGCCAGAGGCCAGGCGGAGGCGAAGATGTCGTAGGTCTTGCGCCCGACCAGGAGCGCGTCGGCCCTTCTGACCAGCGCGGTCATCCGCTGGACGAGCTGCTGGTCGAAGTGTGGTGCGACCCATCCGCCGTGCTCGAACCCGCCGTCGCGGTCCTCGTCGGGGGCGCCCGGTGACTGCATGACCCCGTCCAAGGACACAAACGTGGTCACCATCAGCTGTCGCATGTCGTTTCCCTCGCTTCCGTTGGGCATCGGTGATGACGCCCTCACCAACTACGGCGAACGAGACCACCTGCGATGGGCAGCACGCGCGAGGCGAAGACACTCCTTCCTCAACCTTTAGCCGCCCATGGGGCGGCGCCGGGTGTTGCCGCGGGAGGTCCTGCGCTTGGGGACGGCTGCTCGCGCGATCAAGAACGCCCGCGAGCCGGCCCTGCTCCCCTACAGCTCCCAGAGCCGCCGCCGACCAGGCTCCCCGGGACGGAGTTCAGCTTGTGCGCCTCAAACGCGAAGTCGAAGCGGGAGCCCGGCCCGGAGGGCCGCTGGGCGCGCGAACCGCCGCGCGCCCCGAACCTCACTCGTACGGTTCCGCGGGCTGGTCGATCTCTTTGACGTCGGAAGCGGTCAGGCCGGGCGCGACGAAGCCGTTCGGCACCTTGCCGCCCTTCCACGGGATCCAGGTGCCCGTGACCTCCACCCAGGTGTCCTCCTTGGGGGCGGACGCGCCACGGACGGCCACCTTGAGCGCGATCGCGTCCGCGGCGCAGCAGCTCATCTGCATCCTGGCCACGTACCACTGGCCCGTTCTGCTGGATTTCACCACGAAGCCGGTGAGCTTCACCCGCTTGCCCGCCAGCGATTTTCCGTACGCGCGGCCGATGAACTCGCCCACAGCCAGCGGTGTCACCCCGGCGTCGCTGAGGTTTCGGTAGTCCGACACCTTGGGTGGCGGTGGCCGTTCCTCGCGCTGGACGGCGAACGCCCCCAGGGCGGGTGGGGCGACCAGCGTCAGCGCGAACACGGGCACGGCCATGAACCACGCCACCCGTGGCCCATGCCCGTGGTCGTGTCCATGGTCGTGGCCGTGATCGCCCTGTTCGTTGTCGGTTCGCGGCGCGTCCCGCCAGCCTCTGACCAGTCCGGCCAGGGCCAGCGCGGCCACCACCACGCCCGCCGCGATCAGCATGGGCCGGAACCCCGGCTTGACGTAGTTCACGTACGTCTCGGAGAAGAGCGAGACTTTCACCAGCATGCCGGCCACCACCAGCAGCAGGAGGTTCTGCGACACGCGATTCACAGCAGCACCCAGCCTGCGGCGAAGCTGACGGCGATCGCCAGGGTGAAGGTCAGCGGGACGAACCTCCAGGCGAAGGCGCGGCCGAACGTCCCGGCCTGCAGCGCGATCAGCTTGAGGTCCACCATCGGCCCGACCACCAGGAACGCCAGCTTCGCGGTCGGCGAGAACGCGGTCATCGACGCCGCCACGAACGCGTCGGCCTCCGAACAGATCGACAGCAGCACCGCGAGCAGCCCCAGCACCAACACGGACAGCACCGGAAGCTCGCCCACGGAGGTGAGCCACGACCTCGGGACCATCACGTTCAGAGTCGCCGCGGTCAGCCCGCCGACGACCAGGAACCCGCCGGCGTGCAGCAGGTCGTGCCGCATCGCCTCGACGAAGCTCCCTCCTTTGCTCTGCCCCGGCACCACCGTGTGGGCCCGGACGCGCAGCCACTCTGGACGGCCGAACCGTGCCCACGCCCACCCCGCCAGCACGGCCACGGTCAGGGAGGCGACGAAGCGCGCCACCACCATGGCCGGATTGCCGGGAAAGGCCACCGCGGTGGCCACCAGCACCACCGGGTTGATCGCGGGCGATGCGAGCAGGAAGGCCAGCGCCGCGGCGGGGGCCACCCCGCGCGACATCAGCCCCGAGGCCACCGGCACCGACGCGCACTCACATCCGGGCAGCACCGCCCCAGCGGCGCCCGCTATCGGAACGGCGGCGTACGGCTGCCTGGGCAGCGCCTTCGTCCAGAACGACGGCGGGACGAAGGCGGTGATCGCAGCCGACAGCATCACTCCGAACACCAGGAACGGCAACGCCTGCAGGCACACCGCCACGAAGACGGTGGCCCACGTCCGCAGCGCCGGAGCCGTCAGGTGCGGGGCCAGGAGGAGCCGTCCCGCCACCAGGGCCGTGATCAGGAGGATGATCGCCCACGGCAACCCTCGGCCCGCCGACTGCCGGCGTCCCCAGCTGTCGGGAGGAAGGCGGTCGTCCTCGCTCAGCCAGTCATCTGTGGCTCGCTGTGTCATCACGTTTCCCGGCCGGTGCCGTCCTTCTGACATGCGGCCGTAGAGTAGCGGGTTTTGTGATCTCTGTTGATGAGAGGTCCGGTATGATCACCAGTCGCGGGCGGCGACCAGCTCTTCCGCATCCGCCTCCGCGAACCCGTATGCCGACGCCACGAACCAGAAGTCTTCGGCGATCACCTCTCGCGCAACGGTCTCGATCTCACTGCCCGCCGCCTCGAACTCCGCCTCCAGTGCGTTGAACTCCTCCGTCGCAGCCTCCGTGAGCGTGTACAGCGCCGCCAGATCCGACGGCCGCTCGGCCTCGATCCGCTCGCACAGCCTCAGGAGGATCGCCTTCCCCTTGTCGACGACGTGATCGGGGAAGTACCCGTCGTCGTACATGCCCCTGAGGAACGCGTGGTTGACCACCTGCTGGTTCGTGGGCGACACCATGATCTCCTGTCCTGGCCGTAGGTCGGTGTCCCGATAGTGCACTGCGCCACCGACAAAGCGCGGCGGGAAGGCGACGGGCGCCCGGCCCCGGGTGGTGGTGCGCGCCACGCTGAACATCCGCCTCATGTGTTACAACGCGCCTCCAAGCAGCTGACCCCCATCGCGGCCGGTCAGGAGAGCAAGCTGGAGGTCCTGGGCGTGTGGGCGACGTCGGAGGCGGCGCTGTGGGACCACACCCTGCGCAACGATCGCCGTCCCGCCGTCGCCGGGCCAGGCGCTCCAGGCGGTCGAAGGAGCTCAACCCGCGGCGGACGAGACAAGCAAAGGCAAGAAGATCTCACTCCCTGCCACTTCCACCGTATAGCGCACAGGGGGGCTTGCGGCAAGACCCGGTCCTTGCCGCAGAATCGGCGGCCGGACACAGAAGTGGGGGGGCACGACGTGGGTGTGTTGTCGATGTACGCGGGACGCGGCGACCTCGAGCCGCTGATGAGAGTGGCGGTGCAGTCGCGGGCGCTTGACGCGGAGGTGCGGGGGTGCGCGCCGCCCGACCGGGCGCAGCGGCCGGCCGACTCGTCAGAGGGAAGCCAACCAGACATGAGGACGCGCCCGATAAGGAGTTCGGCACAGCTCGACGCGCCGGTGATTCGATCGGCCGGTGCTGTGCAACGGAGCACGGCTGCCTCGGAGGTATCGCAATGATCGAGCAGTACGTGCTGGATCTTCAAGAGGTTGACGAGACGCAGGTCGCGGTCGTTGGCGGCAAGGCCGCGCAGCTGGGCGGGCTGTCGCGGATCGAAGGCATCCGCGTGCCGGCCGGGTTCTGCGTGACGACGGCCGCCTTCCGGCGGATCATGGCGGAAGCGCCGTCGATCGACGATCGGCTATCGCGCCTGAACCCGGATGACCGGGAGGCGATCCGCGCGCTCAGCGCGGAGATCCGCCGGACCATCGAAGGGATTGCCATCTCGGGCGATCTGGCGGCGGCGATCCTCCGCGCGCTCGCCCAGTTCGGCGAGCAAGCCGCCTACGCCGTGCGATCCAGCGCGACGGCAGAGGACCTGCCGACGGCGTCCTTCGCCGGCCAGCAGGACACGTTCCTGAACGTCGTGGGGCCGGCGGCGATCCTCCAGCATGTCAGCCGGTGCTGGGCGTCGCTGTTCACCGAGCGGGCCGTGACCTACCGCCTGCGGAACGGCATCGACCACCGTGCGGTCCACATGGCCGTGATCGTGCAGCAGATGGTCTTCCCGGATGCGGCCGGCGTCCTGTTCACGGCCGACCCCGTCACGGGCAACCGGAAGGTCGCCACCGTGGACGCCGGCTTCGGCCTCGGCGAGGCCCTGGTTTCCGGCCTGGTGAACCCGGACGTCTTCAAGGTGCGCGACGGCGAGGTCGTCACCAAGGCGGTCGCCGCCAAACAGCGTGCCGTTCACGCCCTGCCGGCCGGCGGGACGCAGGAAGTGGCGATCGACCCGCAGCGGCAGGGGCAGCCGGCGCTGACGGATGCGCAGGTCGTGCGGCTCGTGCAGCTCGGGCGGCGGATCGAAGCGCATTTCGGCCGCCCGCAGGACATCGAATGGTGCCTGGTCGACGAGGACTTCCAGATCGTGCAGAGCCGGCCGATCACCACGCTGTTCCCCATCCCCGCGGCCCGCGACCAGGAGAACCACGTCTACCTCTCCGTCGGTCATCAGCAGATGATGACCGACCCCATGAAGCCACTGGGGCTCTCCGTGTGGCAGCTGACGGCCATGGCGCCGATGCACGAGGCCGGCGGGAGGCTGTTCGTCGACGCCACCCGGCACCTGGCCTCGCCCGCGGGCCGCGCCGGCCTCCTGGAGATGGTGGGGAGGTCCGATCCGCTGACCAGGGACGCGCTGGAGACCGTCCTCGACCGCCACGGCTTCGTCCCGACGCTCCCGGAGGCTGGTCCCGGCGGGCCGCCGGCCAGGGGCGCGTCCGCCCCGATCGAGACCGATCCGGCCATCGTCACCGAGCTGATCGAGCGCAGCCAGGCCTCCATCGCCGCCCTGCGGCGCGACATCCGGACGAAGACCGGACCGGCGCTGTTCGACTTCCTGCTGGAGGCCTTCCAGGAGCACAAGCGAGTCCTCAGTGATCCCTTGAGCGTGCAGGCGATCATGGCGGGGATGGAGGCCACCTGGTGGCTCAACGACCAGCTGCAGGAATGGCTGGGCGAGAAGAACGCGGCCGACACCCTCACGCTGTCCGCCCCTGACAACGTCACGTCGGAGATGGGACTGGCGCTGCTCGACGTCGCCGACGTGATCCGCCCGCATCCGCAGGTGGTGGCGTTCCTTCAGGACGTCGAGGACGGCGGCTTCCTGGACGAGCTGCCGAAGCTCGCGGGCGGGACCGAAGCGCGCCACGCCATCGAGGCTTACCTCGACCGGTACGGCATGCGCTGCGTCGGCGAGATCGACATCACGAGGCCGCGTTGGCGCGAACGCCCCACCACGCTCGTGCCCGTGATCCTCGACAACGTCAGGAACTTCGAGCCGGGCGCCGCCAAGCGGCGCTTCGAGCAAGGACGGCAGGAGGCGCAGAAGAAGGCGCAGGAGGTGCTCGAACACCTGCGGGCCCTGCCGGACGGGGAGCACAAGGCCAACGAGACCAAGCGGATGATCGACCGGGTCCGGACCTTCATCGGCTACCGGGAGTACCCGAAGTACGGCATCGTCAGCCGCTACTTCGTCTACAAGCAGGCCTTGCTGGAAGAGGCCGAGCGCCTCGTGCAGGCCGACGTCCTCCCCGAGAAGGAGGACGTCTTCTACCTCACGTTCCAGGAGCTCCACGACGTCGTGCGCACCAACCAGGTGGATGACCAGCTGATCCAGCAGCGCAAGGACGCGTTCCGCTCGTACCACGCGCTCACGCCGCCCCGGGTGCTCACATCTGACGGCGAGGCCATCGCCGGGGCGTACCGACGCGACGACGTGCCGACCGGCGCCCTGATCGGCCTACCGGTCTCCGCCGGGACCATCGAAGGGCGCGCCCGCGTCATCCTGGACATGGCCCAGGCTGATCTCGAACCGGGTGACATCCTCGTCACGGCCCACACGGACCCGAGCTGGACGCCCCTCTTCGTCGCCATCACAGGCCTGGTGACGGAGGTCGGAGGATTGATGACGCACGGCGCAGTGATCGCACGGGAGTACGGCCTGCCGGCTGTCGTCAGTGTGGTCGATGCCACCCGGCTTATTTCCGATGGGCAGCGGATCCGCGTGCACGGAAGCGACGGGTACGTCGAGATTCTGCCGTGACCCCGGCCGGGGTGGGCCGTCCTCATCGGCCTGGGACCCCGCCGGCCCGCGGGCGCGTGCTGACGGTTGTGTGCGGCCGGGGCACGGTGGAAGAGGTCGCTGGATGGTTCAGGTCAGCTGGTGGCCCTGGCCGCTCTCTGCGCGACGGTGAGTTCGGCGGAATCGTCGGCGAACACAGAGACAGTCCTCGAGGAGCGCCCCTAACGGAGACGCCGAGGCCGTCACAGGGAGTCTGACGGGTCGGCGAGGGCATCACGCAGGGCGGCGCGGGAGGTGATGCCGAGCTTGGGGAATACCTGGTAGAGGTGGGTGGAGACGGTTCGCGGGGACAGGAAGAGGCGGGCGGCGATCTCTTTGTTGGTGTGGCCTGCCGCCGCGAGCTGGGCGATCTGACGTTGCTGCGGGGTGAGGGAGGCGAGGCCGGTCGCGGTGCTGGAATGGCTGATGCCGGTGGCGCGTAGTTCCCGGTCGGCTCGTTCCGCCCAGGGGACGGCTCCGAGGCGGTGGAAGGTCTGGGAAGCGCTCGCCAGATGGCGGCGGGCCTCGGTGGTGCGTTTGGCGCGGCGTAGGTGGGAGCCGTAGATGAGCTGGATGCGGGCCAGGTCGAAGGGCCAGCGGTCGTTGCCGGGTTCGGCGATCGCCTGTTCCAGTGCGGCGGTCTCGGTGCGGGGGTCGGTGATGGCCGCGGCGGCCAGGACGACCAGGCGCAGGCGCGGGGAGAGCCGGTCGACGCGGGAAGCGCGGGCGGCGGCGACATGGGCCGCGGCCTCCGCGCCGCGACCGGTGTGGAGGGCGGCCTCGATGAGGTCGTGAAACACCCACAGGGCGTGCGGCGCGTACGGGGCGAGAGTGCCGGGCGGGCTGACGGCGGCGGCGTTGTGGAAGGCGGTCTCGAAGTCGCCCTGGCCGAGGGCGGCGAGGCTGCGGATGTGGGAGGCGTAGGCGCCGATGATCCCGGCGCGGCGGGGCGCGGCCCAAGCGTCCATGTCCCGGGCGGTGTCGGTCGCCTTCCGCAAGTCTCCGCGGGCCGCGGCCAGCAGGGCATCGGTGAGGCGGCCCGGCCAGGTCAGCAGGTCGTAGCCGTGGGCCTCGCACAGGTGGAGGCCCTCGTCGATCAGCTGCTGGGCTTCGTCCCACCGGCCGGTGTGGAAGGCGTCCTGGCCGAGCAAGAACAGCGCTTCGATCGCCGAGCTGATCGCACCGCCCTCCCGGCCGTGCTGGATGACGCGCTGGAGGGCCTCCCGGCACTGGGAGAGCCGGTCGAGGTAGGCGACGGCGATGCCGGTGCGAATGATGCGAGCGGAGCTGGCCTCGTGGCCGAGGCGCGCGACGGCGGCGTCGGCACGGGCCAGCCACGATGTCGCCGGCGTCGCGCGAACCGTCGTGGTCCTGGATGGCAGTGATCAGCAGCCGGTGGGCGGTGTCGACGTCCCCGTCACCGTGCAGGAGGTGGAAGGCGCGGGCGCCGGCCACCGACAGCAGGTCGCCGGGGCCGGGCTCGGCGAGGCGGGCCTGTTCCAGCAGGCGGGGGGCGTCCCGCAGGTCACCGGTGACCAGGGAGCCCAGGTAGGCGGCTTCGGCGAGCCGTCCGCTGCGGCCCTTTCCCAACGGGCTGAGCTGGGCGGCGCGCAGCAGCTGGATGACGGCGCCGACGGAGTCGCCGCGCCGCAGGTTGGCGATGGCGACCTCCTTCAGGAGGGCGGCGACCTTCTCGTCGGGTTCCTCGGTGGCCTCGGCCAGGTGCCAGGCGTGCCGTTCGGGCCGGTCGGCGAGGCGGGCGGCGAGTTCGGCGTGGGCGCGGCGGCGCTGCTCGCTGGTCGACAGCTCCACGATCGCCGACTGGATCAGGGGGTGGCGGAACATCAGCCGTTCACTGGACCCATCAGCGCGCACCAGACCGGAGCGTTCAGCAGCCGGCAGGCTCCCGCCGCCCCGGTCGGCGTCGATCGCCCGGACGAGGCGTAGGTCGCCCGTACCGTCCAGGGCGACCAGAAGTAACAGTTCGACGACCGGCGGGGGCAGCGCCCGGACGCGGGAGGCGAAGACGGTCTGCAGCCGGTGGCTGAGGGGCAGCGTCGCGGGCAGCGTCCCGGCGACGGTGGTGCCCAGGGTGGCGAGGGAGACGGGGAGTTCCAGCAGGGCCAGCGGGTTCCCCCGGGCCGCGTCCAGCAGCCGCCGCCGCACGCGCGGGGTCATCACCGGCAGGTCGGGGATGGGGTGATCGGTTCTCAGGCCGCCGCCGCACGCGCGGGGTCATCACGGGATAGCGGCTGGTCAGCAGTTCGGTCGCCGCCTCCTCCGAGAGGGGGTTCACGTACACGACCGGCAGGCCGCCCAGGTCGAAGAAGCTGGGTTCGCCGGTACGGCAGGCCGCGACCAGGCCCACCGGCAGGCCGGTCAGCCGGCGGGCCACCATGCCGAGCACGAGCGCGCTCGCACGGTCCAGCCACGGCAGGTCATCGACCACGAGCAGCAGCGGCTGTTGGTCGGCCGCCGACTGCAGCAGCGCCAGGACCGCGCTGGCGACCAGAAGCTGGGCGGGCGGCGCCCCTTCGCCCAGGCCCAGCGCCACGTTCAGCGCCCCGGCGAGCAGGGGGCTCAGCCGGGGCGCCTCGCCGAGGCACGGGAGGAGGAGCTGGTGGAGGGCGGCATAGGAGATGTCCGCCTCGAACTGCGAGCCGGTCGCCCGCAGCAGCCTGATCCCCGAACCGGCCGCGAGGGCGGCGGCCTGGTCCAGCAGGGACGTCTTTCCGACGCCCGGGTCACCCGCCAGCAGGAGCGCCTCCCCCGCCCCTTCGGCGATCCGGCCGACGAACCGGCGCAGTCGCTGAATCTCCGGCTCGCGGCCGATCAGGTCCGCCGCCCCGGCAGTCGCCTGATCGTGGCGCGTGCTGAACCCGTCCATCCCCCGACCCTCCTTCGTCTTCTGGATCCTGTCCAGCGTGCACGGACGGCGCCCGGGCCGGGAGGCGGCGGTTCGGCGCGCTGTCTACTGGCCGGCCGTGGCGGCCTGGGCGATGACGGCGGCCACGGCGGCGGGGTTGGACACGTAGACGGCGTGGCTTCCCGAAGTCTCGGTGACGGTCGAACCGGCCCGTTCCGACATGGCGCGCTGGGCAGGCGGGGGGATCATGCGGTCGTCGGTGGCGACCAGGTACCAGGACGGCTTGATCCGCCAGGCCGGTTCGGAGACCGCGCCGCCGAGCGCGTCGACGCCCCACGGCACCTGCGAGTCGGCCATGAACGCGGCCTGCGCCGCGGGCAGGTCGGCGGCGAATGACGCGGCGAACTTGTCGCGGTCCAGGAACAGGAACCCGTTGACCGGGGGCAGGATCGGCGGGACCGGCGCGCCGGGCGGCGGGTCGGCGATCAGCGAGTTGACCGACTCGCCCTTGTCGGGGGCGAACGCCGCGATGTACGCGAGGGCGACGACGTTGGGGTGGTTGCCGGCCTCGGTGATGACCACGCCGCCGTAGGAGTGGCCGACCAGAACGGCCGGGCCGTCCAGGCCGTCGAGGATCTGGTGGGTCGCGGCGACGTCTCCGGCCAGCGACAGCGTCGGGTTCTGCACGACGGCCACCCGATAGCCGTCGGCGGTCAGGTGGTCGTAGACTCCCTGCCAGCCTGAGCCGTCGACGAACCCGCCGTGCACCAGCACGATGTTCTTCACGTCCGGACCTGCGTTCACGGCATTGCCTCCTTCGCCCGAGATTCGGCCCCGGGCTCGATCGGGGAGATAACCGGAACGCTAGACAGGCCCGAAGGTGGCTCGATTGCGTCAAATGACGTAGTTGCCGGTGGCAGGGTGGCGGGTTGTGCGGCCTTGGTACGCGCAGTGGCGCGACGACCTGGCGGCGGAGTTGGCGCGCCGCCTGGGGCTCGCGCCCGACACCGATCTGTACCCGCAGCTGGCCGCCGGGATGGCGCTGACCGCCTTCGACGCCGTCCTGCAGCGGTGGAGCGGCAGCGACGGCGCCGAGGACCCCGCCGAACTGACCGACCGGGCCTTCGCCGTCATCGCCCCGGCGTTGGACGCCGTCGAAGGCCGGGCCTCTCGTACATCGCGGTAGTGGCGGTCAGGTCGCGGACTCGGGGAGGGCCGAGCTCGGGGACAGCGGTGCGAGTTGGGGGCGCTTGGCCCGGCGTCCGTCGCCGGAGGAACGACCACGCAGGCGGCGGTAGATCCACGGGCCGGCGAAGGCGGCGACCCAGCGCAGTTCGGCTCCGATGGACTGCCAGGTCGTGGACGGTGGCACCGGGGCAAGCGGGAGGGACCAGGTGTCGTCGCTGCCGGGCAGGCCGAGCGTGTGGGCGATGGCGGCGGCCATGCGGGCGTGGCCGAGGGGGCTGGCGTGCAGGCGGTCGGTGCTCCACATCCTGGCGTCGGTGGTGAAGGCGTGGGGGTAGGTGTCGACGACGGTGACACCGTGGCGGGCGGCGGCGACGCGGATGCGGGCGTTGAAATCGAGGACCCGGGAGCGTAACGGACGGGCGAGGGGGGCGATCTTGCTGGGGTCGGGGTAGGTGACGGTGACCACATGCGCGCCCGCCGTGCCGAGAGCGTCGAACATCTCCTCCAGGCAGGCGGTGACCTCGGCGGCGTCGAAGCCGGGGCGGATGAGGTCGTTCACCCCTGCCATGACCGTGGCCAGGTCGGGCCGGAGCTCCAGGGCGGGCCCGAGCTGCTCGTCGCGGACCTGCGCGGCCCGCCGGCCCCGCACCGCGAGGTTCGCATAGCGCGTTTCCGGGTCGATCCGGGCCAGGTGCTCGGCCAGCCGGTCGGCCCAGCCTCGGTGACCTCGGACATCGTCTCCGTCGCCGAGCCCTTCGGTCTGACTGTCGCCGAGGGCGACGTACCGTTTGAAGCTCATGAGGCCTTCCCTCCCGAGTGCGGCTGGGTGGCGCGCTCCCCCAGCGTCCGCGCGGCGCTCAGACACCAGTCGCGCATCTGGCGTTCGAGGCGGCAGCCCGCCAGGCAGGTCAGGTAGGGACCGATCCGGTCGCTCTGCCGCAGAAACGACTCCTCGTCCAGGTCGCCGCGCATGTGCACCAAGGCCCGCTCGAAGACTTCGAGCTTGGCCGCGGCCTCGACGGCACGCTCATGCAGCTGCGCGATCACAGGCGCCGGATCGACCATGTCGACCGCGTGGACCTTGACCGCCAGGTCGTCGCGGATGAGCAGCGGCTTGCTCGAGGACGCCGCGAAGGACGCCAGCTCATCGATACCGGCCTCGGTGACGAGGAACACCCGCTTGTTCGGACGCCCTTGCTGGACGACCTCCCGCCCGCTGATCAGCCCGGCGTCCTCCAGCTTGGTCAACTCGCTGTAGAGCTGCTGCGGCGCGGCGTACCAGAAGTTGGAGACGCCCACGTCGAACAGCTTGGTGAGCTGGTAGCCGCTGTACTCCCCGTCGAGCAGTGTCGCGAGCACCGCATGGCGCAACGCCATCTCCGACCACCTCCACATCCTAGGCCGATGCTACTCATCGACATGAGTAGTCACAACGATGACTAGCAAGATTGCGCCGGGCTTCGTCGGGGCCGCCGGTCCGCTGGTCACCCGAGGGCGACTTCGACGGCCACGTCCGATGCGCCGTACTTGGCGCGGACATCGTCGATCACCTGGCCCACCGTGCCGGGGTCGGTGACCGGGGTGCCGCCTACGAGGCTCCGCCGGCGGTCAGGCGCAGCGTGGGTGTCGCGAGCAGGTCGGCCGTCAGCTGCCCTGGCCGGTCGGCATGACGATGACCTCCTGCAGGTTCACCCGCGGGGGCAGGGTCGCGATGAAGCCGACGACCTGGGCGACGTCCTGCGGAGTGAGCCACTCGATGGTCTGCTGGGAAGCGTTCAGCCACTCCTGCGCGCCCGTGTCGGTGACGTGGTCCTGCAACTCGGTGCCCACGATCCCGGGCTCGATCGCGGCGACGCGCACGTTCTTGGGCCCCAGTTCGACCCGCAGGTGCCGCGACAGCTGCGTGACGTACGCCTTCGTGGCGGAGTAGACGGCGAAGTTCGGGAAGATGTTGTGCGCCGCGATCGAGGAGGTGTTGACCAGATCGGCCACACCGCGCATTCCCGCCGCCCTGACCAGTTGCGGAACGAACGCGCCGATGGCGTTCATGAGCCCGGTGATGTTCAGGTCGATCTGGTGTTGCCACTGGTCGGCGCGCAGTTCCTCGATCGGCGCGGGCAGCATGACGCCCGCGTTGTTGAGCAGCAGGTCCGCACTCCCCAGCTGCTCCTCCACACGGTCGGCGGCTGCGCGCATCACGGCGGCGTCGGTCACGTCGGCGGCGATCTCCAGCGCGCTGCCGCCGTTCTTCTCGATTCGGGCGACCAGGTCCCGCAGGCGCCCCTCCCGCCGCGCCAGGACCGCGACCTTCGCGCCCAGCCACGCGAGGTGTTCGGCGGCGGCTTCTCCGATACCGCTGGAGGCGCCGGTGACGACGGCCACCCGGCCTTCCAGCGGCTTGGCGGACATCTGAGCAGTCACGAGCAAACGCCTCCCTTTTCGCCTTTCTCCGTCCTGTCGTATCCACGCGGAGATCCAGAATTCGGGCTTTGCGACATGCGTGGAGATGTTTGAGGCTTTTGCGTGGTTTGCTCTACATCAGTTCACCGGCGTCCGTGCATGCGTGCTGCTCACAGCAGGGTTCCCCCTGAGGCGTCCAGCCAGTGCCCGGTCACCCAGCGGCTGTCGTCGGAGGCCAGGAAGGCGACGGCGTCGGCGACGTCCTCGGGCACGCCCACGCGGCCCATGGGCGACAGCGACGACAGCCACGCCAGCGCGTCCCCGACGAGCCTGCCCTCGTGCATGTCGGTGTCGATGACGCCGGGCGACACGGTGTTGACGGTGATCGCGCGGGGTCCGAGCTGCTTGGCGAGCGTCGAGGTGAGGACGTCGAGCGCGCCCTTGGACATGGCGTAGCTGATGGATTGCGGCATGGCCGAGCCGCGGGTCAGCATCGTGGAGATGTTGATGATCCGGCCGCCGTCGCGCAGGCGTGGCAGCGCGAGCTTCGTGACGAAGAACGGGGCGGTGGCGTTGACCGCGAAGATCCGCTCGAACTGCTGCCTGGTCACATGCTCGATGCCGGGCTCGTCGTTGAGGATCCCCGCGTTGTTGACCAGGATGTCCAGCGGCCCGTCGGCCCGCGCGTCGAAGGCGGCCCACAGGTGTTCGGCGTCGCCTGGCGCCCCCAGCTCGGCCTGCAGGGCGAAGGCCTGCCCGCCTGCTGCCTCGATCGCGGCGACCGTCTCCTCGGCCGCCCGCTCGTTGCCGCCGTAGTGGACGGCGACGCGGGCGCCGTCGCGCGCCAGGCGCCGGGCGATGGCCCGGCCGATGCCTCTGCTCGCGCCGGTGACGAGCGCGGTCTTGCCGTTGAGAATGTTCATGGTGCCTTCCTGGTGGTCACTGGGAGATGAGGTGGACGGGGGTCAGGCGCCGGTGGTGCGATCCAGTTCGCGACGGTCGGGCCGAGCCGGCCGTCGCGCACGCTGCCGACGATCACCGCGAGCTGGAGCGGCTCGGTCACAGGGGTGTGCGGCGTTCGTCCAACGCCTCGGGAACCAGGCTCGTTGCTGAACCAAGGTTTAAGTCAAGCTAGGTTGGCCGCATGCCGGAATCCGAAGCGATCGCCACGGAGCTGACCATCGGGGCGCTGTCCGCCCGCAGCGGCGTGCCCGCCTCAGCCCTGCGCTTCTACGAGCGCAAGGGGCTCATCTCCAGCCGCCGTACCGTCGGCAACCAGCGCCGCTACCACCGCAGCACGCTGCGCAGGCTCGCGTTCATCCGCGCCTCCCAGAGCGTGGGCATACCGCTGTCGCTGATCGAGGCCGTGCTGGAGTACGTGCCGCACGATGTCGCGCCCAACCGTGAGCTGTGGCTGAAGGCGTCGGAGTGCTGGAGCGAGGCCATCAACGGCCGCATCGCGAAGCTGGAACGCATGCGCGACCAGTTCACCGAGTGCATCGGGTGCGGTTGCCTGTCCTTCGACCAGTGCCTGCTGGTCAACCCGGGCGACAGGCTGGCCCGGCAGGGCGCCTCCTCCGTCCTCGACTCCTGACGCGGCAGCTTTCGCGGTCCTGACCTCGGCAGGTGCACCCGGATCCGCCAAGGATTTCCTACGCGTCGTTTTCCCGCCTTTTCCCTAAAGCAGGGAAGGCTTGGGAGATGTCTGGTCGCGGTGAACGATCGGGCCTTGGCTACGGGGCGACGTCCGCCAACCGCGGCTCTACATGTCCATCAGAAACGGTAAGTGGACCATGACTACAGAACTGTCGGGTACCTCGGCGCTGGTGACCGGTGGGACCAGCGGCATCGGACGGGCCGCCGCGGTCGCGCTGGCCGCGCTCGGCGCCCACGTGGCGCTGTCCGGCCGGGACGAGGCCAGGGGCGACCAGGTCGTCCAGGACATCCGGGCCGCCGGCGGCACGGCCGTCTTCCTGCCCGCCGACCTGCGCGACGCGGCCGGGGCGCGGTCCCTGGCCAGGCGGGCCAAGGAGGCGCTCGGGAAGGTCGACGTCCTGGTCAACAACGCCGGCATCTTCCCCTTCGGCCCCACCGAGAAGATGACCGAGGAGGACTTCGACTCGGTGTACACCATCAACGTCAAGGCGCCTTTCTTCCTCGTCGCCGAGCTCGCCCCGGACATGGCCGGGCGCGGCAAGGGCGCGATCATCAACGTGACCACGGTGGTCGCCGAGCTCGGCATGGCGGACATGAGCCTGTACGGATCCAGCAAGGCCGCGCTCGTGCTGCTCACGAAGTCCTGGGCGGCCGAGTACGGGCCGCGTGGCGTGCGCGTGAACGCGGTCAGCCCCGGCCCGACCCGCACCGAAGGCACCGCCGCCATGGGTGAGTCGCTCGACGCCCTGGCCGCGGCCGCGCCCGCTGGACGCCCAGGGTCGGCCGAGGAGATCGCCGACGCCATCGCCTACCTGGCCACCGACCGTGCCAGTTTCGTTCACGGCGCCGTCCTGCCCGTTGACGGCGGCCGCATCGCGGTGTGATCCCCGCCGAAAGCGCCCGGGCCCGTCAGGCAATCGTTTCGACACGCGAACGCATGCGTCGCACCGCTGCTCGGGCTGGCCGTTGCCCGTGGTGATCTGGCCGGAGTCATCGGACTTCATCGGGTCGATCCCCGTCAGGGCCTCGGCGACACCGACTACGCCGTTCTGGACGAGTGGCTGCGCAGAACACAGGGAGCGCCGTCGTCGCCGGGGACGGCTTGAAAGCGGCGTGACCGAGCCGACAATCCGCTGGCGGTCAGCCGCGCTTGCGGACGATGCGGTCGTGGACCACCGTGTAGGTGTTGCGCAGGGCCGCCATCGACTCGTCGTAGGACGCCTGGGCCACGCCCGTGAACAGGCAGTCGACGACCATGAGCTGAGCGATGCGGCTGCCGAGCGCGCCCGACCTGAACTGGGTCTCCCGCGCCGCCGTCGTGAGCGTCACGTCGGACGTGGCCGCGAGTGGCGAGTCGTGGTAGTTGGTGATGGCGATGGTCGCGGCGCCGGACTTGCGGGCGATCGCCAGGAACTCGACCGTGTCAACGGTCGCGCCCGTGTGTGAGACGGCGACGGCCACGCAGGTGCCGTTGAGCGTGGCGGCGGACGTCCAGGCCGAGTGCGAGTCGTGCCAGTTGATGGCCGTCCTGCCGATGCGCGACAGCTTCTGCTGGAGGTCGAGCCCGACGAGAGCGCTCGCACCCACTCCGAAGGTGTCGATGCGCCGGGCGGCCAGCACGAGCGCCACGGCTCGGGCGAGCGCGTCCATGTCCAGCGCGCGGGCGGTGTCGGCGATGGAGAGCGTCTCGTTCGTCGCCACCTTGGACACGATCTCTTCCAGGGAGTCGTGGCGGTCGATGTCGCCCGACACCTCGGGCAGGTTCGAGGTGGCGAACTCCTCCCGCGTGACCTCCCTGGTCAGGTCGATGGTGAAGTCCTTGAAGTGGGCGTAGCCCATGCGCTTGTAGAAGCGCACCACCGAGGTGGTCGAGGTCTCGCAGCGGGCCGCCAGTTCGGCGATGGACAGGTTGGCGGCGCCCGCGGGGTCGCCGACGACCAGCTCTGCGATGCGCCTCTCCGTGGGCCGGAGAGCGGGCACGGCCGCTCGGATGCGAATGAGCAGGGTGCCGTCAGCCATCTTCACCAACCCTATTGAGGAATGATTGTACAGCGATGGTATGGTCTGCGTAATTTTATGACCTACTGCCCGAGGAGGCCACATGTCCCGTGGCGCGTTCTCCGCGATCGGCGCAGCCGCAGCGCTGTCCATCGCTCTCACCGGTTGCTCATCATCCTCCGGGCCCGCAACCACTACCGGCGCGTCGGGTGCGTCGGGTGGAAACCTCGTCGTCGGTGTCACCACCGACCCCGACACGCTCTTCCCCTGGAAGGCCACCCAGTTCCAGGCCGTCAACGTGCTGACGAACATCTACGGCACGCTCACGGAGTTCGACAAGGACCTCAACGTGGTGCCGGGCCTGGCCGAGTCGTGGAAGCCCGCCGAGGACGGCAAGACCCTCACCCTCACCCTCAGGAAGGGCGTCACCTTCAGCGACGGCAGCGCCTTCGACTCCAAGGACGTCAAGGCCTCCCTCGACAAGATCATGGACGAGGCCACGGCCGCCGTCGCGAGGGCCTCGCTCTCCTCGGTCAAGTCGGTGGAGGCTCCCGACGCGAACACCGTGGTGCTGCACCTGAACACGCCCGACGCCGCGCTGCCCGCCAACCTGGCCACGGTCAACATGGCGATGCTCTCCTCTGACGACACCGAGGAGAAGCTCAACACGACCCCCAACGGCACCGGCCCCTTCACGTTGAAGAAGCGCGTCGCGAGCCAGTCGATCACGCTGGCCAGGAACGACAAGTACTGGGGCAGCGAGAAGCCCAAGCTGGACGGCGTCGAGTTCCGGGTCATCCCCGACGAGTCGTCCATCGTCTCGGCGATGCAGTCGGGCAACGTCCAGCTCGCGGTCTTCAACGACCCGCTGGTCGCGCAGACCGCGGAGGGCGGCGGCACGATCACCGTCGCCAAGACGCCGCAGCTCAACTACCACGCCCTCCAGCTCAACGCCACCCACGGCGACCTGAAGGACCTCAACGTGCGCCTGGCGATCCAGTGCGCGGTGGACCGCAAGCAGGTGCTCGACACCGCCGCGCTCGGCGAGGGCGAGGTGACGGGGCCGATCACCTCTCCGGTGTTCAAGTCGGACCCGCAGCAGCGTCCGTGCCCCACGCGTGACCTGGCCAAGGCGGCCGAGTATCTCGGCAAGGCGGGCAAGGCGGGCGGGCTGACCATCAAGACGATGGTCTCCCAGGGCGAGTACGCGACCTCCGTCAACGAGGCGCAGAACCTCAAGGCGCAGCTCGCCGAGGCGAAGATCAACCTGGACCTCGAGGTGCTGGAGTCGGGGGCGTTCGTGGACCGGTGGGTCGCGGGCGACTTCGACGCGGCCGTCGCGCTGAACGGCGGGCGTCCCGACCCCGACGGGATGTACGGCCGCTACTTCACCAGCAAGGGCAACCTGAACAAGGTCGCCGGCTACAGCTCGCCCGAGCTGGACAAACTGTTCGCCGAGGGCAAGGCCACGACCGACCAGGCGAAGCGCAAGGAGATCTACGCCAAGGTGTCGGCCGAGCTCGAGAACAACGCCGCGTGGATCTGGATGTTCACCGGCTACACCTACACCGGAACCACGTCGCAGGTGAAGGGCTTCGTCCCGATGGCCAGCGGCTCGCTGCAGTACCTGCGCACGACGACGCTCGGCTAGCCATGCTGGGAGCACTTGTGCGCAACCGCGTCGTCCGGCGCGTGGCGGGCGTGCTCGGCACCCTGTTCGGGGTGGCCGTGTTCGTGTTCGTCATGCTCCGGGCGATTCCCGGCGACCAGATCACCGCGGGGCTCGGCACGGAGGCCGCCGCGCTCACCCCGGCGCAGCGGGTGGCGCTGGAGCGCTACTACGGCCTCGACGAGTCGCTGTTCACCCAGTTCTTCTCCTGGCTCGGCAACATGTTCAGCGGGAACTTCGGCTATTCGGCACGCTCGCAGCAGAGCGTGCTGGACCTGACGCTGCACTCGCTGCCCGTCACGTTCGAGCTGGCGGTGTTCTCCATCGTGCTGGCCCTGCTGATCGGCGTCCCGCTCGGCATGCTCGCCGCGTCCAGGACGAACTCGCCCAGGGACGCTCTCGGGCAGGTCGTGAGCCTGGGCGGGCTGTCGATCCCGGCCTTCCTGCTGGCCACGACGCTGCTGTCGGTCCTGGCGGCCTCGTTCGGCTTCAACCCGAACGGGCAGGGGTTCGCGGGCCTGCTCGACGATCCGCTGCTCAACCTGCAGCAGATGTTCCTGCCCGCGCTCGTGCTGGGCTTCGGCATCGCGGCGCCGATCCAGCGCACCACGCGGACCGCCGTCCTGGAGGTGCGCTCGAACGACTTCGTCCGCACCGCGCGGGCCAAGGGCGTGCCGCCGAGACGCCTTCAGATCAGGCACGTGCTGGGCAACGCGCTCGTACCCATCGTGACGATGACGGGCCTGCAGTTCGGCTACCTGCTGGGCGGGGCCGTGGTGGTCGAGCAGGTCTTCTCCGTTCCCGGCATCGGCAGACAGGTGCTGCTGGGCATCCAGCAGAAGGAGTACGCGGTCGTGCAGAGCACGGTGCTGGTCATCGCGCTGGCGTTCGTGATCGTCAACCTCCTGACGGACCTGCTCTACCGGATCATCGACCCGCGGGTGCGCGCCTCATGACCGCCCTCATGACCACGTTGCGCAAGAGCCCCAGCGGCCTGGTCGGCGGCGTCATCCTCGCGTTGCTCGCCGTCGTCGCGCTGCTGTCGTCCTTCGGCCTGCTGCCGCACGACCCGATCGCGCAGAACCCGCCGTCGCGTTTTCTGTCGCCCTCGGGCGACCATCTGTTCGGGACGGACCAGTTCGGCAGGGACGTCTTCTCCAGGGTCGCGGCAGGGGTGGGCAACTCGGCGCTCATCGCGGTCGTCGCCGTCGCCTTCTCCACGGTGGTCGGCACGCTCGGCGGGCTGGTGTCGGGCTTCTACCGGGGCTTCGCCGACGGGGCCATCGGCGGGGTCACCAACGTGCTGTTCGCCTTCCCGCCGCTGCTGCTCGCGCTCTCGCTCGCCTCGGTGTTCGACCGCAACTGGTTCACGATCGCCGTCGCGATCGCGATCGTCTACGTGCCCATCTTCATCCGGGTCACCCGGGGTCCCGTGCTCTCGCTCAGGGAGATCGAGTACGTCAAGGCGGCCACCTCGACCGGGCAGAGCCGATGGATGATCATGCTGCGGCACGTGCTGCCGAACATCACCTCGATCATCGTCATCCAGGTGGCCCTGTCGCTGTCGTGGGCGGTGCTCACCGAGGCGTCGCTGAGCTTCCTCGGCCTGGGGACGCCGCCTCCGGCCCCCTCCCTCGGATCGATGATCTTCGAGGCGCGCAGCCTGGTCTTCGTGGCCCCGTGGACGCTGATCGCGCCGGGCGCGGTCGTCGTCCTGCTGGTGGTGGGCCTGAACCTGGTCGGCGACGGCCTTCGTGACACTCTCGACCCGCGAAACCGAGGCAAGCGGTGAACCTCTCAGATCTGACGACGGAGTCGACCGACCCCCGTTTCTCCGGCATCGACAGGATGAGCGTGGCCGAGCTCGCCGCGACCATGAACGGGGCCGACGCCACGGTCCCCGACGCGGTCGCCAAGGCGCTGCCCGAGATCACGAGGGCGATCGAGGCCACGTCCGAGCGGATGAAGGCGGGCGGGCGGCTGGTCTACGTCGGCGCGGGCACCCCTGGCCGGATCGGCGTGCTCGACGCGTCCGAGTGCCCTCCGACCTTCGGCACCCCGCCCGAGCAGGTCTTCGCGATCATCGCGGGCGGCGAGAGCGCGATCGTCTCCCCCTTCGAGGGCGCGGAGGACGACCAGGACGCCGCCGTCACGGCGATCGACGCGGCCGGGATCGGCCCGCTCGACACCGTGGTGGGCATCGCGTCGAGCGGGCGCACCCCGTTCGTCCTCGCCGCGGTGCGGCGCGCGCGGGAGCGCGGGGCGCTGACCGTGGGCCTGTCGTGCAACACGGGCAGCCCGCTGAGTGAGGAGGCGGAGCACGCGATCGAGGTCCTCGTGGGCCCGGAGGTGATCAGCGGCTCCACCAGGCTCAAGGCGGGCACCGCGCAGAAGCTGGTGCTCAACATGTTCTCGACGATCGTCATGGTGCAACTCGGCAAGACGTACGGGAACCTGATGGTCGACGTCAAGGCCAGCAACGGCAAGCTGCGCGAACGCGCCGTCGGCATCGTCCGGACCATCACGGGGGCCGGACGCGACCAGGCGCTGACGGTGCTCCGCCAGAACGGCTTCAACGTGAAACAGGCGGTCGTGGCCTCCCGCTTCGACCTCAGCCCCCAGGACGCCGCGGCGCGGCTGGCCCGCAGCGGCGGGCGGCTGCGGGCCGCGCTAGGAGAGCAGGTATGAGAGTCCTCGGAATGATCTCCGGCACCTCGCACGACGGCATCGACGTCGCCGTCGTCGACTTCGACCTCGCCGGCGGTGTGCTGAACGGCAGGGTCGAGCACACCGCGAGCACGCCGTACCCGCCGGAGCTGCGCGCCAGGCTGGTCGAGGCGCTGCCTCCCGCGCCGACGACGCTCGCCGAGGTGTGCGTCCTGGACACGCTCATCGGCCAGAGCTTCGCCGAGGCCGCCGCCGCGGCGATCGAGCAGGCCGGGCCGGTGGACCTGATCGTCTCGCACGGCCAGACGGTGTTCCACTGGGTCGACGGCGCGCACGCGCTGGGCACGCTGCAGATCGGCCAGCCCGCGTGGATCGCCGAGCGCACGGGCGCCCCGGTGCTGTCGGACGTCCGCATCCGCGACATCACGGCGGGCGGGCACGGCGCCCCGCTGGTCTCCGTCCTCGACTCCCTGCTCCTCGCCGGGCACCCGGGCAGCGCCGCCGCGCTCAACCTGGGCGGCATCGCCAACATGACGGTGGTGCGCGGGCTCGACGAGCTGTACGCCTACGACATCGGCCCGGCGAACGCGCTGGTGGACGCCGTCGTCACGAGCAGCGGGCTGAGCGAGCGCGGCTTCGACGAGGACGGCCGGATCGCCGCCTCGGGACGGGTCGACGAGCGCCTGCTCGAGGTGCTGCTCGACGAGCCGTACTACCTGCTGCCCGCGCCGAAGAGCACCGGCAAGGAGCTGTTCCACCTCGCCTACGTCGAGGACGCGCTCGCCAGGGCGGGACACCCGGTCTCCGACGCCGACCTGGTGGCGACCCTGACCGAGCTCACCGTGCGGACGGTCGCCAGGGACGTCCTGGCCGCGGGGGTGGACCTGCTCGTCGTCTCGGGCGGCGGCTGCCGCAACCCCGTCCTGATGAAGGGGCTGCGTGACGCGCTCGCCGGCGTGGCGGTCGCGCTCTCCGACGACTACGGCGCTCCCGCCGACGACAAGGAGGCGATCGCCTTCGCCCTCATCGGCTGGTGCACGGCGCACGGCCTGCCCGGAACCGTTCCCGCGGGAACGGGCGCCCGCGCCGCCCGCGTCCTCGGCACGCTCACGCCGGGAGCCGGGCCGCTCGTCCTGCCCGCGCCGATCGCCGACCGGCCGCGCTCGCTCACGCTGCACCGATGAGAGCGGGCCGACGAGAGTTGGGCCGATGAGACTGCGCCCCGCGGCCCCTGACGACCTGGACGGCATCGTCGAGGTCTTCCTCGCCTGCTGGCACGAGAGCTACGCGAGGGTGCTGCCCGAGCGGCTGGTGTCGGCCATGTCCACGGAGCGCGCCCGCGAGCTGTGGACGGGCAAGCCGGCCGTCGTGGCGGAGGACGACGGCCGGGTTCGCGGTCTCACGCGCTTCTCGGGCGACACCGTCCACTCGCTCTACGTGCACCCGGGGGCGCAGGGCGGAGGGCTCGGCGCGCGGCTGCTCGGCGCGGCGGAGGACGCGCTGGCGTCGGCCGGAACCACCACGGCGTTCCTGTGGGTGTTCCGCGACAACCTGCCGTCGATCGGGTTCTACCGTCGCCAGGGCTGGGCTCCCGACGGGACCGAACGCGTCACGCCCGAGTTCGGCGAGCCCGAGCTCCGGCTGACGAAGGAGCTGGCGTGACCGCGCCCCCCGGCATCGTGACGGCGGCGCGCACCCCGTGGTTCGAGCTGACCGAGTGCGCCGGCCATCGCACCGTGCGCTGGGAGGACGGCGTCCGCGTCGGCGAGGAGCCGATGACCCTCGACACCCACCACGACCTCGCCTCGATCACGAAGATCGTCGCCACCACGACGGCGCTCATCCGTCTCGTCTCCGACAACCTCGTCGACCTGGACGCGCCGGTGCGCCGCCACCTGCCCGGCTGCTTCGACGGCATCACCGTGCGGGACCTGCTCCTGCACCGGGGCGGGCTGTGGGAGTGGTACCCGCTCTACATCCAGCGGGAGCTGCCGCCGCCGCGCTACCGTCCCGGCCAGGAGCGGCACTACTCCGACCTCGGGTTCGTCCTGCTCGGACAGGTCGTCGCCGCGGTCACGGGGCTGCCCCTCGACCGGGCCGTGGCGGAGCTGGTGACCGAGCCGCTCGGGCTGACCTCGACCAGGTACGCCCGCCCGGCGGGCCCGCGGGTGGCCATGAGTGCACGGGACGACCGGGTCGAAATGGGCATGCTGGACTCCCAGCAGCCGTACCCCGTTCCGTTCCGCAGCGCCGACTTCGCCGGGTGGCGCCTGGAACCCGTGATCGGGCAGGTGAGCGACGGCAACGCCCACCATGCCTTCGGCGGCGTCTCGGGACACGCCGGGCTCTTCTCCACCGTCCCCGACCTGCTGCGCTACTGCGCCGCGCTGTCGCGCTACCGCGAGCACGACAGGCTGTGGCGGCCCGAGGTCGCGCGGGAGTTCTTCGCACCGGGCCCCGACGCCCAGCAGGCGCTCGGCTTCCGCAGGTACGACCTCCAGGTCCGGGACGAGGCCGTCACCGTGCTCGGCCACCCCGGCTACGTGGGCGGCGCCATCGGCTTCGTGCCCGACCGCGACATCTGCCTGGTCATGGTCAGCAACCGGCTGCTGGTCGACGGGACGCCCGTGCCCACGGACGTCCTCTGGGACGACCTGCTGAAGGCCACCACACAACGATCGAGGACAACATGACGAGCAGCACGCCGCTCCTGGCCATCCGTGACCTGTCGGTCGCCTTCCGCAGCGGCAAGCAGGACGTCACCGTCGTGAAGAACGTCTCGATGGACATCATGCCGGGCCAGACCGTCGCGGTCGTCGGGGAGTCGGGCTCGGGCAAGTCCACCACGGCCGCCGCCGTCAACCGCCTCCTGCCCGACAACGGCCGCATCACCGGCGGCCAGGTGCTCTTCGACGGGCGCGACCTGGCCGAGGTCGGCGAGCGCGAGATGGTCGCCATCCGGGGGGCCGGGATCGGGCTCGTCCCCCAGGACCCGATGTCGAACCTCAACCCGCTCATGCGCATCGGCGACCAGATCGCCGAGGCCCTCGAGGTGCACGGCGTCGCCTCCGGCAAGGCCGCACACGCGCGCGTGATCGAGCTGCTGGACATGGTCGGCATCCCGGACCCGGCGCAGCGGATCAACCAGTACCCGCACGAGTTCTCCGGCGGCATGCGGCAGCGCGTGCTCATCGCCATGGGGCTGGCCTGCCGTCCCAAGCTGCTCATCGCCGACGAGCCGACGTCCGCGCTGGACGTGACCGTCCAGCGGCGCATCCTCGACCAGCTCGCCGAGCTGACCGCCGAGATGGGCACCGCCGTCTTCCTCATCACGCACGACCTCGCCCTGGCCGCCGAGCGCGCTGACGTCGTCGCCGTCATGTACCAGGGCGAGCTCGTCGAGGTCGGCCCGGCGCGCGAGATCCTGGCCGAGCCGCAACACGAGTACACCCGGCGGCTGCTGCGCGCCGTGCCCAGCCTGTCGTCGGTGCGGCTGGCCGAGCCGTCGCGGGACGCCCACGACCTCGTCCGGATCGAGGGCCTGCGCAAGGTCTTCCCGATCAGGGGCAGCGCCGCGGAGTTCACCGCCGTCGACGGCGTCAGCTTCAGCATCCCCCGCGGCCACACCGTGTCCATCGTCGGCGAGTCGGGGTCGGGCAAGTCGACGACCGCGAACCTGCTGCTCGGCCTGGACGACGTCACGTCCGGGCAGATCCGCTTCGACGGCACCGACGTCACCTCGCTCGGACGGCGCGAGCTGTTCGCGTTCCGCCGCCGCGTGCAGCCGGTCTTCCAGAACCCCTACGCCTCGCTGGACCCCCGCTACACCGTGGAGAAGTCGATCAGCGAGCCGCTGCGCGTGCACCGCGTCGGCACCGCGGCCAGCCGCAAGCAGGCCGTCGCCGGCCTGCTCGACCAGGTCTCGCTGCCCGCCTCGCTCGCGCAGCGGCTGCCGCACGAGCTGTCGGGCGGTCAGCGCCAGCGGGTCGCCATCGCCAGGGCGCTGGCGCTCTCCCCCGAGCTCGTGGTGCTCGACGAGGCCGTCTCCGCCCTGGACGTGCTCGTCCAGGCCCAGATTCTCGAGCTGCTGGCCGAGCTGCAGCGGGAGCTGAAGCTCAGCTACCTGTTCATCAGCCACGACCTGGCCGTGGTCCGCATGCTCTCGCACACCGTGCATGTGATGCAGCGCGGGCGGATCGTGGAGAGCGGGACCGCGGACGACATCTTCGAGCACCCCAAGGCCGACTACACCCGCGAGCTGCTGGCCGCGATCCCCGCCCCCTAGGAGCGGACGCGCTGTTCCGCCCTGCTGACCGGCGCCTTTCACCCTCCGACGACGAAAGGCGCTCAGTCGTCCATGACGCCGTAGGTGGAGGCCCGGAACAGGAAGGAGGCCCAGGAGCGGTAGGGCCGCCACGCCTCGGCCAGCTTCCGGTACGCGGCCGGCGACGCGTCCTCCGGCAGGCCGTACGCGTCGCGCAGGATGGCGAACAGGCGCGGCTCGTCGCCCGGGAACGCGTCCGGCGCGCCCGCGCCGCGGATCAGGATCAGTCCCGCGGAGAACGGACCCACCCCCGGGAGGGCGCGCAGCTCGGCCAGGGCCTCCTCCGGGGCGAGCGCGCGCAGGTGCTCGGTGGTGAGCACGCCGTCGAGCGCCGCGCGGGCCAGCCCGTGCAGCCACTCCTCCTTCTGCGCGGGCAGGCCGAGCCCGCCGGCCTCCAGCAACGTGACGGGGGGCGGGAAGGCCGGGTACGACCGGCCGTCCACGGTGACCTTCGCGCCGTACCGCTCCGCGATGCGCTGCTTGATCCGGGAGGCGATGAGCATCGACGAGCGCTGGACGATCACGGCCCAGCACGCCGCCTCCCACGGGCTCCAGAAGCACACCGGCCGCAGGCCGGGGCTGCGCCGCTGCAGGTCGCCGAGCACCGGGTCGGCCTCGCCGAGCTTGGCGAAGCCGGCGCCGTCGACGTCGAGGGAGAGGATCCGCGCCACCTCGCCCCGGATTCCCGGCCCCGCGGCCCGCGTCGTGGCGACGGCGACCCCGCCCGGCGCGGCCGTCACGCTCACGCCGATCGGCAGCCAGTCGGACTCCGCGCAGTACGCGAACCGCAGCGCCCGCCCGTCGGACGGCAGCGCGCTGGTGGCCGGCCAGTCCTCGACGAAGCGCAGCGAGGCGCCGAAGTCGAACGGGCCTTCGGCGGTGAGCGTGAATCCGTGCGTGGTCATGCGCGTATGGTAGGGGGCCGCACGGACCAGCCTGTCACCTCTCGGGCGCCGCACGCGTCATCGAGGACTTCCGCACGGAGATCACGCCACGGCCACCCAAGACGTTCCGCACTGATTCAGGTTCCCGGCGTGCTCGCGGCCGGCTGCCGGACCATGAAGACGTCGATCGGGTCCTGGTTCTCCACGGTGAACCCGTGGCGTTCGTACAGCCGCTGCGCGGCGCTCCCCCGCAGGACGTTCAGGCGGACAGGCACGCCTTCGGCGTCCGTTCGCTCCAGCAGAGCCCGCAGGACGGCCGAACCCAGACCGCGGCCCTGGTGCTCCGGGGCGAGGTAGAAGTGCTCCAGCCACCATCCGTCCGCGGCCGGCCGCAACGTCACGCAGCCCGCTTGTTCGCCATCGGCCACGATGAGCGACGTGTGCTCGGAGGAGAACGAATCCCGCAGACGCTGCCGGACCCGGTGTTCGTCGAATCTGCCCAGCCGCTGCAGGTCCGGACGCATCACCGTCGCCCGCAACTCCGCGATCACCTCGACGTCTCCCTGCCCAGCGGGACGCAGCTCCCACGTGGTCGCGATCTCCTGCGCCATCCCGTCCGCACTCGTGCTCGTACTCATGCGCTGAAGTATCTCAGCGGCCCGCTGAAGGGCTTAGCTCGACGTCGGCTCGGTGCCGTGAGGGGCCGTTCAGCCGTCGCGACGCACGTGAACCCTTCTGGCCCGTTTCTCCGGGGCGAGGCCGCTCTCGCCCCGGAGTCCGGCAGGCCGTGCTCCGATCAGTTGCCGCGCGGCACGGCGGTCATGAACTGCTCGGTGCGCAGGGGGCGGTCCACGATCCGGATGTCGCCGATCCTGCCGTAGAAGGCCTGCTCGACGACCCGGTCATACGTCGTCGCGCCGACCAGCCACGGCTTGCCCGCCGTTGCGATGCCGACCGCCGGCGTGGACGGGTTGCGCAGCACCTTCGCTCCGTCGATGTACATGACGGTCTGGCGCCCGTCGTTGACCACCGCCACGTGAACCCAGGTGTCCGTCGGCAGTTCGTGGCTCCAGTTGGTGGAGATGTCGTTCCTGCGCTGGGGGAAGACCGCCCACTGGGCGCCGTGCCCGTCGCTGATGTTGAGCGTGCCGACCGGTTCGAGCGGGTCGCTGCCGGTACGACCGGCGTCCGCGCCGGCTCCCATGCGGCTGAGCAGCCCCATCCACGCGTGGGACGCGTCCCAGTCGGCGGGCAGCTTCATGAACGCCTCGATGGTGTAGCCGCGCTCGAACGTCTCCTTGTTGAGCGGCGCGCTGTCGGACGTCCGCAGGTACGCGCCGCGGGCCGGGTTCTTCGAGCCGTTGAAGAGCAGGCTGCCGTGGCCGGGCTGGGCCGGGTGGTGCTCGCCGGAGAAGGTCAGCGCGTCCGCGCCGCTGCCGGGAAGGGTCACCCGGGTGAGGTCGTTGCCCCGCCCCGACAGGTCCCGCACCGCGGTGCTCTCGGGCACCGGGGTGCCGTCCGGGCGCCGCTCGTCGAACCGCCAGTAGGCGACGGTGCCGGGAATGACCATCGCCTCGGCCGGGCGCGGCGCCGGCTGAGTCTCAGGCGCGAAGCCCGCGAACCGCTCGGTGAAGTCGATCGGCACCGAGAAGCGGTTGGCCGGGTCCGTCAGTTCGATCTCGCGCTGCTCCAGCGGGTTGCGGTCGCGCGCGGGCTTGTCCATGATCCAGGGCGAGAACGTCTCGACGTCGATCGTGTCGCGTGCCAGGTCGAACCGGTAGAGCCGGATCATGCCGCTGCCGCCGTAGTAGCGGTCCTGGTAGTTGGTGATGTGCGCGTACACGTCGTGACCGGCGGCGTTCTTCAGCGTCGTACGGCCGGCCGGCCAGTAGTGGCCGTTCAGCGTCAGGAAGATCTGGTCCTTCTTCGCGACCAGCTTGTTCCAGATGTTCTGCCCGTTGCCCGACAGCACGGCCTGCCCGGGCTTGTCCTCCGTCGAGACGAAGTCGTGCGTGGTGAGGATGACGGCCATCTTCGGGTGCTGGTCGATGACGTTCTGCGCCCAGGTCAGCGTGGCGTCCGACGGCTTCCAGTCCAACGCCAGCACCAGCCACTCGCGGCCGCCCGCGGTGAAGGTGTGGAAGGTGTTGTAGCCGTCAGGGGACGCGCCGCCGAACGCCGGGGACTTGCGGAATCGCTGCGGGCCGAAGGTGTCCAGGTAGGGGCTCGGGCCGCGGTCGTCGCTCGTGCTCGACCTGATGTCGTGGTTGCCGGCCAGGACGCTGTACGGGATGCGCTTGAGGTCCAGCGGCCGGAACACCTTGTCGGCCTCGGCGAACTCTTCCTTCGCGCCGTTCTCGGTGATGTCCCCGAGCTGGGTGGTGAAGACGATGTTCTCTTCCTCGCGGTTACGGTCGATCCAGCGGACCGCGGCGTCGAGGGGCGCGGTGTCGCCGGGGTCTCCGTCGAAGAAGTACTGGGTGTCAGGCAGGACGGCGATGCTGAAACGCGGGTTCGCGGGGTCGGTGCGCTCCGCCGACTGGGCGCTCGCCGGCGCGGTGGGGGGCGTTAACAGCGCGGACGCGGCGATCGCGGCGGTTGCCAGTACGGCGGCCGCGAACCGGGGCAGCATGGCACCGGGACTGGTTCTCACGTGTGGTTCCTTCCGTCTCTCCCCGGATGCTGGGGAGGCGGAGCGACGATGACATGGCCGGATGACGAAGTCCGGGCGTGCGAGTGAATGCGTGCGGTCCTCGAGATGGCACCGTGAACGCCTGTCCGCCGTTCGTGCCGGGGGCCGGTTCGGGAGTGGCGGTCAGGCGTTCTTGGTGGATGCGGCGAGGCCGGCGATGAGGACGTCCATGCCGCGGCGGAAGTGAGCGGTCCAGTCGCTGTGCGGAGTGGGAGGGTGGGCGGCGAGCGTCGGGTAGCGATCGGCGGCGCTCTGGATGTGGTCGGCGAGGACGCGGCGGGCGGCGCTCTGATCCTGGTGGCGCCAGGCCGTCTCGGTGGCGGTGGAGCCGATGACGTAGTTGGAGATCGCCGCCGCTGCGGCGGACAGGCCCGTCCCGCTGAAACCCGCGCTGACCAGGGCAGCATGGACGGATTCCGCGTGGTCCAGCGCCTTGGGGCCCATCAGCGGGCGGCTGCCGGCCAGGGCGGCGGCCCAGGGGTGGCGGAGCAGCGCCTCGCGCAGGCCGGTCATGTACGCAGCGATGTCGGCCTGCCAGGAGTTCCGGCCTGCCGGGGGGAGGTCGACCTCGGCGAAGATCGCGTCCAGGGCCAGGTCGAGCAGGTCGTCGCGGGTGGCGACGTGCCAGTACAGGCTGGTCGCGTGCACGCCGAGGGTCTCGGCGAGTTTGCGCATGCTGAGACCCGCCTCGCCGGACTCGTCCAGGACCCGCACCGCGGCTGCGGTGATGCGATCGAGGGTCAGCGCCGGCGTTCGCGCGGCCTGCCGCGGCTCGCGCAGCCACACCGCTCCTGGGCTGGACGGGGTCGGCTGGGCGCGCTTTGAGCTCATGCCCCGAGCCTAGCCGCTGACCCTACAGCGCCCGACTTCCCCTACAGTGTAGGAGTAACCATACGATGTAGGAGAAAGGAGACGGCGTGATCGACCCTGAGCAGGGACACCCGCGACGATGGAAGATCCTGGCCGCCGTCAGCACGGCGCTGCTGTTGATCGTGGTGGACAACACCGTGGTCAACGTGGCGTTGCCCTCGATCGGGGCAGCCTTCGACGCGTCCAACGCCCAGCAGCAGGCGGTCATCGACGCCTACGTGGTCGTGTTCGCCGGGCTGCTGATCGCCGCGGGAGCGGTCAGCGACCGTCACGGCCATCGCCGCGTCCTGCTGGCCGGGCTGACGGTTCTCGGCGTGGCCTCGGGGGCCGCCGCGGCCGCATGGTCGGTGTGGTGGCTGGTGGCGATGCGCGCCCTCATGGGGGTGGGGGCGGCGCTAGTCATGCCGGCCACGCTGGCGGTGCTCGTCCGGAGCTTTCCGCCTCGCGAGCGGCCCAAGGCGTTCGCGGTGTGGGGTGCGGTCGCCTCGGTGGCCATGGCCGTCGGCCCGGCGCTGGGCGGATTCCTGGTGTCGGTGTGGAGCTGGGCGGGGGTGTTCGTGGTCAACGTGCCGTTGGTCGCCGTCGCCGTGGCCGCGATCATCCGCTGGGTCCCCGAATCGCGTGCCCCCCATGCCCGGGCCGTCGATCCGTTCGGCGCCGTCCTGGTCACCCTGGGCATGGTCGCGCTGACCACTGCCGCGGTCGCCGCCGGTGAACGCGGCTTCACCACGCCGCTCGTCATCGGCGGCGCCCTCACCGCGATCGCCGCACTGGCCGTCTTCGCCTGGCGTCAGCGGCACGCGGCAGTCCCCGTCGTGGACTTCTCCCTGTACCGCGAGCGGCGTTTCGCCGGAGGGAGCATCGCGGCCGCCCTGCTCACGGTGGGAACGGGCAGTGTCCTGTTCGTGCTGGCCCAGCACCTGCAACTCGTCATGGTGTACGACCCCTGGCAGGCCGGGCTGGCTGTCACGCCCGTGGCCGCGGGCACCGTGCTGGGGTCCATCGGCGGGGGCCGTGCGCCCGCGCGCATCGGCCCGCGCCTGTGCATCGTGCTCGGCTTCGGCATCACCGCCGCCGGCTTTCTCGTCCTCGCCGCCCTGAGCCCCGCCAGCCCCTATCTCGTGGTGGCCGCCGGCCTGCTCCTTGCCGGAGCGGGAACCGGGTTCGCCGCTCCCGCCACCACCAGCGTGGTGCTGGCGGCGGTGCCCACCGACCGGGCGGGGATGGGGTCGGCGCTCAACGACACGCACCAACAACTCGGCATCGCCCTGGGCGTGGCCGTCCTGGGTGGCCTGCTGTCCACCGCGTACCGCGCCGAACTGCCCGGCGGACTCCCCCAGCACGCGCGCGGTTCCCTGGCAGCCACCCTGGCACACGCCGGTGCACATCCTCGTGACACGAACCTCGTCACGAGCGCTCTCCACGCATTCACCCACGCCCAGACCCTCACGATGGTCACCGCCGCGGGGTGCGCCACAGCCGGAGCGCTCATCGCGGCCGTGGTCCTGCGCCGCGACGCACCGTCTACACAGGCGGAAGTGCCCGCCAGGCGCGACTCTGACGAGAGGTACGGGACATCAGACCAGATCCGCCCAGGCGGCTGATGACGGCGGTCTCCTTGACCAGGTCGCGGAGAAGCCGCTTCGTCCGCGGAATCCGCAGCACCAGATCGTCCCCGAGGGAGAAGACCTGGTTGGCGCCGCCCGGGAGGATGCGCCGCACCTTCTCGGCGGTGGTCCCGTGGCGGGCGGCGATGGCGGCAAGCGTCTCGTGACTCGGCTCGTACTCCATGATCGAGCATGCTAGGCAGCGGCCGGAGTGGCCCCCGGTGGTGAGGCGGGGGCCTGGGCGGGTCAGGCGGCTTCGTGGCTGCGCTGGCAGGTGATGCAGTAGCGGGCCAGAGGACGGATCTTCAGGCGCTCGAAGGGGATGTCGACCTCGCACTCGGCGCACTGCCCGTAGCTGCCTTCGTCGAGTCTGTCCAGGCAGTGCTGGGTTTCGGCGATGGCGCGGTCGGCCGCGGTCAGCGAGGCGAGGATGTCCTGCCAGGCGTGGTCGGCGCCGTTGGTGCCGTCGGCCGAGGCCTTGAGGTTGTCGCGCTGGGTGATCCGCCACTGCAGGTGCTCCTGCAGTTCCTGACGCAGGGTCTGGATCTGGACGCTGCTCAGCGTGGGGCGGTGGTTGGTGGTCATGGTTCAGGTCCTTTCGGAGGTCAGTGGGCGGCGGCCGGCGTGGCGATCTGCTCGGCCAGGGCCGGAAGCAGGCACAGCCGGGCCAGCCCGCGGATCGTCGCGTGCGCTGGTTCGAGCGCCGGGGTGACGGAGACGCGCAGCTTGGCGCACAGGTGACGGGCCAGCCTCGGGTCGCGGGCGCCGCCGCCCGTGAGGAGCAGGCCGTTGGCCCGGGCCGCGGGACGCTGCTGCGCCGGAAGGCGGCGCAGCAGGTCGGCGACCATGTCCGTCACGCTGTCCAGCGCGTACGCGGGCAGCGTGGGACGCGGTGACGCGGTGATCTGGATGGCGCCCGCGTCGGTGATCGCGGAGTCGCCGAGGGCGACGGCCTCGATGATGCCGGCGCCGACGTCCAGGAGGAGCCGGGGGCGTGAGCCCGTGATGTCCAGGCCGCAGCCGACGGCCGCAGCCAGCGGCTCCTCCACCAGGACGACCGGGCACCGGGCCGCCTGGCTGACGGACGCCTTGACGGCGAGGCGGTCGATCCGCGTCGCCGCCACCGGGACGCCCACCAGCACCCGCTCCAACGGCCAGGACCCGTAGAGCATCGCGTCCCGCAGGACGGTGTGTGCCAGGCGGTGACAGGCCGCCATGTTGGCCACCATCCCGTGCAGAATCGGCCACACCACCTCGGAGCCCTGCTCCGGTTCCTGCCGGCCGGGTTGGCGCGGACGGGCGGGGACGGACGAGGCCCGCTCGGCGATGGTGACGCTGCCCGAGACCAGGGAACGGGTTCGGGCCGTCCCCAGGTCGAGGGCCGCGTAGGACGGCTGGTGGTGCGTCATGCCGCCGCCGTTGGACGGTGCCCGGCCCGGCAGGCGTCGCACTCTTGGCGGTGTGGGGCGCGTCGCAGGTGGTCCAGGGCGATGAAGCAGCCGCAGCGGCGGCAGACGCCGTAGAGCCCGCGATCCATCCGCTCGATCGCCACTTCGAGCTCGGCGATGCGCCGCCGCGTCCGAGCCCGGGTGCGCTTGCCGGCCAGGCCGCACCCGGAGTCCAGCAACGTCAACGCGTCCGCCGGGGAGGCGAGCCCGGCCCTGGCGGCGGTCAGGCGTTGCTGGAGGAGGTCGCGCAGTTCGTCCAACTGCGACAGATGGCGCTCGTAGTCCTGGATGAGCATGTTGACTGATCTGATGGTCGCCATGGCGACATCGGCTCCTTGCTAGGCGAAGAGGACCACACCGCACGGGTGTGGTGAACGCCGGTGCTGGGCAGCGGCAGGAGACCTGCGGCGGACGGGCAGGGCGAAGGGCCCTACGGCCGCGTACGCGGGCAGGTGCGTGCGAAAGGAACGATCAGACCAGCGCCGGAGGGCTACGGGAGCCCGTGGTGCGATGGACGAGCTGCTGCGGGCTGAGGACGGACTCCGAGCCCGCCCCCGGAGCGGACGGCAGCCGCAGATGGGCCGCCTCCGGCTGAAGCGCCCGCCGGATCGGCGGCCACGCCGTCAGCAGGTGCTCCCGCGCGCCGGCGAAGCTCGACGGCATGCTGGACGGCTGGTCCATCCAGGACCCGGGCGCCCACATGTCGGAGACGAGGTCGGCAGGCCCGCCGGCGGACAGGCTGCCGTACCTGGCCGCGCTGGAGCCCACCATCAGGACGGACAGCAGAACGAGGCCCACCACGGTGAAGAACGCAGTGGACCCGCGTGGTGCTCGCCACGACCTGGTGTCCATAGAGCCGACCATAGCCCAGCCTGCGCGGAAAGGCATGTGCGTTGTTCCTGGGGTACGGTGTGCGTCACGGCGGGAGGTGAGAGATGGTGCGGTCCAGGGCCGCTGCCGCGCTGCTCCTCCTGCTGTCGACGTTCGCCCTGCTGGGCGGGCACGTCGAGGCGGCTCTCGCCGTTCACGGGCTCCCTGATCGGGTCGCGTCCGCCGCCGACACGCGGCCGGGCTCCGGCCACGCGTCGATCGGCGCGGCGGAGCACGCCTCCGGGCCGCACTGGCTGGCCGGGTCGGCGCCCGCCGAACGGGCCCAGGTCCGGGTCGGCGGGCAGGGCCTGGCCGGCGGGCTCGCCGTCCTCGACACCGACGACGGGTCGGGCGGCTACCCGCGCCCGGCGGCCGGCGCGCAGGCCGGTCCCCTCCTCACCCCGCAGCCGGGCCGCGGCGTCGCCCCGGCCAGAGCACCACCCTCCACGACGCGCTGACGTCCCCTTTCACCTGACAGCCCGTGGAGGCTTTCATGTCACGTGCGCCCGTGTGGCGCGCGGTGGTCGCGTGCGCCGTCATCGCCACCGCACTACTGCTCGCTTTCACCATCTCGCCGCGTCTCGGCCTGGACCTGCGCGGCGGCACCCAGCTCGTCTTCGAGACCCGCGACTCCCCCACCGTCAAGGCCGACTCCGAGGCCACCGACCGTGCCCTGGACGTCCTGCGTCTACGGGCGGACGCGCTGGGCGTGTCCGAACCGACCCTGGTCCGATCCGGAGAGAGGCGGATCATCGTGGAGCTGCCCGGCGTGCTGGACCCGCGCCAGGCCGCCGAGGTCATCGGCAAGACCGCGCAGCTCACCTTCCATCCGGTGCTCGGCCGCGCCGAACCGGGTGACGAACGGGCCGTCAAGGACGAGTCCGGGCAGCCGCTCGCGCTCGGCCCGGCCGCCATCACCGGCGACGGCGTCACCGACGCGGCCGGACGCACCGACGCCCAGCTGGGGGCGGGCTGGTTCGTCACGGTCGGGTTCCGCGAGGCCGAGGCGTGGCAGCGGCTCACGGGAACCGCCGCCTGCGAAGCCGTCGGCGACCCCAGGCGCCGGGTCGCGATCGTCCTCGACAACGAGATCATCTCCTCTCCTCAGGTGGACGCGTCCGTGCCCTGCCGGACCGGCATCCCGGGCGGATCCACGCAGATCACCGGCTCGTTCACCTCGGAGGAAGCGCGGAACCTGGCCGTGCTGATCAAGGGCGGCGCGCTGCCCGTCCCCATGGAGCTGATCGAGCAGCGCACGGTCGGGCCCACGCTCGGCGCCGAGGCCATCGAGGCCAGCGCCAAGGCGGGGGTCGCGGGCGTGCTGCTGACCGCGCTGTTCATCGTCCTGGTCTACCGGCTGGTCGGCCTGCTCGCCGCGGTGGCGCTGGCGGCGTACGGGCTGATCTCCTATGCGGCGCTCGTCGCGCTCGGCGCCACGCTCACCCTGCCGGGTCTGGCCGGGTTCGTGCTGGCCATCGGCATGGCCGTGGACGCCAACGTGCTGGTGTTCGAGCGGGCCAGGGAGGAGTACGGCCAGACGCCGCGCAGGGGTCTGCGCCGGGCGCTGGACCGCGGGTTCAGGAGCGCCTGGAGCGCCATCGCCGACTCCAACATCACCACGTTGCTGGCGGCGGGACTGCTGTTCTGGCTGGCGTCGGGGCCGGTGCGCGGCTTCGGCGTGACGCTCGCCATCGGCGTGCTGGCCTCGCTGGTCTCCGCGATGCTGATCACCCGCGTGCTGACCCACCTGGTCATCCGGCGGGTGGGGCCGCGCGTGTCGGGTCTCGGCGGCGTCGGACGGATCCGAACCTGGCTGACCAGGCGCGACCCGGACGTGATGTCCCGCGGCCGGGTCTGGCTCGGCGTCGCCGCCGCGCTGCTGGCCGTCTCCGTGGCCGGGCTGTCGGTGCGCGGGCTGAACTTCGGCGTCGAGTTCACCGGCGGGCGGATCGTCGAGTTCGCCGCCTCGGCACCGGTGGACGCCGACGCCGCCCGGCAGGTCGTGGCCGACGCCGGGCATCCCTCGGCGGTCGTGCAGACGTCCGGGGAGCGGGTGTCCGTCCGCACCGGCCAGATCACGGCGCAGGACGTCGCCGGCATCGAGCAGGCGCTCGACGGGCGGTTCGGCGAGGTCACCAAGGAGCGCGACGAGCTGATCGGCCCCAGCCTGGGCGAGGAGTTGCGCCGCAACGCGCTCATCGCGCTCGCCGTGGCGATGGCCGCGCAACTGATCTACCTGGCGATCAGGTTCAGGTGGACGTTCGGCGCCGCCGCCGTGCTGGCGCTGCTGGTGGACGCGGGCGTCGTCGTCGGCGTGTTCGCCTGGCTGGGCAGGCCGATCGACGGCGTCTTCCTGGCCGCGATGCTCACGGTCATCGGCTACTCGGTCAACGACAAGGTGGTGGTGTTCGACCGGGTCAGGGAGCTGTGGGCGCAGCGACGGAACGCGCCCTTCCCGGGGATCGTCAACGCCGCGATCCTGCAGACCGTGCCGCGGACCGTCAACACCGGGCTCGGGGCGCTGTTCATCCTGGCCGCGCTGGCCGCCTTCGGCGGCGACTCGCTGCGGGACTTCGCCGTCGCGCTGATCATCGGCATCGTGACGGGCACCGCGTCCTCGACGTTCGTGGCCGGGCCGGTGGCGATCGAGCTGGAGCGCCGCAGCAAGCAACCGCCGCCGGAGCCCGCCAGGCGGCGGACGTCCAGGCCGCGCGAGGGCTCGGGGGCGGTGACCTGAGGCCACCCCGGCTCCACACCCGTGGGCGGCGCCGCCCACGGGTGTGGAGCCGAGTCTCAGGGCGCCTGAAGGCGGCGGATCATCGCCTGTTTGGCGGCGCTGAACTCCTCGTCCGTCAGCACCCCCGAGCGGTGCAACTCGCCCAGCTCGGCCAGCCGGCGCAGAACAGCGTCGTGCACGTCGTCGGACGGAGGCGACGGGGCCGGCAACTCGGGGACGTCGCGCGGCAGGCGAGCCACCACCGCGGCGGCCACCAGGGCGGTCGTGCCGCCGAAGCGCTGGATGCTCCACGCCACGCAGTGCGGGTCCTCCCGCGCGGACCTGGGCGGGCCCTCGCCCTTGACGCGGAAGCGGAGGCTGCCGTAGCCCATGCCCGACTGCGGTGTCCACTCGACGCCCGTGATGTCCGCCAGCGCGAACTCCTGCGCCCCCGACCTCGCCTTCTCCGACGCGGCGAACCCCGTCCACTCCAGGCGCACCCGCTGGCCGTCGAACAGCACCGTGCCGTCGCCGGCGGTGGCGGAGACGGGAACGGCGGGGCCGGGCAGCAGGTAGCCCTCAGACGGGCCGCTCGGCGGCTGGTGGACGAGGAGGGTGTCACGGACCTCGTCGGCGAAATACTCGGCGCCGCCCGTGCGGTCCTTCGGCACGGCCAGCCGGTACGGGTCGGCAGGCGGCGACAGCGCCCCCGCCACCGCGTCGGTCAGCGGGTCGGCCCCCGTGCGCAGGCGTAAGCGCAGGTGGCCGCCCTTGCGTGCGGGCTCGTACGCGACGCCCGCGACGGCTTTCAACGGCACCACCACCTCGCCGAGCACCTTGCGCAGCTCGTGCACGTCCTTGCCGCTTCCCGGCACGATGCGCAGGATTTCCCCGTCGAACGTCCAGGAGCCGTCGGGGACGGCGATCTCGGCCATGTCATCAGCCTAGTACTCGCGAGACATCTCGCGATCTTCGCTTCGCCGCGCCCGCGCACATTCCCGCACTCGTCCGCTTGCCGCGCCCGCGCGCATGCTCGAATGTCTGGAATCGGCGCGCCCGTCTCCTTGAGGATGCGCACCGCGCCCCGCCAAGGGGGTCGAACCTGCGTCTGGAATCACCCATGGCGGGCCCCTTCCTCGGTCAGGCCCCCACGGGACGAGGGAAGAGCCACGACCAAGGGTGCGCCATATTGCCGTTTTCTTCGCATATTTCCCGATATGGCGCTGCTTGGCTGGGCACGGTCTCGAGAAGTCGAAAAAGGGGTGCACACCAATCAGGCCGAATCGCCATACCTGCCTTCATCGACGATGGGAGGACGCCGTGAAGAAGAGTCTCCTTGCCTTCGGTACGAGCGTCGTAGCGGTAAGCGCCCTCTGCGCTGTTCCCGCATCCGCCCTTTCCACGCCGACGCCCGGCGTCCACACGAGCATGCGCGCTCCGTCGAAGTCGCCCACCGCGGGCACGAGCCGTCACGGAGCCAAACCCGTCGGTCCGGCGTGTTCGTCGCTGCCTGCCTCCGGCAAGGGCAGCATCGCCTACATGGCCGACCATCGTCTGGCCACAGCGGTGGCCAACACTTCACAGCTCGCCACGCTCAGCAAGGCCATCAACGCGGCGGGGCTGACCAATCGGCTGAACACCGCGAAGGACATCACGTTCCTGGCTCCCGCCAACCAGGCGTTCCCCTCCGGCAGCCGCCAACTGGCCAAGCTGCTGAAGGACAAGACGCAACTGACGCGGGTCCTCGAATACCACGTCATCATCGGCAAGAAGACGCCGACAGAGCTGACCAGCGGACCGCTCAAGACCCTGCAGGGCGGCACCATCACCGCCAAGGGCAGCGGCGACCACATCGTGATCTCCGGCCGCGCCAAGGTGCTCTGCGGCAACATCGTCACCAAGAACGCCACCGTCTACATCATCGACAGGACGCTCCAGCCGCGCTCACGGAGCTGACAGCCGGCGACGGGGCGTCCGCCTGCATCACCGAAGACGGGGTGAGCGTCTGTCCTGCACGACCTCGGACGGCATCGGGACCCGCCACACCGGGCTGTTGACGCCCTCGCTTCCTGCGAGCAGGGCCTCCCCGTCCAGGGTGTAGGCGATGGACTCGGCCTGGTGGAGCCCGGGCATCAAGATCTTGACGATCAGATCGTCGGGCGCGCGGAACAGTGAGGCGTAGGCGTAGGTCCGGATCACGAAGCTCGACCCGTCGGGAGCGAAGGCGGCGTCCGTGGCCATGGGCGGCGCCCCGCCGACCTTTCGCAGCACGTTCACCCTGTCCGTGCGCAACCGTTTCGGCGCGATGTAGAGCGCGCCCGAGAACTCCTTGCTGACCACGTAGAGACGGCCGGTCCGAGGATGGACCATGATTCCTTCGGCGTCCCGGGGGCCGTCCTCGTAGCTGAACCGGTAGCGGGTCGCCGACACGGTCGCATCACGCAACGCCCTGGGCTCGGCGACCTTGTAGATCGACACGTCCTGCCTCGTGCGGTCAAGGCTGTCTCCGATGTCGGCGAACCAGAGTGCGCTCTGTCCGGTCACGGGGTCCTTGGAGGCCGCCATGGCTTCCCAGTCCTGGGCGCGCACTCCCCTCAGCGTGTAGGTGGCGCGGGTCCGCCCGTCAAGGCCCACGGCGTAGCACACCGCACCGTCGCCACTGTCGTTGTGGGTGTAGACAATGCCCTCGTGGAGCAGCGAGACGGCCAGCCCACTGGACTCGGTTATCCGCCGATCCTTGAAACGGAAGATGATTCCCTCGTCGTCCGCGGCCGACGCCGGGGTACTGAGCAAGCCCACACCCGCCAGGCAGGCGACGGCCACCGTGATGATCCTTCTCACTCCGTCATCATGCACGCGGTGACCAGGGAGATCGTGGCAGCCGCTGGACATATGGCGATCTCACATCGGTTTGATGGGTATTTCGTGTGGCTTGGTGATGACGCACGAGGACAAGCTGAGCACCGTGCTCGGCGAGGTCCTCGCCTGGGGCGGCGCCATGCGCACGCTGCGGGCCTGACGCCATGGCGCCGGCACCGCCCGTGGTCGTCCGCTGAGCTGAGCGCGCGTGCCGTCACCGGACGGGCAGGAGCAGCCGGAACTCGGTCCGACCGGGGCGGCTTCGCACGTCCACCGAGCCGCCGTGGGCGGCCATCACCGCCCGGGCGATCGCCAGGCCGAGCCCGGCCCCGCCGGTGGCGCGCGAGCGGCCCGGGTCCGCGCGGGAGAACCGCTCGAAGATCGCCTCCGAGAGGCCGGCCGGGATGCCCGGACCGTCGTCCTTGACGCTGACCTCCACCTCGGCCGGCAGCCGCTGGACGGTCACGGTGACCGTGGTGCCGTCCGGGGTGTGGACGCGGGCGTTGCTCAGCAGGTTGGCGAGCACCTGGTGCAGCCGGAGCGGGTCGCCGATCACCGTGACCGGGAGATCGCGATCGGCACGCTCCTGCGCCGCCAGCCCGGCCTGGCACTCTCCGTCGCCCCCGACGACCTGCGGTGGCGAGGGAGCGGCCCGACCAACCTGTTCCGCGGCCTCGAAACCCTTCCCGTCCGCCATTCCCAGCCGTGACGCCTGGTGTCCCCCACCGGCTGAGCGGCCGGTGAGGGACACCGCCGGGTGCCGCTACTTCACCGGGCAGTTCGGTCCCTGGACGACGCATGGCCCGAAGTACTCGTTGCAGTTCGAGTACAGCTGGTACCACCGGAACTTGACGAACGACCCGTCGTAGCCGCACTGACGGCACTGCGAGACAGGCGGGCAGTACGGGCCCGCCTCGGCGGTCACCCTGGGCACCAGCCGCGCCAGGAGGCGATCGCCCAGCGACTCCATCAACTTGACCATCTGCGGTCTCCTTCCTTCCTCGGTGTCCCGGACCTGTCTCCGGGAGTTCGGTGAGCCGTCGGCTGGTCGCGGGCCGTCCCGCCGGACAGCCGTCCGACCACGACGGCGACGACGCGATCCGCGGGAAAGTAACCGGCCTGCCGGGAGTCGAAGCTCACGGTGGCGTTGTCGCCGAGCAGCACCACCTGTCCGGCAGGCACCCGGCCGCGCTGGCCGGCGGCGAGCCCGGCCACCGACCCCCGCGGGACGTGATCGCCCGCCGTGGCGGCCACCCGTTTGATCAGCAAAGTGGCCGCGGCCCGCCCGTCCGCGCGCTCGGGCCAGGTGAGCGTCTCCCTGTCAGGGCTCTCGGTCACCACGACGCGGCCCGCGCGGACGCCGACGGCGGGGCGGCGCACCGCGAGCAGCCTCTGGCCGTCGCGGTAGGCGGGCCGCATGCTGTCGCCCCTGACGGTGACGAGCATGAGGTGGCGCCGGGCCTGCCAAACCGCGACGGCGACGCACGCGGCGGTTCCGGCGAGCGCACCGAGCACGAGCCCTCTCACGTCGAAGCCTCCATGGTGGACGGGGAGCCGGGCAGCGCATCCGTGTAGCCGCCCGCCTGGATCCGGAAGAGCCGGGCGTAGTGGCCGCCGGCGGCCATGAGGGTGTCGTGGGAGCCCCGTTCCACGACGCGGCCGTGCGACAGGACGACGATGAGGTCGGCCTCGCGCACGGCGGACAGCCGGTGTGAGATCAGGACCGACGTACGCCCTTCGCGCAGCTCCCTCAGCCGTTGGTGGATCTCGTGCTCGGCCTCGGCGTCGAGCCCGGAGCTGGGCTCGTCGAGGATCATGAGGTCGCACTGGTTCCGCAGCAGCGCCCTGGCGATGGCGATCCGCTGCCATTGCCCGCCGGAGAGCAGGACCCCGGTCTCCGGGTCGTCGCCGTCGCGCTGGTCGAGGAACGTCCTGGTGAGCAGGGTGTCGTAGCCCTTGGGCAGTGAGGTGATCGTGTCGTGCAGGCGGACGGCCCTGGCAGCCCCGGTCAGCCGTGACGGGTCCTCCATGGCCGGCAGGTCGCCGAGTGCGATGTTCTCCCGCACGGTGAGCTCGTAGTGCATGAAGTCCTGGAACACCGTCGCGATGCGCCGGCGCAGCCCGTCGACCCGCAGCTCGCGGTAGTCCGCGCCGTCCCAGGACAGCGACCCGGAGGAGGGGTCGTAGAACCGGCACAGCAGCTTGACCAGGGTGCTCTTGCCCGCGCCGTTGAGACCGACGAGCGCGACGGTCCGCCCGGCGGGGATGGTGAGGTCGACACCGCGCAGGACCCACGGCTTGTCCGGCCCGTACCTGAACCAGACGTCCCGCAGCTCGATCCCGGTGCGCAGCGCCGGGACGGCCTGAGCGTGCTCGGGCACGACGAGGTCGGGCGGGCTGGTGATGACCGCGCGGTAGTGGTCGTAGAGCAGCAGCGACTGGTGTCCGAGCGCCATGGTCCGCACCAGCTCCGTCAGCGCCGACTGGCAGCCGGCGACGGCCGCGACGAACACCGCGATGTCCCCGATGCCCAGCTTCCCCTGGCCGGCCGCGTGAATGGCCCAGACCAGGCCGGCCGCCACCACGATCGCGCCGAGCAGGGTCGGCGCGCCCTGCACCCGCAACTCCCGCTGGTCCAGCCGACGGGTGGCGTCGTGCACCGCGGTCAGCTCGCCGAGCATCCGCCCGCGCAGGAACCGGCCTAAGCCGAACAGCCGCACCTCCTGGGCGGCCCGAAGCCCGCTGAGCAGCTCGGCGTAGAACGACTCCCGGCGGATCGCCTGGATCGTGTGGCGGGCGAGCCGGGCGCGGGTCCTGCTGATCGTCAGCTCCGCCCAGACGGCGGGAGCGGCCGCGAGCGCGAGGATCCCGGCCATCCATGGCGCGATGGCGATCAGCGAGCCCACGAAGCCCACCATGGTGAACAGGGCGCGCGCGGAACCGAGGGCTGAGGTGACCATCTGCGCCGGCGCCTGCCGTCCGGACTGCTCGGCCAGCTGCAGCCGGTCCCGGAAGTCCGGGTCCTCGAACCTGGCCAGGCCGGGGAGACGGTTGAGCGCGTCGTACAGGGCGGCCTGCGAGCGCAGGGTGATCGCGCGCAGCAGCTCGTCCTGGGCGTACTGGACGGCCTGCGGCAGCGCTGCGGTGACGAGGGTCGTGGCCGCCAGCCCCAGGGCGATGGCGAGCAGTCCGGTGCCCTGGCCGCCGCCGGACGCGGCCAGGCGGTCGAAGGCCAGTTTGGTGAACCAGGCGGTGGCCACCGGGGCGGTCCCGGCCACCACCGCTCCTGCGGCCTGGAGGACGACCATCCCCGGCGCGGCCCGCCAGGCCAGGACGGCGGCCCGTCCCGCGTGTGCCGCAAGGGTGCGCGGCGGCAGCTCCCCGGCCTGGCTCACCCGAGCTCCACGTCGAGCGCCAGCACCGTGCCCTCGTCGTCGATCCGGCAGGTGGCCGGGTAGCCGTGCACGGCGAACGCCGTGGTCATGCTCTCCCCGTGGCGCTCGGTGAAGACCCGGGCGACGGGCCGCAGCGTGGTGATCATCTCCGTGGTCTCGCCGGGCTCTCCGACCACGACGGCGACCACGTTGTCGTGCTTCGCGGCGAGGTCTGTGAACCTCGGCAGCCGTTGGGCGCACGCGGGGCAGGTCGTGGAGAAGAACCCCACCAGTCCCGCGCGCAGGTCGCCGCGGGACAGCTTCTCTCCGTCGACGTCCGTTGCCACGAAGTCCGCCGGAGCCTCGCCCACCGGCAACATGACCGGCTCGGCGGCCGGACGGTCGCTCCCGATCAACTCCTCGTGCACGCGGAGCCGGCGGATCACGGCGAGATTGAGCACCAGGTTGAGCACCGACACGCAGGCCACCAGAACCAGGGCCACCACGACGAACTGCATGAATCTCCTACCGCGGCCTCCGCACCAGCCGCTTCTTCTCGATTGCTCAGCGCGCTGTCCCCGGGCTCGGCCGCCTGGACGATTCGGACCGTCTCCCCCGAACGGGCTCCACGGAGCGCGGCACGCTGGGCGCCTGGCCGAACAGCGCGACGATGTCCTCGAACCGCAGCACGACGGCGGCGCAGACCAGGGCTGCCGTACCGGCGAGTCCCGCCCCCACCCAGGCCGTTCCCGCCCACCCCCCGCCGACCTCCGCCCCGAGCAGGCCACCGAGGGCCACCCCTGCCAGGAGCGCGTTGCGAACGGCGTGCGGGACCCCGAGCGGGCGCCCCTGGGCGGCGGCGCCCCGTCTCCCGCCTCTCCCGGGGCCGAAGCAGTTGCAGGGGACCGCGAGCCCCCGCCGCCGCGTCACCACGGCGACGACGGCGAACACGGCCAGCACCGTCGCCGCCAGGGCGAGTCCGGCCGGATACCACGGCGGTGTCAGCAGCAGCCCGACAGTGACGATCTCCACGGCGACCACGACGCCGGCCGTGGCCGAGGCCCAGCGGGCCGGAACGATCCGCAGCGAGCGGACGGAGGCGACGAAGCTCCGGAACGCCTCCGCCCGGGAGATCTTCGCAAGGGACGAGGCCCCGAAGACGACCACGAGAAGCACCAGCGGGAACACCCGCATGAACTCGCTCATGATCACCCCCGTGGTCGACGTCAACCACCTTGCCCGCGGCCGTTGGCGTTCACTTGGTCTTTTCGTGGCACGCCTTGACCGTCGAGGTCGGCCGCGGGGGTCCGTATGACCGCGGAAAGCCCGGACGCCCGCGCGCCACCGGAACAGTAGACTCGCGATCATCCGGGCATGAAGCACCCGCAAGACCCGAGGTCCTGAGGGGAACGCACCATGGACCCCACGGCTCACACGCCGGCGGCCTGCCGGGCGCGCGACATCGTCGCCGACCACGCCGAGGACATCGCGTGCACCGTCCCGCCCACCTCGCGAAAACCCCGCTTCCAGGTCCGGATAGACCAAAGTCCTGCCGATGAGGGCGGTTCGACCCTGCCGAGATGGGCTGCCGCCGCTGGATGATGGCCAGGTGAAGCAGACTCTTCCGCTGGGAAGGGTGGCCGGAGTCCCGGTGCGCGCGCACTGGTCGGCGCTCGGCATCGCGGTGCTCATCGTCGTCCTGCTGGGCGAAACCGTGCTGCCGCAGGCCGTGCCCGGACACAGCCAACGGCAGTACTGGCTGGTGGCCGTGGCCACGGGCCTGCTGTTCATGGCGTCGCTGCTGACCCACGAGGTGGCCCACGCGCTGGTGGCCCGGTGGCGTGGGCTCACCGTCGGCTCGATCACGCTGTGGATTCTCGGCGGATACACCGAGCTGGGCGAAGAGGCCAAGAGCCCCCGGACCGAGCTGGCGACGGCCGCGGCGGGCCCGCTGGCCAGCCTGGGCATCGCCGCGGTGGCCTTCCTCGCCTATGCCGTGCTGCCCAAGCCGACCCTGGCGGCGTCGGCCGCCGCCTGGCTGTTCACCATGAACCTCCTGCTCGGCGTGTTCAACCTGCTTCCCGGCGCCCCTCTGGACGGCGGGCGCGTGCTGCACGCGGTGCTGTGGGGGTGGTTCGGGGACGCCGCCCGAGCGGATCGGACGGCGTCACAGGCGGGATACCTGCTCGGCACGACGCTCATCTCGCTGGGGCTGTTCGGCACCCTGCTGTGGAGCTGGCTGGGCGGCGTGTGGCTCGCGCTCCTGGGCTGGTACATCGCCGTGAGCGCACGCCAGGAACTCACCGTCAAGACCACCCGCGCCGGGCTGCGCGGCCTGCTCGTGCGCGAGGTGATGACACCGTCGCCGGACGTGGCTCCGGCCTGGATGGACGTCGAGCAGCTGGCGCAGAAGGTCGTGCTGAACTCCCGCCAGACGGTCTTCCCGGTGGTGGCGTTCTCCGGCGACCCGGCAGGTTACGTCTCGCTGGACACCCTGGCGTCGGTTCGTCCGGATCTCCGGAGCACCACCCAGGTGGGCACGCTCGCGGCCAAGCAGCGGCCCGTGCCGACCCTCGCGCCGGACGACGACGCCATCCTCCTGCTCCAGCAACCCACGCGGGCACAGCTGATCGCCGTCGTCGTCGACAGTGGACGGCTGGTCGGCATGGTGACCGGCGCCGACCTGCACCGGATCCTGGGACAGGCGGCCCTACGGCGCAGCGCGGACGCGACCAGCTGACGCGGCAGCCACAGACAGCTCTCAGGCCCGGACCACCTCTCAGGCCCGGACCACCGCGACCGTGCAGCGCGCGTGGTGCAGGACGCCCCGGCTCACCGAGCCCAGCGCGAGCGCCCCTGCCGCGCTTCTCCCGTGCGAGCCCACGACCAGGAGGTCCGCCCTGTCGCCGGCGAGGGTCAGCGCCTCGACCGGGTGCCCACGCTGGACGTCCTTCAGCAGCGTGACCTGCGGATACTTGTCCTGCCACGGGCTGAGTTGGCTCTCGGCGACGCGGCGCTGGGCCCAGCGCATCTCGTCGATGTCGACGGTGTACGGGAAGTGCGGGGTGAACGCGTACGGCAGCTGCCACGTGTTCAGCGCTCGAAGTCTGCTGCCGCGCAGCGCGGCCTGCTCGAAGGCGTAGCCCAGGGCGGGCTCGCAGCCGGGAGAGCCGTCGACGCCGACGACGATCTCGCCGTGCACCACGGTGGCCCGCGACCGGACGACGACCACCGGGCCGGGTGCGTGGCCGGCGACGTTCGTGCTGATCGAGCCCAGTACGGACCCGGTGAAGCCGCCGAGGCCCCTGCTGCCGATCACGATCTCGGCCGCGGCGTCCGCCTGCTCACGCAGAGCGGCCGCGGCAGGCCCCGCGAGGAGCTCGGTGCTCACCTCGACGGTCGGCTGACGCGCCCGCGCCGTGGCCTCGGCCTCGGCCAGGACCTTGTGCGCGCCCTTGAACAGCGCATCCTCCCAGTCGGGGACGGACAGCTCCGGGACCGGGTACGGCCAGAGGTCCACCGCGCAGACGACGCGCAGCGACACGCGCATGCGGAAGGCGTCGTCGGCCGCCCATTCCACGCCCGCGAGCGCCGGCGCCGAACCATCGACCCCCGCCACGATCACACCAGACATGACGGCCACCTCCTCTCCCCATCCGACCCCGCCCGCCGCGGCGCCGAGCAGGGCCGGAAGTCCCGGGCCGCAGGGCCGATGGGCCGCAGGGCCGCGGCGGCTCCAACGCGCCGGCCGCAGCACCTCCTGGGCCGCGACGGGAACCGGAGCGGTCCGGTCAGACCTTGCCGTGATCTTTAATCCGCTGCTGCCCATCGCTGCGGGGCCGTGGGGCGTTCAGCAGCCAAAGTGATCATGTTGGGGGGCTGAGCGGTTCCCCGCTGGAACGGAAGGAAGACGAACACGATGATCAATGTCCGTCACGCGGTCCGGGTGGCATCGGTGACTCTGCTCGGTCTGGCCGTCGGGGCTGTCGCGAACACGGCGATGGCCGCCGTGGCGACAGGCCCGGACAGACACTCGGACGCTCCCGCTGGAAGGACGGCCACCGGGTACTGCCTGGACAGCGGCGGCGACAGGTCTCAGGTGAAGGTCCGCGCGTTCCTGTGGGGGGACTGCTCCAACCCCTCACCGAACCTGAGGTGGGTCATCCAGAACGGCCAGATCAAGAACGTCGCCACCGGATACTGCCTCGACAGCGCCGGCGACAACTCCCAGATCAAGGTACCCGCCTACCTCTGGCGAGACTGCTCCAACCCCTCACCGAACCTGAGGTGGATCGTCCAGAACGGCCAGATCAAGAACGTCGCCACCGGATACTGCCTCGACAGCGCCGGCGACAACTCCCAGATCAAGGTACCCGCCTACCTCTGGCGAG
>NZ_JBEPDC010000008.1:0-106960 GCF_040300065.1 Nonomuraea sp. NPDC000554 | reverse complement strand
AGACTGCTCCAACCCCTCATCCAACCTGAGGTGGATCGTCCAGAACGGCCAGATCAAGAACGTCGCCTGACGGACCGGTGTCACGCCGGGGCCGCTTCGTCGAAAGCGGCCCCGGCGCGCCGGAACCGGTGGGACCAGGCCTGTTGGATGCCCCGGTGGTCGATCACCCTGTCGGAGGAGTTCGCGAGCCTCCGGTGAGGTCAGGAACTCGTAGTCGCTCCGGTGCACCCGCCAGCCGCGATTCCGCACTGCCGGTGCTCGGATGCACCGCCCATTCGTTGAGCCCGGCCGGCAGGTGGCACAGGGCGTACTGGGCCGGTTTGCCGTCGATATCGAGGGAGAAGCTTCGCGTTGTCGCGCACCGCGAGCTGTGCGACGGACGGCCGTCCGGACCGATCCCGTGCCGCTGGATCCCGGAGCGATGCGCTTTACCGAGAGGTCAGGTACGGCGCGGCCAACTGACCGCTTTTTGACTGAATTCGAGCCCGACTCACATCTTGACCGGCGAGTAACAAAGACGGACCATGAAGCAGCCGAATTGTGAGGTGCGCTCATGTTACGTAGCATCACCAGGATCATCGGGGTTGCCCTACTGGCCGCCCTACCTCTGGCGGGCGCCACCGCCACCGCCCAGACGGCCCCAGAGTCCGAGGTCGGGGCGGTCGGGCAACCGCCGGGCTCCGCGAACCCGGCCCGCGGCTTCGTCGACGCCCACAGCCATCTCATGGCCAACGAAGCCTTCGGCGGCGGCCTGATCTGTGGCAAGCCGTTCGACCCCGACGGCATCGAGCACGCCCTGGTCGACTGCCCCGACCACCAGCCCGACGGCTCGCTCGCCTGGTTCGAGAACTTCACCCGCCACGGCACCCCCGTGGGCAAGCACGACCCGGTCGGCTGGCCCACGTTCAAGGACTGGCCGGCCCACGACTCCCTCACCCACCAGCAGGGCTACTACAAGTGGATCGAGCGGGCCTGGCGCGGCGGGCTCCGCGTGTTCGTCAACGACCTGGTCGCCAACCGGCAGCTCTGCGAGATCTACCCGCTCAAGCACAACACCTGCGACGAGATGGCCACGCTCAGGCTCGAGGCGCAGCGCACCCTCGAGCTGCAGAGCTACATCGACGCCCAGAGCGGCGGCCCGGGCCAGGGCTGGTTCCGGGTGGTGAAGTCGAGCGCCGAGGCCAGGCAGGTGATCGCGGCCGGCAAGCTGGCCGTGGTCCTGGGCGTCGAGACCTCGGAGCCGTTCGGCTGCCGCCAGACCTGGGGCATCCCGCACTGCACCAAGGCGCAGATCGACCGCGGCCTGGACGAGATGTACCAGCTGGGCGTGCGCAGCATGTTCGTCTGCCACAAGTACGACAACGCGCTGTGCGGCGTCCGGTTCGACCCCGGGACCACCGGCGTGATCGTCAACATCGGCAACTTCCTGTCGAGCGGCTCGTTCTGGAACGCCAAGACCTGCACGGGACCCGAGCACGACAACACGATCGACCCGGCCGGAGTGCTGCCGCCCGAGGTGGCCAAGTGGCTGCCGAACGGCGTCGGCCTGCCGATCTATCCCCCGGCGCCGCACTGCAACACCAGAGGCCTGACCTCGCTGGGCGCCTACATGGTCCAGGGCATGATGAAGCGCGGCATGATGGTCGAGATCGACCACATGAGCGTCAAGGCCGCCGCTCAGACGCTCGACCTGCTGGAGAGCGCCAAGTATCCGGGCGTCATCTCCTCACACAGCTGGGCGGACCCCAGCTTCTTCCGCCGCATCTACCGGCTCGGCGGCCTGGTGACCGCGTACGGCTCGCCCGCCGACTCCTTCACCGCGGGCTGGCGAGCGACGAAGCCCCTCCGTGACGAGTTCGGACGTCCCGGGTACGGCTACGGCCTCGACACCAACGGCATGGGCCCGCTCCCCGGGGCGCGCCAGGGCAGTGCGGTCACCTATCCGTTCACCTCGTTGGACGGCGCGGTCACGCTCGACAAGCTGCGCACCGGCGACCGGGTCTGGGACGTCAACACCGACGGTGTGGCCCACTACGGCCTGGTCCCCGACTGGATCGAGGACATGCGCAAGTACGCCGGTGACGAGTTCGCCCAGGACATGCTGGCCGGGGCGGAAGCGTATCTGAAGACGTGGGGAGGATCCGAGGACCACAGGCAGACCTGACAACCGAGTGCCCTGGCAGGCCACACTCCGGATCTGGCCTGCCAGGCATCGGCCGCGCAGCAGCTCGCAGAACGCGCGCAACCAGGCGGCCCTGACCAGGCAGACGGCGCGGCAGGACCCAGGAGGGCATGCGGCCTCATGCCCGGCCGGCTCACGCCCAAGGCCGGCGCCATCCGGATGTCCGGCGGCGCGATCTGGGCAAGGGCGGAGCCGTCGTGGAATTCGACCATCACCTGCGGGTGGAGCCAACACGCGCGTTAGGCAGCGTCCGCTTAGACGATTACGTATGGAGTTGCGCTTCCTGGCTATGGAACGTCTCACCTCGCCGCACTTCAATGGTCGGTATGTCGAACACACGGGAGCGGCCGGGCGGCCGTTCCGCGGATAGAGGGAGTTGGACGCCATGAGACTCGCGCAGACCGTGTCGCTGATCGCCGCCACGATCACCACCGGGCTCATGGCCGGGCTGTTCGCCGCCTTCGCCTACGCGATCATGCCCGCGCTCAAGGCGGCGGGCGACCGGACGTTCGTGGACGTGATGCAGCGCATCAACGTGACCATCGTCAACGGCTGGTTCATGCTGAGCTTCCTGGGCGCGCTGGGGTTCACCGCGCTGTCGGCGTTCCTGGCCTGGCGCGGGCAAGGTCGCGAGGCGCTGCCGTGGATCATCGCCGGGCTCGTCCTGTATCTGGTGATGTTCGTCATCACCAGCGCCGTCAACGTCCCGCTCAACGATCGGCTCGCCGCCGCCGGCAAGCCCGGCCACATCGCGGACGTCGCGGCCGTGCGGGAGCGGTTCGAGTCGGCCTGGGTCGTCTGGAACACCGTCCGCGCCCTGGCCAACACGGCCGCGTTCGGCTGCCTCACGTGGGCTCTGATCGTCTTCGGCCGATCGTCGGCGTGAGGATGAACCAGTCGAAGCCGGTCCAGGTCGGCGACGATGATGGCGTCCATGAACGTCCGCACGGACAGGCCGCCAGGGGTCACGCCGCCGTCAGCGCCACCGCGGCCGCCCAGCCGATGTACAGGACGTTGACCGCCAGCCGCGCCACCACGCCCACCGGCCGCTCCAGCAGACGCGGCCGGTCGCGGCGTGCGTGACGCAGCGCGTCGAGGTGGGACGCGAGGTAGGCGGTGATGAGCGCGGCGGCGGCCCAGCCACCGGCCGCCCGGCTTCCCGGCACCAGGACGAGCCCGCCGACCACGACCTCCGCCACCCCACTGCCCGCGACGAGCGTGCCCGCCCAGCCGCCCAGCCAGGACGGGACCAGGGTGCGGAAGTAGCCGGGAAACAGGAAGTGGGAGATCCCCACCAGAACCAGGAAGATCGCCAGGGCGACCGCAGCGGTATCGTGCATGCTGCGATGATGTTCCCAGTCAGTCAGCGGACGCTTGAACAGAACGATCGCGCCTCCGCTCCCGGTTGCCGGCCTCCGTCCCGGGTCTCGCCCGTGATGACGGCCGTCCCCGCCTTCGACGCGCTCCTCCGCGACGGTCACCGGCGCGTGCTCGCCTCCGGCGACGGGGTGACGATGTTCGCGGAGTCCGGCGGCTTCGGCGTCCGCGGGCACCGGCAGCCGGTGTGGAAGGTCGTGCTGCCGGTCGGCGGGCAGGTGGAGACCGGGGTGCACGGGGCGGGGCCGGTCGCGACGGCCGGGGTGATCGTGCCGCCGCACCTCCCCCACACCTGCGCGGCGACGTCCTCCTACGTCGCGCTGTTCATCGACCCGTGGCTGCTCCGCCCCGGCGCGGGGGTGGTCCCGCTCGGCGAGGCCGAAGTGCGGCGGATGCTCGCCGCTCTCGGGCGTCCCAGCGCTCCCGACCTCGGTGCGGCTCGGGCAGAGGTGGCCGCTTTCGTCGGAGCCGGGCGCGTCCCCGATCCCAGGGTGGTGCACGCGCTCGGGCAGCTCACCCGTCCCGGGCCCATCACCGCCATCGCCGCGGACGTCGGGCTCTCGGCGCCGCGGTTGCGCGCCCTGGTCCGCGAGTCGGTCGGGACGCCGCTGGTGCGGCTGCGCCAGTGGGCGCGGCTGCGCGCGGCGGTCGCCGCCCTGCCCGGCACGTCGGTCGCGACGGCGGCGGCCGGCGCGGGCTTCGCCGACCAGGCGCACCTCGCCCGCACGGCCCGCGACCTCATCGGACGCACCCCCGTCTCGCTCGCCTCCCATCTGGCGACGTGCCCGAGCGGCCGTCAACCGTAGCCGGATCGCGATCGGGTGCACGCCGTTGACGGCCGGGCGCCGGCGCCGGGCCGCGGAGGGCCCTGGCCGGACGGGAGACGCGGGGTGAGACAGGATCCGGGGCGGCGCTATGGGGCGCGCTTGGCGTTCGGGCCGACAGTCGTGCCCATGGCCTGCTTGATGATCGGGCCGGTGCTCGGGTGTCTTGGCCAGGCAGGCGCCCGCCAGGTCGGCCAGGTCCCTCGGCAGGCCGGTCAGGTCGGGATCGTCGTGCACGACGCGAAACATGATCGCGTGGCCCTGGCCGGCGCCGAAGGGGCCGCGGCCGGTGGCGGCGAACACCAGCACCGCCCCCAGGGCGAACACGTCGCTGGCAGGACCGACCTCGCCGCCTCGGACCTGTTCGGGGGACATGAACGCAGGAGTGCCGACCACGGCTCCCGAGAGGGTGTGGGAGGTGGCGTCCAGCGCGCGGGCGATGCCGAAGTCGATGACCCGGGGACCGTCGGCGGCCAGGATCACGTTGCCGGGTTTGAGGTCGCGGTGCACCAGGTCGCAGCCGTGAATCACGGCCAGCCCTTCGGCCAGCCCCGCCCCCAGCACACGGATCGCCGCAGACGGGAGCGGTCCGTGCGTGGCGACGGCCTGATGCAGGGACGGGCCGGGGATGTAGGCGGTGACCAGCCACGGCGGATCCGCGTCGGTGTCGGCGTCCACCACCTGCGCGGTGTAGAACCCGCCGACCAGCCGGGCCGCCTCCACCTCGATCGCGAACCGGCGCCGGAACCCCGCGTCGTCGGCCAGCTCCGGCCGCACCACCTTCACCGCGACCGGCCGGCCGCCCCGCGAACGGCCCAAGAACACCTGCCCCATACCGCCGCCGCCCAGCCGCCCCTTCAGCCGGTATGGCCCCACCTGGCGCGGATCCCCCGCCCGTAACGGCTCCATACACCCTCTTTCAGAAGAACAATCCGGTACGCACGACAGGCATGGATCCTTTCAAGAAACGCCCCTTCCGGTCCTTGATCCGCCGAGATCGCCCCGCGGGTCCGCGCCCTGCGCACTGGTTTGATCATCGCTGTCAGAGCGGCGCAATGAGGTCGTACGGCGGGGAGGTGTGGCGGAGTTCGGCCGTGGCGGCCGCGTCGTGGCGACGCAGGATCTCGGAGATCAGCGACACTCCCCGCGCCAGATCGTCGCGGACCAGCACGTCCACCGCTGTCGACACGTCGACGGACGTTCCGTCGGCCGCCCGGCGGGAGGAACCGCCTGCGATCTCCGCCCCGCCCAGCCCCGCCTCTTTCAGCGCGCCGGCCAGATCGGAGGTCAGGACGCGGGAGTGCTCCGCCGCGCGTCCTTCGATGGCGAGGGTCAGGCTCAGTTCCCATGACCGGGCGGTGGACAGCGGGCTCAGCCCGAACCACCGCTTCACCAGCGCGCCCTGCGGCAGCCCGGCCAGCACCTCCACGGCCCAGCAGGACTCCGCCCTGCTCACCGGTTCGTCCAGGGCACGGAGGAGGACGGGCTGAGCGCCGCCGGCGGCGCGCAACGCCTCGGCGAGCGGCGCGAGATGGGCGTACCCCCTGGTTGCGGTGCAGCGCCTCAGGGCGGCGCGGACGGCGGGGTCGTCCAGGGACGGATCGGCCGTCGCGGTGGCGAGGATCTGCCTGGCGCGGTCGAGCAGGGCCGCCCAGGCGGCGAAGGGGAAGTCCGCGGAGTCGGGGGTGCGCAGCGAGTAGAGCGGTCGCGCGACGGCGCCGGTGTGGGTCTGCTCGACCGCGGGGTGACCGTCCGGTCCGGCCGTCCAGCGCAGGCCGGTGCCGCGCAGGTCGCGCAGTTCGAACCAGTCGCGGGTCTCGGGGCGGACACCGTCGCGCGGACCGGGGCGCAGCATGCGGAAGGCCGCGTCCAGCAAGGGGGTGACGGTGTCGAGGTCGTCCTGCTCGTCCAGGACGACGAAGCGGGCGAGCAGCGCGAGAGCCGGACCGGGGTGGCGCATCTGCGGGTCGTGCAGCGCCAGGGCCCGGGCGAGCAGGTCCAGCTCCGCCCAGCGCATCACGTGTGGATGGAAGTGGGCCTGGTCGTCCCATCCGAGTTCGGCGGGCTCCGCCAGCCCAGGGGCCGTCAGGGCGAGTTCGACCAACCCGTCGGTGATGTCGAGGTCGAGCACGAGCGCGAGTTCGCCGCCCAAACCGAACTCCGCCCGGAGCGGCTCCTCGTCCTCGTCCGCGTCGTCCTCGAAGAGGTACGCGGCCCAGAAGTCGGGCTCGGCCATCCGGGCCGTCAGTGCATCGTCAAGTGGCATGCGGGGGACGTTAGTCGGCGTCGCCGACAGCCGCCTGCCCCGCGCGGGCGCCAAATGTGTGGTTTGGGAGGCATGTGACATGCTGTCCCCGTGGAAGATCACGGAAGCCACGACTCCACCCGCCGCAGCTACGACACCGTCGCCGAGAACTACGCGGCCGGTTTCCGCGACGAGCTCGCCGCCAAGCCGCTCGACCGGGCGCTGCTCGCGTGCCTCGTCGAGCAGACAGAGCCGGGCACGACGATCGCCGACCTCGGCTGCGGACCTGGGCACGTCGCGGCCTGGCTCGCCGGACGCGGCGCGAGCACGGTCGGCATCGACCTGTCCGCCGCCATGGTCGCCGTGGGACGCCGGGAGCATCCGGCCGTGGAGTTCCGCGAAGGGGACCTGCTGGCGCTACCGGCCGCCGACGGCGAGTTCGGCTCGGCCGTCGCGTTCTACTCGATCATCCACCTCGCCCCGTCCGAACTGCGCCGCGCCTTCGAGGAGGCCCGCCGGGCGCTGCGCCCCTCGGGCCTCCTCCTCGTCTCGTTCCACATCGGCTCAGAGGTGAGGCACCTGGACGAGTGGCTGGGACACAAGGTTGACGTCGACTTCCGCTTCTTCGAACCCTCGGACGTCGCCAAGGCGCTGGAGGACGCGGGCTTCGCCGTGGAGACGCGGATCGAACGCACGAACTACGCCTCCGAGGTGGCGACGCGCCGGGCCTACCTGCTGGCCCGCCGGACCTGAACCGGCCCGGCGGAGGCTCCCCTACCCGCCGCGCTTGCCGTACAGGCCCGCCGTCAGCGACACCCCCAGGGCGGCCAGCGCGACCTGGATGCCGAGTTCGATCCAGTCGACGCCTCGGGTGTCGGCCACGCCCAGCACGGTCGCGATGGCGGTACCGATCAGGGCCGCGACCACGCCGATCACGATCGTCAGCCAGACAGGCATGCGCTGGCGTCCCGGAATGACCAGTCGCCCCAGGGCGCCGATCACGGCGCCGATGATGATGCCGGAGATGATGCCGGTGATTTCCACGCTGCGACTCCTGAAAGCTCGGCGATCCACCGTCGTCCTGGACAACGAGCCCCGCCCCGCCGGGGTTCCGCGCAGGACGAGAGATGCGGCTCAGCTGTGCGATCAGTCGTCGAGATAGCGCAGGATGGCCAGCACCCTGCGGCTGTAGCTGGGGTCGCGCGGCAGGTCGAGCTTGTCCATGACGGCGTTGACGTGCTTCTCGACGGTGCTGAGCGACACGTGCAGGCGATCGGCGATCGCCGCGTTGACGAAGCCCTGCGCGAGGTGCCGCAGCACCTCCGTCTCGCGCGGGCTCAGCCTGCTCAGCGGGTCGGCGTGGGTGGTACGGGCGAGCAGCTGGCGGACCACTTCCGGGTCGAAGACCGTGCCGCCCGCACGCACCCGCTCCAGCGACTCCAGGAAGTCGGCCACCTCCGAAACCCGGTCCTTGAGCAGGTACCCCAACCCCTCGGTCTTTCCGGCCAGGAGCGTGGCGGCGTAGGTCTTCTCCACGTACTGCGACAGCACGAGGACGCCGACACCCGTCCAACGTTCGCGGATCTCCAGCGCCGCCCGCAGCCCCTCGTTGGTGTAGGTCGGCGGCATGCGCACGTCGACCACCGCCACGTCGGGCCGGTGCGCTGCGACGGCGTCGAGCAGCGCCGGAGCGTCTCCGACGGCGGCGACGACCTCGTGCCCGGCGTCGTCGAGCAGCCGGATCAGGCCCTCGCGGAGCAGCACCGAGTCGTCGGCGAGGATCAACCGCACGACGGCTCCTTGGGCAGCGTCGCGGTGATCTTCGTGGGGCCGCCTTCGGGGCTGTCGACGCCGAACGCTCCGTCGAGCGCCAGGACGCGCCTGGCCAGCCCGGACAGCCCGCCTCCCGAGGGATCGGCGCCGCCCTCGCCGTCGTCTGAGATGGCCACGCTCACCGTCCGCTCGTCCTCGGTCAAGACGACCAGGATGTCATGCGCCCGCGCGTGCTTGATCGCGTTGGTGATCGCTTCGCGGGCGACGAAGTACAGGGCGGTCTCGACTTCGGAGACGGGCCGCCCGGCCAGCCCGTAGTGCACGGTGACCGGGACGCCGGAGCGCTCGGCGACGCCCGCGAGCGCGGCGCGCAGGCCCAGCTCGTCCAGCGCGGTGGGGTAGATCCGCCAGGCCACGCTGCGCAGCTCGTCCAGGAGCCGGCGCGACTCGCTGTAGGCCTGGGCGACCAGCTCACCGGTCCGGACCGGGTCGGGGCTGTGCTGGGCGCGGCCGAGCAGCATCGCCAGCGCCACCCCCCGTTGCTGTACGCCGTCGTGCAGGTCGCGCTCGATCCTTCTGCGCTCGTCGTCCACCGCTTTGACGATGCCCGAACGGGTCGCGGTCAGCTCGGCGATGCGCCTGCGCATCAGCTCCTGACTGCCCGGCCCGAGCAGGTTGTCGGCCAGCCGCCGCTCGGCCGCCCCCACGGCGAACACCCCGAGCGCGACCAGGGTCAGCACGACCGCGGCGCTGGTCAGCCCGAGCACCCCGCTGCTGGTGACCAGCCGCACGCCCGGCAGGTTCAGCGGCACCGACTCGGACTCGCCCCACGACAGGTCCCACACCCCTCCGAACAGCAGCAGCCCGCCGACGAACAGGCCGACCGCGCAGCCGTACCCGCCGACGACACCCAGAGCGGCGCGGGCCGCGAGGAAACCGTAGCCGCCGCCGGTCTGCGGTGTGTCATGGTCCAGCCAGGTGGCCAGCCGAGCCCGCTCGAGCGCCACCAGCCCGGCCAGGCCGCGGTCGGCGGCGGGCCGCGCGGCGGAGATCAGGCGGGCCGGCCAGGCCACGGCGAGAAAGGCCAGTTCGACGGCCCCGAGGAGCATGCCCACGAGCACTCCGACCAGGGTCCGTCCGATGCGCTTGGCTGACACGGCCCGAAGTCTAGGCATCGCGTCCGCGTAGTACGGCATGGCCCGCCGCCAACGCCGCCGCCGTCCACGCGAGCAGCCAGGCGAGCCCCTCCCCCGCCGAGTACGGGATCGGGCCGCCGGTCAGGTTGTCGGTGCTACCCATGAAGGCCAGCCCGGCGAACAGCGGCATGCGCAGGGACACCGCCAGCGCCGCCTGGCTTCCCGTCGTGAGCAGCATCAGCGGCAGGCCCATCAGCACCATGAACACCACGGTCAGGGTGCCCGCCGCGCTGCGGATCGCGGCGCCCACACCGAGCGTCATCACCGACACCAGGGCGCAGAACACCCCCACCCTCAGCAGGTCGAGCGCGACCTGCGCCGGCGGCAGCACCACCAGGCCGCCGAACACCTCGGCGGACAGCGCCAGGAAGACCACCGCCGTGGCCACGCCTCCGGACGCCACTCCCGCGACCGCCATCACCGGCCCCACCACCAGCGCCTTCGCGGCGAGCATCCGGCCGCGGACCGGCGTGGCCTGCAGCGTGGCCCGGATGCCGCCCGACGCGTACTCGGAGGTGACTGCCAGCATCGCCAGCGTGACCAGCGCGAACTGGGCGAACGACGTCGCCGAGATCACCGGCTGGCTCGCCGGGAAGCGGATCCCCCCGCGGCCCTCGCGCAGCAGGTCCGTGGCCGTGGCCCCGCCGAGCGTCAGCGCGCTCACCATCATGAGCGCCGCCGCGCCGGCCAGGCACCACCAGGTGGAGCGGACCGACCACAGCTTCGTCCACTCGGCGCCGACCGCCTGCCCCAACTCTCTGACCCGCATGTCACACCCCCGCCCTCTTCGTGCCGTACTCCACGCTGGTCTCGGTCAGCTCCTGATACGCCTGCTCCAGCGATGCCTCGCGGGTGCGCAGCTCGTGCAGCCGGATGCCCGCCTCGTACGCGATGTCGCCGACGTGCTCGGCCGTGGCGCCGTTGGCCACGAGCTCGTTCTCGCCGGGCCGTTCCACCGTGATCCCGGCGGCACTCAGCCGTACGGACAGGTCGGCGGCGTGCGGGGTGCGGACGACCACGGCGGTCAGGGAGCTGCGGGCGATGACCTCCGTCAGCGGCGCGTCCATGATGAGCCGTCCCTTGCCGATCACGACCAGGTGGTCGGCGGTGAGCTGCATCTCGCTCATCAGGTGGCTGGAGACGAACACGGTGCGTCCCTCGCCGGCCAGCGAGCGCATCAGGTGGCGCACCCAGCGCACGCCGTCGGGGTCCAGGCCGTTGACGGGCTCGTCGAACAGCAGCACCTCCGGATCGCCCAGCAGCGCCGCGGCGATGCCGAGCCGCTGGCTCATGCCCAGCGACAGCCCGCCGGCCCGCTTGCGCGCCGCGTCCGACATCCCGACCCGTTCCAGGACCGCTGCCACCCGGCTCCGCGCGATGCCGTTGCTGCGCGCCAGCGCCACCAGATGCGCGTACCCGCTGCGTCCGGGGTGCAGGGCGCGGGCGTCCAGCATCGCGCCGACCGTCCGCAGCGGGTTCCTGATCCGGTGGTACGGCACACCGCCGATCAGCGCCGTGCCCGCGGTGGGGCGGTCGAGCCCGAGAATCATGCGCATCGTCGTCGACTTGCCCGCCCCGTTGGGCCCCAGGAAGCCCGTCACCGTGCCCGGTCTCACCTCCAGCGACAGGCCGTCGACGGCCATCCGATCGCCGTAGCGTTTGCACAAGCCCCTGAGACTGATCATGTCGGCCCACGGTAGGCGGCCTGCGGGACGGTCACCATGGAGGCGAACCTCCGACTTCGATGGCGGAAAACCGTAAATTTCCGGCATAGCGGTTTCCCGTAAGGAACGCGAAGGAGATCCGCAATGGTCCGGGAAGGAGCCCGTAACTAGCGTCGACGGGTGCTCAGAAACACTCTCGCCGCGATCTGCCTCGCCCTTCTCCCTTCGTCAGGGCAGGTCCCGTCGCACGACATCACCCCTGCGGCGGTGGACGCGTTCGTCGCCCGATACCGCGACGCGACAGGACTGCCCGGCGTCGCGGTCGCGATCACCAAGGGGAGACAGGTCCTCCACGCCGCCGGGTACGGCAGGACGGCCTCCGGCGATCCCCTGACAGCGGACACCCCCATGGCTGTCGCGTCGGTCAGCAAGTCCTTCACCTCGCTCGCCGTCATGCAACTGGTGGAAAAGGGGGAGATCTCGCTCGACAAGCCGGTGCGCGGGTACCTGCCCGAGTTCACCATGGCGGACCCCAGGGCGGCGAAGATCACCGTCCGGCAGTTGCTCAACCAGACATCGGGCATGGCCGACTCGGCCTTCCACGAGAAGAGCCTGCCCCAGCCCGGCACCCTCCAAGGCGCCGTGGCCCGCCTCAGGACGGCCGGGCTCGCCGCGGAGCCGGGAACCGCCTTCAGTTACCACAACACCAACTACCAGGTCGCCGCGCGGCTCGTCGAGGTGGTGAGCCGCCGGCCGTTCGCGGCCTACCTCGACGCGCACGTGTTCACGCCGCTCGGCATGCGTCACAGCAGGACCATCGACACCGACCGCGACCTGCCCGGCAGCGCCCGCGGCCATCTGTACGTCCTCGGACAGGCCATCGCCCTGCCGGAGCCGACCGGGTTCGGCAACGGGTCCGGCGGGGTCCTCAGCACCGCCGACGACATGGCCCGGTGGCTGATCGCGCAGAACGACGGCGTCCTGTCCCCCCAGAGCGTCAAGGAGATGCGCACCCCGTCCAGGCAGAACGGCACGTACGCCCTCGGCTGGTCGCTCGGCAGGACCGAGCGCGGCACCCCCGTCATCGAGCACGGCGGCGACCTCTTCACCTCCACCGCCGATCAACTGCTGATGCCGGAATCCGGCTACGGCGTCGCGGTCATGGCGAACACCGGCATGACCTTCGCCGACGCCACCGCCCTCATGGACGGTCTGGTCGCCATGATCGAGGGAGCCACGCCGACGATCCCCTCCTCGCCGCCCACCCTCGTCACCGACATCGTGTTCGTGCTGCTGACGCTGGCGACCGTCGGGCTGGCCGTGCGCGGCGTGGCCCGCTCGCGGCGATGGGCCGCCCGCCGTACGGGATGGCAGCGGTGGCGGCTGCTGCCCCATCTTGCGCCGCTCGCCGTGTGCGTGGCGGTCGCCCCGATCTTCCGCGTCCTCGCCCGGGGCGGCGACATCATGTGGATCCAGGTGGTCTACCTGTACCCGACGTTCATGCTCTGGCTGGTGACGGCCGCGGCCGCGGGTGTCGCGGTGGTGGCCGCGCGGCTCGCCCGGGTTCGCCCCGCACGTCCCTGACCACGATGAGCAGCGCGATGGCACCCGCGACGTAGGGACGAGAGATGCGGCTCAGCCGTGCGATCGGTCGTCGGTCGGCGCTCTTCGATCGTGGGCGAGGTCGGCGTACGAGTCAGGGCCCCTTTTCGAGGCTTGGGGCCGCTTCTCATTCAGACGCCGGGGGTGGAGCGCCTCTCGAACCAGGCAAGGAGTCGACGCCGAGCTGGCTGAACAGCTCCAGTTGGTCGAAGTAGACACGACAGGAAATGATCTTGCCGTGCTCCGCGGAGGTGAAGCAGGAGCAGCGGATCGTGATGCGACGTCCCGTTGGTTGCAGCATGCGGCCATCGGGCAACAAGAAGATCCCCGACTGGGTGCCGGTGACCGTGCACTCGGCGACAGCCGAATCCTCATAGGCCGCCCTGCTCCACGGGGTGACGCTCACATCCGGGAACCCCGCGAAGAGCTGCTCGAAGTACCAGGTGAGCTGCTCGTGTCCTTCCATCACGCCGATGGGAGCGACGTAGACGGCGTCGGCGCTGAAGCACTCCAGTATCCGATCAAGATCATGATTGTTGACCGCGTCGAACAGCTGATCCTGGAGGTCAAGAGCGCTAGGCATGCCACTCCCCCTTGCTCAGCCTGCACAGCCACCCTAACGGTCTCGTGCCAGGCGGTGAGCATCGAGGTGTCCACGAGCATGATCAGCTCGTTGAACTTCAGAATAGACGTTACCCCGGGCAGTTCCGGGGGCCGACGCTCTGCCCAGCACCGACGATGGTGACCCGGGGAGGGCTTTCCGACGCCGTGGCGGCGGCGGCCGTGCACACGATCTGCTCGACAGCCAGTGTGGACAGTTCGCCGGCCGGAGTGGACAAGGTCACCTCCACGTGGCCGGCCGACTCGGCGGTCACCGAGAACGGGCCGGCTTCGGGCGGGACGTCGGTGGTGAAACCGTGCGTCTGTTCCCTCGCGGTGGGTCCGCCTGCCAGCAGCGCGAGCGTGTCCGCTCGGAACATCGGACGATCACTGGGCCGCGTCACCGCGCTGAGTCGGCCGTTCTTCACCAGATAGAGGGTGATCTTCATGATGGGGGCGACGCGTCCGCTCGGCGGGGCGCCGGCGGGGATGACGTCGCTGGGTTGCACGCCGCAGCCGGCCACGGCGACGAGCGATACGAGGCCCGCGGCGAGCATGCGGCGGGCGAGGCCGGTCCTCACTCGGGGCCTCCGTCCGGATCGGGTGCCCGGCGTGGCAGGCGCAGCGTGAACAGGGCGCCGCCGTCCGGGGCGTTGGTGACGGTGAGGTCGCCTCGGTGCAGACGCGCGTTCTCCCGCGCGATGGCCAGGCCCAGGCCGCTGCCCTCGGACCTGGCCCTGGCCGCGCTGGCCTTGTAGAACCGGTCGAACACGTGCGGCAGCACCGCCTCGTCCAGCCCCGGTCCGTGGTCGCGGACCTCGAGAGCGATCCAGTGCGCGTCGGCGCAAAGCCGTACCGACACCGGCGGCTCGCCGTGCCGCAGGGCGTTGCCGACCAGGTTCGCGAGGATGACGTCCACTCGGCGCGGGTCCAGCCCCGCCATCACCGCGGGGGCGAGCACGGTGTGCACCGACTCCGACCAGCCCCGGGCACGCAGGGTCGCGCGCACCAGATCGGCCACGTCGACCTCGTTCAGCGCGAGGGCCGCGACGCCGGAGTCGAACCTGCTGATCTCGATGAGGTCGTTCACCAGCCCGGTGAGGTTGAGCGTCTCCTGGCTGACCAGCCTGGCGGCCCTGCCGGCGGGCTCGGGCAACTGGGCCGCCTCCTCCTCGAGGACGTCGGCGACCGCGGCCAGCGCGGCCAGCGGGGTGCGCAGCTCGTGGGACACGTCGGCCACGAACCGGCGGGCGTCGGCCTCCATCTCGCGCAGCTGCTTGACGTGCCGTTCCAGCTCCGCGGCGGTGTTGTTGAACGTGCGTGCCACGTCGGCCAGCTCATCGGAGCCGCTCACCGCGATCCTGGTCCGCAGCTCGCCCTCGCCCAGCAGGCGTGCCGCCCGACCGAGCTCGCGCACCGGGCGCAGCACGCCGCGGGTGGCCAGCAACGCGAGGACGACCGCGAACGCCAGGGCCGCCCCGCCGGTGAGCCAGGCGGATACGGCGAGCCCGTCGATACTGTGCTGTTCGGCAAGCAGGCTACGCGCGACGTAGACCTCGATGCCGGACACCCGCGTCCGATCCCGCTCGACGATCAGCAACGGCGTGCCGACGATCAGCCAGGGCGAGTCCTGTAGCACCACACGTTGCCACGCGGTACGGCCGCCGGCCACTACCCTCCGCAACTCCGGTGAGATCACCCCGAGATCCAAGACCAGCGGCCTCTCGCCCGGCCTCCAGTCCCCCGGCGGCGGGGGACCCGGCGGCAGGGGGACCGGCGAGTGCGTCTCGCGGTAGAAGGCGACCGCAAAGCTGCTGTTCTGGTCGGTCACGGCGGCGGCGATCTGGCCGAGCTCGGTCGGGCCCGGCGCCGCACTCCGCAACGGGTAGAACGCCTCCAGGCGGCTTGTCACCGCCTGCACCGTGGCATCCTGGGCGCGCTGCAGGATGTCGTTGCGGGCCTGGACGTAGATCGCGCCGGCCACCGCCGCCGCGGTGACCACACACAGCAGTGCGAACGCGAACAACAGCCGGGCACGCAGCCCCAGGCTCGGCCGAGGTGTCACCGGTGGCTCACACCGGCCCGAACCGGTACCCGAACCCACGCACCGTCTGCACGTAGACGGGCGCCGCCGAGTCGTCCTCGATCTTCGCGCGCAACCGCTGCACGCACGCGTCCACGAGACGCGAGTCGCCGAAATACCCGTGCTCCCACACCGACTCCAGCAGCTGCTGGCGGCTGTGCACCCGGCCCGGCGCGCCGGAGAGCTCGAGCAGCAGGCGCAGCTCGGTCGGGGTGAGGCCGACCGGCTCGCCGTGTTTGGCGACCACCAGCCCGGCCCGATCGATGGTCAGGCTCCCGTGCCGCTCCAGCTCCGCCTGATCCCGGCCGATCCGCCGGAGCACGGCGCGAATGCGTGCCTCGAGCACCCTGGGCCGCACCGGCTTGACCACGTAGTCGTCGGCGCCCGCCTCCAACCCGGCCACCACGTCGATGTCGTCGCCGCGCGCGGTCAGCATGATGATCGGTACCTCCCTGGCGGCGCGGATGCGGCGGCAGACTTCGAACCCGTCCATGCCAGGCAACATCAGATCGAGCACGACGACGTCGGGAAGGTCCGTACGCAGCCGGTCCAGCCCCTGCTCGCCGGACTCCACCGCGCGCACCCGGTGCCCATGCCGGGTCAGGGCCAGCTCAAGGCCCTCGCGCACGGCCGGGTCATCCTCGATCAACAACACTCGCGACACGCTGCCGAGTTTCACAGCACGCTCCGTAACTCGCCCGTCGGTCAACCCCATCCACTGTCGGCCGGCCGTGTCTCCGCTTCGTCCGCGCCGTGTCATGGTTGTGTCACGACGCGCCGACCGTGGCCGCCGTCGACAAACGGTGACATGCGGCGGACAACGCGCGGACATTCGGCGCCAATCGTAGTTCGTCATGGACGAACCACACACCATCCCACCTCGGCCCCGTGACTGGCTGTTCGCCGCGGTCACGCTGGTGCTCGCCGTGCTCCTGCTGCCCGCGGCGTTCGTTCGCCATCCTGGCCGCGCCCGCGAACTGGCCTGCCGCTGGGCGTTGGGGATGCGATTCCCCGCCGAGGACCTCACCGGGCTCACCGACGGCGCCAGGGCGGCGTTCACCGCGGCGCGCACCGAGGCGCTCTGGCGTTACGGCCAGCTCATCGGCCTCACCTCGGGATATCGCGATCCCGTTGTCCAGCAACGGCTGTTCGACGAGGAGGTGCGCCGCTCCGGCTCCCTGGCCTCAGCACGCATGCTCGTGTTACCACCGGCGGAATCCAACCACGTCAAGGGCATCGCGCTGGACGTGCGCCCCCACGAAGGCGCGCGCTGGCTCGAGGAACACGGCGCCCGCTACGACCTCTACCGCATGTACGACAACGAGTGGTGGCACTTCGAGTACCGCCCAGACCGCGGCGGCACGCCACCACGACGACGACCCCACCCCGGCGTGGGCCATGTAGTCGAGAACGGGGACCAGATATAGCCCGGGTCCGGGTCCACCCAGGTGTGCGATTTGGGGACATTGACGGGTTTGCGCCCGAGAACCGGTCATCCGACCAGCGCCCAAGGGTTCGGCCCGGGCGTTCGGAGAGGGGTAAGAGGTATGTCATCGGGGAGTGACGACAAGTCCGGATTGCTGGGATGCCGCCTGCAAGCAGCGCGCGCGAGGGCGTTTGTAGGTCGGGAGGAGGAGCTCGCGGTCTTCAACGCGGCGTTGTACGGCGGCGGCTGCAGCGTTCTGTACGTGCACGGTCCCGGCGGCATCGGGAAGTCGGCCTTGTTGCGGCGGTTCGCGCACGAGGCCGCGGTGGCGGGGCGGCCGGTGTCCTTGGTGGACGGGCGCCTGTTGGAGCCGTCGGCGTCCGAGGCCGAGGCCGAGCCGGTGCTTCGCGATGCGGACGCGGTGCTGCTGGTCGACGACTTCGAACGCATTCAGGGCTTGGAGGGATGGCTGCGCGAGCGGTTCCTGCCGCGGGTGCCCATGGGGGCGCTGGTGGTGATCGCGGGGCGAAACCCGCCGGATGTGCGGTGGCAGGCGGATCCGGGATGGGCGGGGGCGCTGGAGGTGCTGCCGCTGCGCGACCTGCCGGCCGGAGATGCGCAGGCCCTGATGGACTCCTCCGGGGTGCCGGCCGAGTTGCGCGAGCCGCTGCTGGCCTTCGCCGGTGGTCATCCGCTGGCGCTGCTCCTGGGGGCGGCCGTGGCGGTGAAGGACGGCGGGGCCGGCAGGCGGTGGACGCCGAATCAGGACGTGGTGGCCACGTTGCTTGATCAGCTGGTGGGCGAGTCGCCTTCGGCGGCGCATCGGCGTGCTCTGGAGATCTGCGCGCATGCGTCCATGACGACGGAGGACCTGCTGCGGGCGGCCTTGCCGGAGGACGCCGGGCCGTTGTTCCGGTGGTTGCGGCGGTTGCCGTTCGTGGAGTCGAGCAGTCTCGGGCTGTTTCCGCATGAGGTGGTGCGGGAACTGCTGGAGGCGGACCTACGATGGCGGGATCCCGAGGGGTACGCGGTGATGCACGACCGCATTCATGCGCATCTGGCGGAGAGGGTGCGCACGGCGAGCGATGTGGACGTGCCCGGCGCGGTGGCGGCACTGCTCTACCGGCATCGCGACAACGGGGCGCCGGCCGCCTTCCACGGCCGCCACGACGAGGGCGAGTTCCGGGAAGAGGCGTTGCGGGAGGAGGACGTCGGCATGTTGCGCCGGGTGGCGACGGCAGCGGAGGGTGCGGCGTCCGCGGGCTGCGCCGCCTTCTGGGCGGAACGTCAGCTGGAGGCGTTCCGGCTGTATCGACGGACCGAAACCGGCGAGCCGGTGGCTTTCTCCGCGTGGTTGCGGTTGGCGGAACTCGATGAGGAGGAGCTGACGGCCGATCCCATGGTGGCCATGGCGTGGGCGCATGCGCGTGCCACCACGCCGTTGCGCGCCGGTGAACATGTGGCGGTCAGCCGGGTATGGGCGCTGCCGCCGTACCGTGGAAACTCGCCGGTGATGGATGTGATCCAGTGGCGAGTGATCGGCAATTGTTTGCGGGCCGAGCGGATGGCATGGTCATATATCGAGATCCGGCATCCGGACCAAGCGTGGGTGGAGCATTTACGGCGGCATTACGGGATGCGTGACATCTCCGAGCAGCCACGGCTGGGGGATGACGCGTACTCCCTGTTCGTTCATGACTGGCGCGCGGTGCCGGCGCAGGCGTGGCTGGAGCGGATGAACCACCGGCTCGTCGCGGAGCCTGCCGGCGGCCCGAGTGCCGCGACGGCGAAACTGGCGGTGCTGTCCCAGGCCGAGTTCGCCGAGGCGGTTCGCAAGGCGTTGCGCCAGTTGTCGCGGCTGGACGCGCTGGCCGCTTCCCCCCTGACGCGCACCAGGCTGATCGCCGAGCGGGCCGGGCAGAACCCGGCCACGGCACTGGGTGACCTGCTACGTCAGGCGATCGACGACCTGCGTGAGGATCCGCGCTCGGTCAAGTTCCACCGGGCGCTGTCCGTCACGTTCCTCCGCGGCACGCCCACCCAGGAGCTGGCCGCGGAACGACTCGGCCTCCCTTTCACCACCTACCGCCGCCATCTGACGGCCGGCATCGAACGTGTCTGCGCCGACCTGTGGCACCGGGAGCTGTACGGCACCGACGCACCGGCGTACCGATCCACCTGAGCCGCCACATTGTGCCGGCGCGGGCGTGTCAGTCGGCAAGCGCGAAGCCGGCCGCCGCCTCCGCGTGCAGTCGAGCGCTCGGCAGCACCGGGATGGCGCTGTCCTTCTCACTGATCAGCAGCTCGATCTCCGTGCAGCCGAGGATGACGCCTTCAGCGCCGTCGTCTGCGAAATCATCGATGATCTGGGCGTACGCGTCCCTGGACGATTCCCGGAGCACCCCGCGCACCAGTTCGTCGAAGATCACGCGATGGACCAGTTCCCGCTGCTCACGCCGCGGGACGACCACGTCGAAGCCGTGGGCGGCCAGCCGATCCCGGTAGAAGGGCTGTCCCATGGTGAAGTGAGTGCCCAGCAGACCGACCTTGCGCATGCCCCTGGCGCGGACCTCGGCGCCCAGGGCGTCGGCGATGTGCAGCACGGGCACGCTCACGGCCCGCTCCACGTCGTCGCTCACCCTGCTGAAGGTGTTGCTGCAGATGAGCAGGAGGTCGGCGCCGAGATCCTCCAGTTTCCGGCCCGCACCAGTCAGCAATGTACTCACCTCGTCCCAGCGGTCGGCGAAGATGAGGTCCTCGACGGTCGTGTAGTCGACCGACCAGATGAGGCTGTCGGCGGAATGGCTGCCGCCGAGTCGCTCGCGTACCCGCTGGTTGATGATCTGGTAGTAGATCACCGTCGATTCCCAGCTCAACCCGCCGATGAGACCGATAGTGCGCATGGAACTCCGTTTCGCCCGCTTGTGCCGGCAGGCTAGACGGAGTGCCTGCTCATTCAGCAGACCAAAAGCTGTTCAACCCTCCGGGCTCTGGACCGGCTCGATCAGGTCCTCTGTCGTGCAGTCGAGAATGTCCAGCATCACGGCGCGGAGATCCAACGGTCAGGCGCCGGCCAGGGCACGGGCGCAGGCACCGAGCCCGATCTCGCTGGAGGCCTTGACGAACACCACGTCTCCCGGTTCGAGAAGCGCGGTGGCCAGCCTGAGGGCCCCGGCCACGTCCTCGACGGTATGGACGGCCACGCCCTGGTTCGAGGACGCCGCTGCCCACGCCATCGCGAGCGGATCCCCTGCTCCGACCGTGATCAGCACGTCGAAGCGGAGGCCGGCGACGAGCCGGCCCATCTCCGCGTGCCGGGCGCGGGAGGCGTCCGCCTGCTGCCCCATCGCGCCGAGCACGGCGACGGTACGACGGGTGCCGGCCAGGGCCTTCACCGCCCGCAGCCCGGCCCGCATGGATTCGGGGTTGGCGTTGTAGGCGTCGTTGACGATGGTGATGCCGTCGGGTCGTTCGACGATCTCCAGCCGGCCCGCGGCGCGCCGCCGGGCGGCGTTCAGGCCATCGGCGATCTCGGCGGCGCCCAGGCCGAGAGTGGTGGCGACGGCGGCGGCGGCCAGGGCGTTGCTCACCTGGTGCTCGCCTATGAGGTCGAGCTCGACCCGGGCGCGGCCGGAGGGTGTCACCAGCTCGAACGCGGTTCGCGCGCGCTCGCTCATCCGCAGGTCTTCGGCCCGCACCGGTGCCTCCGCCGACCTGCCGTACAACAGGATCTGGGCCTTGGTGCGGCCGGCCATGCCCATGACGTACGGGTCGTCGGCGTTGAGCAGTGCAAACCCGTCCGCCGGAAGTGCCTCGACCAGCTCGCCTTTGGCCTCGGCCACGTCGGCCGGCCCGACTCCCATACGCTCCACATGTGCGGTGCCGACATTGAGCACCAGCCCGACCTGGGGCGGTGCGAGCCCGGTCAGGTACGTCAGGTCGCCCTTCCGGCCTGCACCCATCTCCAGCACCAGGTATCGGGTGGTGGCATCGGCACGCAGCACGGTGAGCGGCAGCCCGAGCTCGTTGTTGAACGACCTGTTGGTGGCGACCGTCGCGGCATGCCGTTCGAGCACCTGGGCCAGCAGGTCCTTGGTCGTGGTCTTGCCCACGGAGCCGGTCAGGCCGATCACGGTCGGGCTGATGTGTTCGAGCAGGTTCCTGGCCAGCAGGCCGATCGCGAGCTGGACGTCCTCGACCACGAGGGCGGGCACGCCGACGGGCCTTGAGGCCAGCACGGCGACGGCGCCGCCCGCGATGGCACCGGCCGCGTAGTCGTGACCGTCAACGCGGGCGCCGACCGTCGCGGCGAACAGGCCGCCAGGCACCACCTCGCGGGAGTCGACCGCCGAGGGCGCCGTCACCAGCGCCTGTGGGTCGCGCACGTCATACAGGCTTGCGCCGACGACCTGCGCGATCTTGTTCAGCGTCATGGGGATCATGAGCCGCTCCTGGCGAACGCGAGGTCGATGAGGCGGCGCAGCAGGTCCGGGTACGGGACACCGCTTGCGGCCCAGGCCCTGGCGTAGACGGAACGGGAGGTGAAGCCGGGCATGGTGTTGATCTCCAGCACGTACAGGCATCCCGTGTCCTCCTCATAGAGGAAGTCGACACGGGACAGGCCGTAGCCACCGATCGCCCGGAACGCGCGCAGGGCCAGCTCGCGCACGTCATCGGCCACCCGTTCTGGCAGCACGGCAGGGATGATGGCGATCTCGGCCTGGCTGAGGTACTTGGCCTCATAGTCCAGCCAGTCGCCGGGCACGATGAGCTCGCCGGGCACCGAAGCGTCCGGCGTGTCATAGCCGCCGAGCACGCCGCAGACGACCTCGCGCGCGGTCACCTCCTGCTCGACGACGATCACCCGGTCGTAGGCCAGTGCCAGATCTACGCCCGCGCGCAGTTCCTCCATGGAGGTGACGCGTGAGATGCCGATGGAGGAGCCCATGTTGGCCGGTTTGACGTACATCGGCCAGTCGAGCGACTTCACCAGACCCCAGGAGTCGGTGGTGGTGCGCCATTCGTGCTCGGTGAACCACACATGCGAGGTGACCGGAATGTTCTCCGCCAGGAACGTGCGCCGCATCGCGACCTTGTTCATGGCCACGGCAGAGGCCAGGACGCCGCAGCCCACGTACGGGATGCCCAGCGTCTCCAGGTGACCCTGGACGACGCCGTCCTCGCCGAACGGCCCGTGCAGCACGGGGAAGACCACGTCCGCCAGGTCGCGTCGCAGCTCCACCGGCCACCGGCCCTGCCGGTCGATGATGACGGCGACGGGTTCGTACCGATCCCTCGGCAGAGCATCGAGCACGGCCTGCGCTGACTGCAGCGACACCTCATGCTCGGCGGACGGCCCACCCGCCAGCACGGCCACGCGTACGCGTTCGGTCACGATCGATCAGCCTTCCTCAGTGGCACGGAGACAGCACCGCCGGCGGCACGGTGTGCGCCGTCGCAGGACCAGCCGGCCGAGTGTCGGCTCTTCGCCTGACCAGTTCCCAGGCCATTCGCTGTCCAGTTCCTGACCGAAGCGCGCCCGCGGTGTGCTGCGACCGGGTCGATTCTGGACGCCCCGCCCCTCTGCCCGAGTGATGCTGATCGTGCCGCGCTCGCGCCGGCCGGGCCTCGCCGCCGAGCGGCGGTTCGTCGGGCCGTGCCTGCGCACGCGGGGTGTGCGTGCCACGGTGTGTGAGCTCGCGGGGCACGCCACCCCTGCATGATCCCGCTCAGCGCGCGTATCGGGTGTACTGCTCGCGGATGACGGGCCGGTAGTCGGGTACCGGTTCAGCCGCGATGGACAGCGGCCAGCGCGGCCGCGTCCCCGTCAGCGCCCATGCCGCCTGCGTGGCGGCCCCGTCCGCGACGTACTCGCCGGGCAACGGGACGATCACCGGCGGCTCGAACGTCTGGGCGGCGATCTCCTGCACGGCGGCGTTCTGGGCCGCACCGCCGATCAGCAGCACGCGGCGGGCCTCGACGCCCTGCCGGCGGACGGCTTCGAGACCGTTGGCGAGACCGCACAGCATGCCCTCGATCGCCGCGCGCGCCAACGCCGGCCGGGTCGTCGATCTCAGCGTCAGCCCGAACAGGGTGGCCGTGGCATCGGGCAGGTTCGGGGTGCGCTCTCCTTCGAAGTACGGCTGGAGCACGAGCCCGTGCGCGCCCGGAGGAGCTTCGAGCGCGAGCTTGCCGAGCCGGTCGTGGTCGACGTCGAGGATGCCCGCCACGGCATCGAGGATACGGGCCGCGTTCAACGTCGCGACCAGCGGCAGGAACAGGCCGCTCGCGTCCGCGAAGCCGGCGACGACGCCGGTGTCGTCGCAGGTGGGACGGTCGGTGACGGCGAAGACGGTGCCGCTCGTCCCGATCGATACGACGACGTCGCCGCGGACCGCGCCGAGTCCGAGCGCCGCTCCGGCGTTGTCGCCCGCGCCGGCGCCGACGACGATCGCGGTTCCGGCGACCGTGCCGGCGCGTTCTGACGGCCCGAGGATCCGCGGCACGATCGCCGCGTGCCCGAGCGCCCGCTCGAAGAGTTCCTGGTCGTACCGGCCGGTGGCGGGGTTCCAGTACGCCGTGCCGCTCGCGTCTGATCGGTCCGTGACGAGCTCGCCGAGGTCCGGCCCGAGCTCGCTCGAACCGGCGGGACCGTATCCGCGCAACCGCCAGGTCAGCCAGTCGTGCGGCAGCGCGACGGCGGCGACCTCGGCGGCGTTGCCCGGTTCGTGATCGCGCAGCCAGCGCAGCTTGGCGGCGGTGAAGGAGGCCACGGGCACGGTTCCCGTCCTCCGGGCATAGGCCTTCGCGCCCACTTCGGCGATGAGGTCACGTGCGGCGGCGGCCGACCTGGTGTCGTTCCAGAGCAGTGCCGGCCGGATCACGTGGCCGCCGGAGTCCAGGGCGATGAGGCCGTGCTGCTGGCCCGCGACGGCGATCGCCGCGACGTCGTCGAGGCCGCCGGCTCGGGCGATGGCCTCCCGCAGCGCTTCCCACCAGTGCGCGGGATCCACCTCGGTGCCCTGCGGGTGACCTGCCCTGCCGGAGCGGACGAGCTGTCCTGTCGCGGTGTCTCTGATCACGATTTTGCAGTTCTGAGTGGACGAATCGACGCCTGCGACGAGTGTCATGTGCCGCGGGTCCCCCCATCGGTGACGGTGCCGGACTTGATCACGTGCCTAGAGCCGGATGTCCGGCTGCTTGCGACGGAGCAGGTTCCTCCCGGCCACGACACCGGCCACCACCGCGGCGAGGATCCCCACCACGATGACGGCGATCGTGGTGAGCGACGAGCCGGCCGGACTTCCCGGGTCCGTTGCGGCGACGGCCCGCGCCGGTGCCTCGGCGAGCTGCGGCGGCGCTCCGGCAGCCTGCGACGGCTCGGGTGCGGCGATGTCTCGTGCGATCACGTCCACCGTCTTCTTCGCCCTGGACGGTTCTGCCGCCGTGACCGTGACACGCCACTCGCCGGTCGGCAGCGGCTGGGCGGCGCGGTAGAGATTCTGGCCCTCGGGCGCCGAGACCAGTTTCACCGGTCCGAAGGAGCGGCCGTCGGTGGAGGTCGCGGACACCGTCCCGATGACGGTGTCTCTGACCGGATGACGATCCTTTTTCCAGGTGACCACCACGTTGACGCCATGGTCGCCGTCTCCGGCCACCTCCAGGACGATCGGCCCGCCGTGCGCGTCAGCCGCAGGCGCGCCAAGCAGCAGAACGAGTACGGCGAGCAGGACAGCCGCGGCGGTGTTCCGCAGAGTCAGGTTCACGAATGACTCCCCTCGTGTTCGGGATCGGCGGTGAGTGCCCCACTGCCGGGCGAGACCGGCAGGAAGACGTGCTGGTGCCCGTAGCCTGCGTCGACGTTCACCGCGTCGAGGGCGGTGGCGCCGACGGACCAGGTGAAGATCGCGTCAGCGCGTTGCCGGATGGCGAGGCCCGTCACGGTCTCGCGGGTCGGCCCCGTGAGTGCCTGCGAGCTTGCGTATGTGTCGACGGTGGTGGCGATCTGTCGTACGGCGGAGGCAAGACTCGAGCGTGCCACGTTGGTGGCGGTCTCGCCGGACGGCGGGTCGGCGAAGTCCTTGACGGCCGCGGCGGCCGCCTGCCGCCACTTCGCGACATCGGCCGGGGGCGCGGTGCCGCCTTCGGCGGGCGGTTCGATGGGCAGGATCCGCTCCAGTCCGTCGAGCACGGGAGTGAGCCGGTCGCGGGTGGTGCGGGCCAGCTCGGTGAGCGCCTTGATCTGTTCCTTGTCGCGCAGGGCGGCCTCCGCCTGGAGCCGCTCGACCGTCCGCTCGGTGGAGCTCGGGCGGGCCACCGCGAACACCGAGCCGCCCGCGACGAGGGCGCCGAGCGTGAACGCGGCCACGAGGGCGAACACCCGTCGCCGGGTCGCAGGCCGGGCCTCCGCCGCCGCCCGGCTTCGCGCCGAGGACCGGGACACCATCACTGTCTTGTGTCGGCTGATGGCCGCCACCTCCCGATGATCAGAGTGCGGTGGGGCGGGTGCCCCGCGACGAGCGTCGCGGGGCACCCGCGAGGGATTCAGCGAGGTGCCGGGTCTCGTCCGGTGCTGCCCTCCAGGGGGTTGACCTCGCTCATCGTGCGGCCTTCGGGCTGCCGCCGTACTGAGCGATCAGCGCGTCGGCGTCACGGATGAGCCCGGCTCGGACCTGGTCGTCCGTGACGGTCGAGGTGTCGCCCGCGAGTTCCTTGAACTTCTCCAGTTCCTTGACGATCTTGGCGTTGTTCTTCTCCTTGGTCTCCGCGTCGCGGACGCTCGCGAGCCTGCTGTGGAGGGTGTGCGCGCTCTTGTCGGTGAGCTTCCCGGCTGCCTCGAAGCGGTCGATCAGGTTGCCGACATCACCCGTCGACGTGACGACGGAGAACGACACCACCTGCTCGGTCTGGTTGTCGGCCTTGTTGGTGGCGGTGACGGTGAGCGTGTGCTCGCCCAGTGGGAGCGCGTACAGCGCCAGGACCGTGCCCGACTCGAGCGGCTTGCCGTCCAGCGTGCCGCTCACCGACTTGATGCCGGACGCCGAGTCGGCGGCCTCCCAGCTGATGCCGAGGTCCTGACTGTCGCCGTACTTCTCGCCGGCCGCCACGCCGGAGATCAGGACGGTCGGGGCCTTGGTGTCGATCTTGGCGGTTACGGCCTTGACGTTCTCGACGTTTCCCGCCTTGTCGGTCGAGCGGTAGCGCAGCTCGTGCTGCCCCTCGCCCGAGACGGTGACCGCGTCCGTGTACGGCGTCCAGGGGCCGCCGTCCAGGGAGTACTCGATACCCGCCACGCCGGACGTCTCATCCTTCGCGGTGAGACTCACCGGCACCGCCTGGTTGTGCCATCCGTCGTCGTTACCCGCGGCGTACTCCGCGGTGGTCACCGGCGCCGCCGCGTCCACCTTGACCCCGAGGGTCTTGGCGTTCTCGACGTTGCCCGCCTTGTCCGCCGAGCGGTAGGCCAGCGTGTGCGCGCCGTCGCCGGAGACGATGACCGGGGTGGTGTAGCCGGTCCAGGCGCCGCCGTCGAGCTGGTACTCGGTACGGTCGACCCCGCTGCCGTTCGCCTCGTCGGCGGCCGTCAGCGTGACCGTGACCGGACCGGTGAACCAGCCGCTCCCCGGCTGCGCCGGATCGGTCGTGGCGCTCGTCGACGGCGCGGTCTTGTCGTCGGTTCCGGCGCCGCCCTGGGAGAGGTGGAAGTAGGCGAACGTGGCTGTCTTCGACTCCGTCTGGTTGACGCCGAAGGCGAACACGCCGGCCTTCGCGCCGCTCGCCACCTTGGCGTTCTTCACCGGTGCCGGCGCTCCGCTGGCAGACATCTCGGTCCACTTGGCGCCGTCGGAGGAGTAGTACCCGTGGAAGGTGTCCGCCTCCTTCTTCAGCCGCAGCCACCACACGCCGCCGGAAAGCGAGGTGACCTGCGGTTGCGGCTGCTGCACGACCCCGCCGGCCTCGCTGCGCAGTTCGAGCCTGCGCTGCACCGCCGAGCCTGGAGCGTTGTCGGTGATGAAGTCGAACTTCACGTAGTCGTCGTCACCGGCGTACACCATGAGCCCGCCCTGCTGATAGGCCTGGTTGAACGCCGACGCGTCGATCTTGGTCTCCAGCGTCCAGTCACCGTCCGGCGCCTTCTGCAGGATGAAGTTCTTCGGCGCGGTGTTGCTCGTCCCGAAGATGTCGCCCTGCGAGGTGTCGATCTCCAGGTTGCCGCCGGTCATCCGTACGGCCGAGGGGTCGGACCGCACGATCGCGTTCCAGCGGCAGCCGTCGAGCGCCGCGCCGTCGAACTCGTCGTCCGCCCCCGGCGTGGTCGCCTTGTCGTCGGGAGTGATCTGGAACCAGTCGAAGGACGCGTCGATCACCGGGTGGCTGCCGGTGCTGGACAGGGAGAGCAGTCCGATCTTCGGGGTCTGGATCCCGGCGAGCGGCTTCGACTGCGGCATCGCGGTGAACGTGACGCCGTCGGCCGAGTAGGAGGCGGTCAGGTTGGTGCCGTCGCTGACGAACCGGACGTACACGGTGTCGGGATAGGCGTCCCCTAGCGCGGCCGTGTTGCTCTGCGCCACCTCGTTCGGCTTGCCGTCCTCCTCACGGATGAACTGGAAGATGCGGTTGGCGTGGTCGTTGGTGCCGCGCGCCTCCAGCACCATCTTGGCGTAGTTGTCGTCGTCGCCGTAGAGGACCAGGCCCGCCTGCTGGTACTGGTCACGCGCGTTGAGGGTGACCTTGGCCGTGGCCGTCCAGGCTCCCGACGGCGCCGGCTGCACGACGATGTTCGAGGTGTTGCCGCCTGCTCCGTAGATGTCGGTGTTCGACGTCGGGATCACGAGCTTGCCGTCCGCGACCTTGAGGGTCTGGTTCTCCCTGATGACCGACCAGCGGCCGCGGTCGAGCTCCGTCCCGAGGAAGTCGTCGGAACGGCCGGACAGGCACACCGTGTTCGGCGCGTCCACCTTGACGGGGATCTGCCCCTTGGTCGTCGCGCCCTTGGCGTCGGTCACGGTCACCGTGGCGGTGTAGGTTCCCGGCGCGGCGTAGGTGTAGCTCGCGTTCGCGGTCGTCGGTTCCGGGGCTCCGTTCACCCCGAAGTTCCACTTGTAGGTGAGCGGCGTGTCGCCGTCGGGGTCGGTGGCCGCCGCCGTGAAGTCGACCTTCAAGGGAGCGACGCCCGATGTCGGGTTCGCCGAGACGGTCACCTTCGGGCGCTGGTTCGCCGTGACTCCGGTGCCGATGAAGTCGACCCAGTTGACGTTGACCAGGTAGGTGTTGTCGGCCACGTTCGCCGGCTTGCGCACGACGAAGTACAACGGTCCGCTGTCCGCCGGCGGGTTCGTCAGGTTCAGCGTGACATCCTGGTAGGTCTGCCAGCCGCCGGTGCCCGGCACGTTGACCGAGCCGAGCAGCGTCCCGTTCTCGGGGTTGCCCAGCCGGACCTGCACGGTCCCGCCGGAGGCGCCGGATGCGGCCCGCAGCCGGATGCCGGTGATGCCGGTCAGGTTGACCGGGGCGAACGACCACCAGTCGCCGTCCTGGGTCCACCCGATGTTCAGGTTGCCGCCCGCCGAGTCCTCCGTGGGCTGTGTCTGCACGCCCGCGGCGTCGGTCCCCTTGCCGTCCGCCACGCGACCGGTCTCGGTGAAGTGCTCGGCCTGCTTGCGCTTGGTCTCCAAGATGACCTGACCGCGCCCGGTCAGCGCCTGGGCGCCGCCGGAGCCGCCGTTGTCGGTGTAGCTGGCTTCGATGACGTAGAACAGGTTGTCGTCGGTGCCGTGACCGCTGTCCGTGAGCGTCTGCAGGACACCCTCGCAGCCCTTGTGCTGGTCGAGGGGGTGGCCGTGGCTGTCATGGCCGAGGATCGCCTGGATCTGGACCTTGTCGCAGTCGATCGTGCCGTCCTCGGGGTCGGTGACCGTGACCTTGTACTTGACCTGGTCGCCGAACTCGAAGAAGCCGCCGCTCGGCGGCAGGTCGAAGGTGATCTTCGGCCGGGTGTTGCCCGCCACGACCGCCACGCTCGCCGTCGCGGTCTTCTTGTCGGCGTTGGTCACCTTCAGGACCGCGCTGTACTGACCCGCCTTGGTGTAGGTGTACGTGGGGTTGGCGTCGGTCGAGTCGACGGTGCCGTCATTGTTGAAATCCCACGCGTAGGTGAGTGGCTTGCCGTCCGGGTCCCGCGTTCCCTCGCTGGAGAACTTCACCTCCAGCGGAACCGGTCCGTCGGTCTTGTCCGCCGAGGCATGGGCGATGGGCGGCCGGTTGCCCTTGACGTACTCGATGCGGTAAACGCCTGAGTCGGCGTTGTCGCCGCCGAACCCGGATCCCCACTCGATCAGGTACAACGCGCCGTCCGGGCCGAACCTGAAGTGCATGGGCTTCTTGAAGCCCATGGTCTTGAAGAGTTGATTGATCTTGACGAGCTTGGTGGTGTCCTCGTTGAGCTGGAACGAGAACATCTTGCTGCTGTTCCACTCGGCGAAGATCGCCTTGCCGTCCCAGTACCCGGGCCATTTGACGTCCGACTGCAGGTCAGGGTCGTAGCGGTAGACCGGGCCTGCCATCGGCGCGCCGCCGCTGAGCTCAGGGAAGTTCTGCGCGTCGGTCGCGTAGTGGTACCAGACCGTCGCCGGGGTCGCCGCCGGCAGATTGGTCAGGCCCGTGTTGTTGGGCGAGTTGTTGACCGGCGCGGCACAGTTGAACGCCGACCCGGACGTCTTGGTGGCGAAGTCGTAGTCGATGTACGCGCTGTTGTTGCCGATGCAGTAGGGCCAGCCGTAGTTGCCCGGCTTGGTGATCAGGTTCCACTCGACCGTGTTCTGCGGGCCCCGCGTCGCGCTCGCGGACCCAGCGTCGGGGCCGTAATCGGCCACCAGGGGATGTCCGGTCTTCGGGTCGAGGCCGATGCGGAAGGGGTTGCGGAATCCCATGCCGTAGATCTCCGGCCTGGTCTTCGCCGTACCCGGCGCGAACAGGTTGCCCTGCGGCACCGTGTAGGTGCCGTCCGCCTCGGGGTGGATCCGCAACAGCTTGCCGCTCAGGTCATTGGTGTCGCTCGAGGTGCGCTGCGCGTCCCACGACGCGCGGCCCGACTGCTCGTCGATCGGCGCGTAGCCGTCGGAGGCGAACGGGTTGGTGTTGTCACCGGTGGCGATCCACATGTCACCGGTCTTGTGATCCATGAGCATGCCGCCACCGTGGTGACAGCACTCGGCCCGCTGCACCGGAACGTCGAGGATCTTCTTCTCGCTCGCCATGTCCAGGGCGTCCCCCTTGAGGGTGAACCGGCTGAGCCGGTCCACGTTCTCCCCAGCCGGCGAGTACAAGAGGTAGGCCCAGTTGTTGGTGGCGAAGTCGCGGTCCAGCGCCAGCCCGAGCAGCCCGCTCTCGTTGGCGGTGAACACGCTCAGCTTGCCGGCCGACACCGTGCCGCCGGCGGGCTTGATGATCTTTACTTCGCCCATCCGGTCGATGTAGAAGACCCGGCCGTCCTTGGCGACGTCCAGCATCATCGGGTTCGACGTGTTGTCGTCGAGGGTGACCTTCTCGAAGCTGCCGGTCTGCGAAGCCGAGCAGTCGGCCTTCACCGCGCCCGCCGCGGACTTGATGCCGCCGAGAAGCAGGCTCAGGAACTGCGGCTCGGTGAAGCTCTCCTTGGTGTGGCCGAGGCCCGTGTACCACGAGCGGCCGCCGTCGTAGTCCTGGCACCACGTGTTCGGGTGGTCGATTCCCATGGTGCCGCCGGAGTAGGACTTCTCATTCAGCGACGTCAGCACGTGCACGGTGTCACGGGGGTTGGCCTGGTAGTCGTACCACTCGTCCGTGCGGCTCCACGACGTGGGCAGACCGGCGGTGGACGGGTGTGCCGGGTCCTCGACCGTGACGGTGGCCTGCTGGATCGCCGGGTGCGACTTGAAGTACGCCCCGACGAGCTTGCCGTACCACGACCAGCTGTAACCGCTGTCGGCGGCCGCGTGGACGCCCACGAAACCGTTGCCTTTCTGGATGTAGCGCTGGAAGGCGTCCTTCTGCTCCTGCGCGCCCAGTGGGTCGCCGGTCGTGGACAGGAAGATGACGGCCTGGTACTGCGCCAGGTTCTCGTCGGTGAACTTCGTGCTGTCCTCGGTGGCGTCGACGGCGAAGCCGTTGTCCTGGCCGAGCTTCTGAATGGCCGCGATGCCCTCAGGGATCGAGTCGTGCCGGAATCCGGTGGTCTTGGAGAAGACGAGCACCTTGAAGGAATCGGCCGCGGCGGCGGCTCGCGCCGTCACCGCCTGTGCCGGCGGCGAGAACGGAGCCAGTAAGGGCAGGACAAGGCCGAGGGCCATCGTCGCGGCCACCCGTCGTAAGGCGCGAAATCGGTGAACTGTCAAAGCAGCTCCTTGGGGGGTGAGGTGAGTGCGAACTCATCGGGTCGGGGTGGATCGGACAGGCTGATGTCGGCGTGCCGCCGGTCGCGGCAGGGCGGTCGCGCGGGTGGCCGCGCCGTGAAGGGAGGTATCGGGTCGGTGGCACGAGGTCATGCGGGAGAGTCAGGCCCCGCCGACGCTCACCCGCGTACTCCCATCAGATGCTCGAGGGCGAGCTGGTTGAGTCGGGTGAAGTGGTAGCCGCGGAGCGAGGCCTCCTCCAGGTCGAAGTCGTCGCTCAGGAGGTCGGCCGGCGTCTCGCCGGGCGCGAGCGTGGGCTGGGCCAGGTCGGCCACCCGGGAGGCCCGCAGCGCCTCCTGCACCTCCGGGTCGGCGCGGAAGGCGCGCGCCTTCTCCTTGAGGATCAGGTACGTGCGCATGTTCGCCGCGGCGGAGTCCCAGACGTCCTGCGCGTCCTCGGTGCGCAGAGGCTTGTAGTCGAAGTGGCGCGGGCCGTCGTAGCCACCGTGCTCCAGCAGGTCCACCAGGAAGAAGGCGCTCTTCAGATCCCCGTGGCCGAAGATCAGGTCCTGGTCGTATCTCGGACCGTGCTGACCGTTCAGGTCGAGGTGGAACAGCTTGCCATGCCACAGCGCCTGCGCGGCACCATGCACATAGTTGAGCCCGGCCATCTGCTCGTGGCCGACCTCGGGATTGAGGCCGACCATCTCGGGGTGCTCCAGCTCGTTGATGAAGGCGAGCGCGTGGCCGATCGTCGGGAGCAGGATGTCGCCCCGCGGCTCGTTCGGCTTGGGCTCGATGGCGAAGCGGATGTCGTAGCCCTGGTCGAGGACGTACCGGCAGAGGAAGTCCATGGCCTCCTTGTAGCGGGCCAGGGCGGCCCTGATGTCCTTGGCGGCGTCCGACTCAGCGCCCTCACGGCCGCCCCAGCACACGTACGTCTTCGCGCCGAGCGAGACCGCGAGGTCGAGGTTGCGTATGACCTTGCGGATGGCGTGACGGCGGATGTCGCGGTCGTTGCTGGTGAACGCGCCGTCCTTGAACACCGGGTGGGTGAACAGGTTCGTCGTGGCCATCGGCACCTTCATGCCGGTCTCGTCGAGCGCCTTGCGGAAGCCCGCGATGGCCTTGTCCCTGTCGGGCTCGACGGCGAGCAGGTCGTCGTCGTGGAAGGTGACGCCGTACGCGCCCAGCTCGGCCAGCCGGTGCACGGTCTCGACGGGGTCGAGCGGAGCGCGGGTGGCGTCGCCGAACGGGTCGCGGGCCTCCCAGCCGACTGTCCAGATGCCGAAGGCGAAGCGGTCGTCAGGGGTGGGTTCGTACATAATGGTCTCCCTTGTGGGCGGATGGGGTGAGTCGCAGGAGAAGGTCCTTGATCTCCACGGCCTCGAACCGATCGCGAGCCGCGGACGGGTCGGAGCAGAGCAGGACGGGGGCGTTGCCGGAGTCGGCGAGCGCGTGCAGCACCGGCGGGAAGTCGATCTCGCCGTCGCCGAATTCCAGGTGCTCGTGCGCGCCGCACCGGAACGTCACCGCGCGGCCTCCGGCGTGTCAAGGGCGGCGACGAGGTCGCTGAGCGTGCGCCACTGGGCGGCCAGGCCGTGCGGGACCCGGCCGAGGGGGTCCTTGAAGAAGAAGGCCAGTTCGGTGAGAGGGCCGGTCCGCCCGGCACGGTGGGCCGCGGCGGCCAGTCGCGCAAGGTCGAGGATCAGCGGGGCGGCCAGGGCGGAGTCGCATCCGTGCCAGGTGAACTCCATGCGCATGCGGGTGCCGAGGAAGCCCTCGAAGGTGACCAGGTCCCAGGCGGTCTTGAAGTCACCGAGGTCTTCCAGGTAGTCGATGCGGGTGTCACCTTGCGGGGCGTAGCCCAGCGTCTCCGCGAGCACGCGCTGCTTGCTCGCGGCCTTGGCCGCGTTGGCGGCCGGTTGGGAGAGGTTGGCGCCGTCGCCGCCACCCAGAAGGTTGACCCCTGACCAGGTCCGCACCGTCAGGTTGCGCTGGGCGAACATCGGGGCGAGCACCGACTTGACCAGCGTCTCCCCCGTCTTGCCGTCGTGCCCGGCGTACGGCAGGCCCTGCTCTGCGGCGAGCCTGTCGAGCGCGGGCAGGCGAGCGCCGGTCGATGGGGTGAAGTCGACGTATGGACAGCCGGCGAGCAGGGCGGCGTAGGCGGCCAGCGCGCTCGGCGGCAGGACGGGTTCCGGGCCGGCGAGCGCGACGCGAAGCGCGTCGAGATCGGCGTGGGCGGGGTGCTCTCGTGGGGCGGGCTCCGTGGACGACACGTTGATCACGACGACGCGGTCCAGGCCGTGCCTGAGCCGGAAGCGTTCGAGGTCGGCGCCGATGGCGCGGGCCGCCTCGGCCTGGGTGCCGGCGGCCGGGAGCGGCCGTACGTCCTGCTCGATCGCGAGCAGCTCGCCGCGCGCGGCATCGGCCAGCGCCGCCGGGACGACTCCCGCCTCCGCCAGTGCTTCGGCCTTCTTGCCCAGGTGAACCGAGGAGATGTCATGGCCGCCGAAGACCAGGTCACCGAGGTCGGGCCGGACGCGGCCGCGCAGTTCGGCCGACTCCAGGACGCACCCGGCCGGCGCGGCCAGGCCGGCCCGTACCGCGAGCGCTCCGATCATGCTGGTGACGGCGACCGAGCCCCGCGCGCCTATCAGCCATACTCCCGTGCTCATCTGATCTCCTTCACGAGGGGGTGTCCGACGGGCGGCTGCCGGCAGCCGCCCGTGGCGGCTTCATTCAGCGGAGAAGGCGGCGTCGAACGCCGAGGAGGGCGGGGTGATCGCGTTGTAGGCGCGGATGAGCGCCAGCGCGTCCGGCGCGCCATGCAGACGGTCCATCCCCGCGTCTTCCCATTCGATGGAGATCGGGCCGTCGTAGCCGATCGCGTTGAGCGCGCGGAAGCAGTCCTCCCACGGGACGTCCCCTCGCCCGGTGGACACGAAGTCCCAGCCCCGGCGCAGATCGGCCCAGGGCAGGTGCGACGAGAGCCGGCCGCGGCGACCGTCGCCCACGCGCACCTTGGCGTCCTTGCAGTCCACGTGGTAGATCCGGTCGGCGAAGTCGAGGATGAAGCCGGCCGGGTCGATCTCCTGCCACACCATGTGCGAGGGGTCCCAGTTCAGGCCGAAGGCCGGCCGGTGGCCGATCGCCTCCAGCGTGCGGACCGTGGTGTGGTAATCGTAGGCGATCTCACTCGGGTGCACCTCGTGCGCGAAGCGGACGCCGACCTCGTCGAAGACGTCCAGAATCGGGTTCCACCGGTCGGCGAAGTCCTGGTATCCGGCTTCGATCATCGACGGCGGGACCGGTGGGAACATCGCCACCGTGTGCCAGATGGCGGATCCGGTGAACCCGACCACGGTGGAGACGCCGAGCTTCGCGGCGGCGCGGGCGGTGTCCTTCATCTCCTCGGCCGCGCGGCGGCGCACGCCCTCGGGTTCGCCGTCGCCCCAGACGCGGGCAGGCAGGATCCCCTTGTGCCGCTCGTCTACGGGATCGTCGCAGACGGCCTGCCCGACCAGATGGTTGGAGATCGTCCACACCTTGAGGTTGTGCTTGGCCAGCAGCTCCAGCTTGCGACCGACGTAGGAGTCGTCGGACAGCGCCTTGTCCACCTCGAAGTGGTCGCCCCAGCAGGCGATCTCCAAGCCGTCGTAGCCCCACTCTGAGGCCAGGCGGCACACCTCCTCGAACGGCAGGTCGGCCCACTGGCCGGTGAACAGCGTGATCGGCCTGGTCATACGTCCTCCGTAGGGGTCAGCCGGCTCCCGTGAGCCGCGCTATCCTCGACCGCGCCCAGCACGCGCTGCACCCGCAGGCCGTCGTCGAAGGACGGTTCGGGGGCGGTGCCTGCGGCGATCGCTTCCAGGAAGTCCTTCACCTCGTGGGTGAAGGCGTGCTCGTAGCCGAGGCCGTGACCGGGCGGCCACCAGGCGCCGGTGTACGGGTGGTCGGGCTCGGTGACAAGGATGCGCCGGAATCCGCCTGTGCCCTCGCAGAACCACAGCTCGTTCATCGACTCGAAGTCGAAGGCCAGACTGCCCAGTGCGCCGTTGACCTCGATGCGAAGCGCGTTCTTGCGGCCGGTGGCAAAGCGGGTGGCCTCGAAGGAGGCCAGGCCGCCGCCCGACATCCGGCCGATGAGCAGGGCGGCGTCGTCGACGGTGACCGGTCCCCTGCCGTCGGCTCCTCCGGCGGTCAACCCCGAGGAGCTGCCGGCCAGGGGGCGCTCCTTGATGAAGGTCTCGGTCAGCGCCGCCACTTCGGTCAGGTGCTCGCCGGTGATGAAGTGGGCGGTGTCGATGGCGTGCGCGCCGATGTCGCCCAGCGCCCCGGAGCCCGCCTTGTCGCTCTGCAACCGCCACACGAGCGGGAACTCCGGGTCGACGATCCAGTCCTGCAGGTACTGGGCTCGTACGTGCCTGATCTGACCGAGCCGGCCCTCCTGGACGTAGCGCCGGGCGAGCGCGACGGCGGGGACCCTGCGGTAGCTGAACGCCGCCATCGCGTGCACGCCGCGCCCGGCTGCCGCACGGGCGGCGGCAGCCATGGCCTCGGCCTCTGCGACGGTGTTGGCCAGCGGCTTCTCGCAGATGACGTGCTTGCCCGCCGCAAGCGCGGCGATGGCGATCTCGGCGTGGCTGTCGCCAGGGGTGCAGATATCGACGATCTGCACGTCGTCCCGCTCGATCAGGCGCTTCCAGTCGGTCTCCGCGGCGGCCCAGCCCAGACGCTCCGCGGCCTGCGCGGTGGCCTCGGCGGACCTGCCGCACAGCGCCGCCATGGCGGGCCGCAACGGCACGTCGAAGAAGGCCGCGACGTTGCGCCACGCCTGGGAGTGGGCGCGCCCCATGAACGCGTACCCGACCAGGCCGACCCCGATGCGCGCACTCATGATTCGAACCCGAGGGGCAGGTACTGTGCGGCGTTGTCCTTGGTCACCGTCTCCGAGGCCAGCGTGATGGACTGCGGCACCTGCTTCTCCAGCAGGTCGCTCATGCCTCTGCCCTGGGCGATCAGACGGGCCAGCTTGATCGCGGACGCGGCCATGGTGGGGCTGTAGGTGACGGTGGCCTTCAGCACGCCGGAGTCGGCCTGGATCTCACGCATCGCGTTGGCCGAGCCGGCGCCGCCCACCATGAAGAACTCGCCGCGCTCGGCCTCCTTGATCGCGGCCAGCACGCCGATGCCCTGGTCGTCGTCGTGGTTCCAGATCGCGTCGATCTTCTTGTGGGCCTGCAGCAGGTTGGTGGCGACCTTGGTGCCCGACTCGACGGTGAACTGGGCGTCCTGCCGGGCGGTGACTTTGTAGCCGTAGGTCTTGAGCGCGTCGTCGAAGCCTTTGCTGCGGTCCTGCGTCAGGGGCAAAGTGGCGATGCCCTGGATCTCCAGGATCACCGGATCGGACACGCCCTTGTCCTTGAGCCGCCTGCCGATGAAGTGTCCGGCCGCGACGCCCATGCCGTAGTTGTCTCCACCGATCCAGGTCCGGTACGACAGCTTGTCGGGGAAGACCCGGTCGAGGTTGATCACGGGGATGCCGGCGTCGGTGGCCTGGCGGGCGATCTGGTTGAGCTGCTGGCCGTCGTTGGGCAGGATCACCAGCGCGCCCACCTTGGCTGCGATCAGCGACTCGACGGCGCTGATCTGGGCGTTGATGTCGTTGGTCGGCTCGACCGGTTTGAACTCCACGTCGGAGTACTGCTTGGCGGCGTCCCCGGCGTTCTTGGCGATGGCGGCGATCCAGCCGTGGTCGGCGGCCGGAGCCGAGAAGCCGATGACGACCTTCTCGCCGGGCGCGTCGTTGCCGGCGGTGGCCGCGGGTGCGGGCGCGGCGGCGCTGCTCGGCGTGGCGGCAGGCTCGTTACTGGTGCACGCGCTCACCAAGGCGCCGGCCCCGATGACGGCGCCGCCGAAGAGGAGTCCCCGGCGTGGGACGGAGTCGGACATGAGCATTTCTCCTTGCGAGGGGGGTGACGGGTCAGACGGGTGATCGCAGAGAGCGTCGCTGGAGCAGCACGGCCGCCACGATGATCAGACCCTTGGCGATCAGCTGGTCGCTGGTGTTGAGCCCGTTGAGGATGAACAGGTTGGTGATCACGGTGAAGATCAGCAGGCCGAGGATCGAGCCGATGATCGTGCCGCGCCCGCCGGTGAGGAGCGTGCCGCCGATGATCACTGCGGCGATGGCGTCCAGCTCGTACAGGTCGCCGTGGGTGGAGGAGCCGGTGGTCGTCCTCGCCATGATGAGCACCGCGGCGATGCCGCAACACAGCCCGGACAGCGCGTACAGCAGCATCGTGTGGCGCCGGACGTCGATGCCGGCCAGGCGGGCCGCCTCGGGGTTGCCGCCGACCGCGTACGTGCGGCGGCCGAACGTGGTCCGGTTGAGCAGCACCCACCCCAGCAACACCATGATCGCGAAGATGTACACCAGCACGGGGATGCCCAGCAGCCGGGTCGTCGACAGGTCCACGATCGCCTGGTTGCCCTGCTGTACGAGCTGGGTCTTGCGGTCGGACATCCGCTGGGCCAGGCCGCGGGCGGCCACCAGCATCGCCAGCGTGGCGATGAACGGCACCAGCCGCCCGTACGCGATGAGCAGGCCGTTGACCAGCCCGGCCCCCGTGCCCACGAGCACGGCGCAGACGATCATCATGAACGGGCCATAGGACTGGGTCGCCAGCGTGGTCGCCCAGACTGAGGCCAGCGCCATGACCGCGCCGACCGACAGGTCGATGCCACCGCCGATGATCACGAAGGTGGCGCCGACCGTGATGACGCCGATCGTGGCGGCCAGGGACAGGATGCTCACCAGGTTGGAGACGGTGGCGAAGGTATCGGGCGCCGTCACCAGCCCCACGGCGGACAGCAGCACCAGCGCGACGATCAGTCCCAGGTGCGGAATCCCTGTCAGCCCGGTCCGCAGTCTCCCGGCGGGAGCGGGTGTGCCCGCCTGGGCGGGGACGGTGCTCTGCCCACTCACCGCAGGCGCCGAAGGCTCGCTCATGCCGGAGCCCCTTCCATGATCATGTCGAGAATGTCGTGTTCGTCGAGGTCACGGGCGTCGCTCTCCTTGACGAGGCGTCCCTGGTTGATGACCAGCACTCGGTCGGCCAGCCCGAGCACCTCGGGCACCTCGCTGGAGACCAGCAGCACTCCGACGCCTTCGTCGGCCAGCCGGCGCACCACGGCGTAGAGCTCGGCCCTGGCGCCCACGTCCACGCCTCTCGTGGGCTCGTCCAGCAGCAGGAGCTTGCGGCCGTTGACCAGCCAGCGGGCCAGCACGGCCTTCTGCTGGTTACCGCCGGACAGGGTGCCGACCGGCCGGTCGGGGTCCGGAGGCCGGATGTCCAGCGCCCGCACCATGGCGCGGGCGTCCTCGGCCTCGCGGCGCCGGTCCATCCAGCTGAACCTGGAGTAGCGGCCCAGGCTGGCCAGCGAGATGTTGCGCGTGACGCTCTCGCCCAGCAGCAGCGCCTGGGCCTTGCGCTCCTCGGGGGCCAGACCCATGCCCAGCCGCACCGCGCCCGTCGTGCCGCGGCGGCGCGGGACGGGACGGCCCTCCAAGAAGACGCGCCCGGAGAAACGGCGCGCCCCGTAGACGGCCTCGATGATCTCTGAACGGCCCGAACCGACCAGGCCCGCCAGCCCTACGATCTCGCCGGCCCGCACCGAGAACGACAGGTCCCGGACTCGGCCGGGCACCGTCAGGCCCTCGACGCGCAGCACCTCCGCCCCCGGTTCGCGCGACGCTCGGGGCGGGAATACGTACTCGACGCTACGGCCGGTCATCAGCGAGACCACCTGGGACGTCGACGTCTGCTCGGCCGGGAGCCCGACTGCGACCGTGCGGCCGTCCTTGAGCACCGTGACACGGTCGCCGATCTCGCGGATCTCCTCCAGCCGGTGCGAGATGTAGATCACCGCCACGCCCTGCGACGTCAGCTCCCTGATGATGCGGAACAGGTTGCCGACCTCATCGTGCGCGAGAGCGGCCGACGGCTCGTCCATCACGATCAGCCGGGTGTCGTGGGAGAGCGCCCGAGCCATGCTCACCACCTGCTTGGCCACAGGCGAGAGCCGGCCCACCTCGGTGGTCGGGCGGATCTCCCCGTGTCCCAGCCTGGCCAGCAGCTCGCGGGTAGCCCGGTTGGCCGCACGCCGGTGGACGAACCCGAGCCGCGCGGGCTCGTGGCCGAGGAAGATGTTCTCCGCCACGCTGAGCCCGTCCACCAGGTCGAGCTCCTGGTAGATGGTGGAGATGCCGAGCCGGATCGCGGCCGTCGGGCTGGTCAGGCGGACTTCCTGGCCGCCGAAACTGATGCTGCCCTCGTCGGGCTGGTGCGCCCCCGCCAGGGTCTTGATGAGTGTGGACTTGCCCGCGCCGTTCTGGCCGAGCAGGCAGTGCACCTCCCCGGCACGGACGTCGAGGTCGACGCCGTCCAGGGCGCGCACGCCGGGGAACTGCTTGACGATTCCTCGCATGACGAGGAGGGACGCCGAGTCGGAAGATGACCGCGGCATAGGGGCCTCCTGGGGGGTGGGGCAGGCCGAGGGGTTGGATCCTGTCCGCTTGAAGCGGCGCCGACGGCACTGCCGCGACGCACCGAGGTCGGCGTTGACGCTGCCTACGCGACTCCGGTCAGCCGAACAGACGGACGGGACGTTCAGCGGGGGCGAGTAGAGGGTGTGGGATCCGGCACTGCGGAAGGCACCGCGGCCACGGCGCCCCTGTTTGGGCGGGAAGCGTGGCTCCGGACGAGTGGTCAGGCAGGCGGGACGGTCAGGGCGAGAGGGGACAGGGTGGGAGGTCGGGGAGGTGGGGTCTCGTTGTTGTGCTATCCAGGGCTCATGGCTGAGTGATGGCGATGGTGGTGGGGTCGGCGAGCACTCGTTCGATGGCGACACCTGCCGCCCCCCGCGAGGCAGCGCCGAAACCGAGATCGGAGGGGACGAACCTGCAGCGCTGTGTGGCTGCGGACACGCCGAGGCGTTCCAGCTCCGCCAGGGCGACAGGGATGAACCTGTCAGCGAGCCTGGCGAAATAGCCGCCCAGCACGATCACCCGTGGGTTGAACAGGTTGACCAGCAAGGCGGAGCCGCGGCCGAGCCACCGGCCTACGTGCGTGACGGCCGCGTCGACCCGAGGATCCCCCTCGGCCCGCCGCTGCTCGATGTCGGCGAGCCGTTCCTCCGGATCACGGACGACGTGTCGGCTCGTCCCGTAGGCGTGGTCGGGAGTGGCCATGCGGACCAGCGCGGCGAGCCCCACCTTGGTCTCCCAGCAGCCGATGCGTCCGCAGCCGCATCGCTCGCCTTCGGGGTCGACCACCATATGGCCTACCTCGCCCGCGAACCCGTCGGCGCCGTTCAGCAGCCGGCCGCCTGAGATCACGCCGCCGCCGACGCCCACCTCTCCGGTGAGGTAGACCAGGTCGGATGTTCCCGCGGCGACACCGGAGGTGTACTCGGCCAGCGCGGCGAGGTTGGCGTCGTTGTCCACCGCCACGGGTACGGTCTGCGGGATGCCGGCGCGCGACAGCCGCTCGGCTACTGCCACCTCGTGCCAGCCCAGGTTCGGGGCGAAGACGACGGTGCCCGTGGTCGTGTCGATCAGACCGGGGACGGCCACCGTGATCCCCGCCAGTACGACACCGAGCCGGTCGAGGTCGGCCATGGCGCGCTCGACCGCCCGGGTCAGCTCGTCCAGCGAGCGTTCCGGGCCGGATCCCATGGCGTCGAAGCTGATGCGCCGGTCGATGAGGACCCTGCCGGCCAGGTCGGTGACGAAGGCGGCGATGTAGTCGACATTGACCTCCACGCCCAGAGCGCCCACCCGCGAGCCGTCGAGGACGAGCGCGAGGCCCGGCCGACCGACTGAGCCCGCGTGCTGCGGCCCCGCTTCCTTGACCAGTCCGCGCGCTTGCAGCTCGCTCACCAGGCTGGTGACAGTGGTTTTGTTCAACCCCGTCTCGACGGCGACAGCCGAGCGGGCGCAGGGGCCGTGATCGCTCACGTGCCGCAGGACCAGGGCAAGGTTGGAGCGGCGCACGCTGGCCTGGTCCGCGGGGGTTCCCGCAGATCTGGTGCGACTCGTCGGGTCCGCGATGCGGCCGCCGCCCCTGTTCTGGTTCACACCACGCTCCAATTAGTTTGGATGGCTGGCCAAATTAAAGGCATCCGCCCTTGATCGAGGCAAGTGAAAAATCGTTTCAAAGAATGTAACGTTTCGGCAACGTAAGCCGACTTCGGCGGTGACCTGCGGTAGGCGCCGAACCCGAGGGCGCATCCGACATCTGCCGCCGCCCATGCCCGTGAGATAGACGAGGTCGGGCGTGCCCGCCCGGGTTCCTGGTGGTCTACCTGTATCCGATCTGGCCTGCCGCGGCGGTGGTGGTCGCGCTCGCCCGGGTTCGCCCCGCACGTCCATGACCATCCCGGTGATCGTCGTGGCGTGCGGGGCGGCTACCGGCTTCCTTCGTCAGGCGGTGCCATGGGGGTTGTCGATGACGTAGCGCCACTGGCCGTCCGAACCGCGCCGGACGACGTCGGTGGCGGTCCCGCTCATGTCGACGGCGCTGCCGTCCCGCGCGGTGCCGCGAATCGACCAGTCCACGATGAGCAGCGCGATGTCACCCGCGACGTAGGCGTGCCGGGGACGCGCCTCGATCGGCAGGCCCAGGCTCTGCAGGTGCTCGTTGGCGGCGAACCGCGCCGCACCGGTGACGGGATGGCCGGGCACTGGGACGAGGACGCCTTCGTCCTCGTAGGCGCGGTCGATGGCGTCGGGGTCGCCGGAGTTCATGGCTGCCACGAAGAGTGAAGCCGGGCTGCCGGGGTCACCTGTGAGGACCATGCGAGGCTGTGAAGTGTCATGACTGTTCATGACAAAATGATCATATCACAGCTTGTGGTTCACTGGGGTCCCGTCCTGAGACGTCCATGGCGGGCGTGAGCCGCGGGACGCCGTCCTAGGCGTGCCGCGCAGTCGGAGAATCGGCGGGCGGACGTTCGCGTACGGTCGTGGCCCCGCCGCGCGTCTGCGGACGTCCCTGCTCGTACGTGCGGAACGCGGCCCAGCACACCAGCAGCGCCACCGCGAACGCCGGAAGCCAGGCCAGCCGGGCGAGCACCCAGCCGAACCCGTCCGGGACGGTGTGCAGGCCCGGCAACACCCCCGCGAGCAGGCCGATCGCGGTGACCGCGATCATCGCGGTCTGGTGCCAGAGGAAGACGGTCATCGCGGACAGGTTCACCAGCGCCACCGCCGCCCACGCGGCAGGGCGGCGCAGCGCCCGGCGCAGCGGGCCGAGCAGCAGCAGCGCCGCCCCACACTGGGCGAGCCCGAAGGTCACGGCCGCGAGGGTGGGCGGGTCCAGGTTCGAGACGGCGGCGCCGGGCACCCCGACCATGGCGGCCGGGTACCCACCCCACAGGACCAGCCCGGCGCTGGCGGCGGCCCCACCGAGCAGCAGCGCCCACCCGCCCGCACGGCTGGTCAGCCCTCCCATGACCCAGGCCGCACGGCTGGTCAGCCCTCCCTTGGCCCAGGCCGCATGGCCACGCTCCGCACTTCTCGCCCAGGCCGCCCCCAGGCAGTACGGCACCAGCCAGCCGGCCGCCACGTTGACCCAGCCGAGCCAGGCGGGGCCGCCCAGACCGAGCCGGAAGAGGTCGACGAGCGCGACGACGGCGAGCGGCACGACCGGGTGCAACCTGGCGGCCAGCGGCGTCACCGCCGTCAGCACGGCGAAGACCAGCAGGAACCACAGAGGCGACAGCACCAGCTTGACCAGCGTGCGCACGGCCTCCGCATCGGCCCCGGACGCCAGCATCGCGCCCGCCGCCGCCGTCCACACCACCAGCACGGCCGCGACCGGCCTGAACAGCCGGGACATCCGAGCCCCGAGCCACCGCCCGTACGTCCCGCCCCTGGCACGGGCGGACGCGTAGCCATTCGCCCCCACGTGCCCGCCCACCAGGAAGAACACCGCCAGGGTCTGGAACACCCAGGAGACCGGGGTGAGTTGCGGCAGCTGGCGCAGGGGGCTGGCGCCGCGCACCGTGCCGCTGTCGACGACCAGGGCCGTCACCAGCCAGTGGCCGAGCACCACGCCGAGGATGGCCAGGGCGCGCAGCGCGTCGACGCCACGGTCGCGGTCGGGCGGGGTCGCCGCGTCGATGCCCCTGATGTCGATGCCACTCATTGCGCTGCCCCTGATGTCACTACCCTGATGAGGTCACGCATCGCGGCCCACCTCGGTCGGAGCCTGGCCGGAGACGATCCGGGCGATGTTCCTCAGCGGCAGCGAGCCGAGCTTCAGGTAGTCGCTGTGGCCGCCGTCGCCCGCCGCGAACACTCGGGCGCCGAACCGCGGGGAGACCGGGTCCACGCCGAACCCGAAGGTGGTGAACGGCAGGTGGAGCCGCGTGTGCGGGATCGCGGCGATCCAGTCGCCGGAGCCCCGGCCCGCCCAGACGGTCGCCCGGGTGCGCAGCGCGGCGGCGTTGTCGACGGTGACCCCGGCGCTGCCGTACAGGACGATGTTCGCGACGTCCAGCCCGGGCGCGGCCCTGCCGCAGACCACGGACCCGTAGGAGTGGCACAGCATGGAGATGCGGGCGGCGGGCAGGGCCGCGCCCAGCTCCCGCACGAACGCGCGCAGGGCGGGGGCGGCCTCGTCGGCACGGCCGGGCGTCGCCGCCTGGAAGCTCACGGTGCTCGGCGTCCGGTATCCGAGCCAGGCGATCACCGCGGACCGGTCGCCGAGCGCCTGCTGCAGCCTGATGGAGCCGCCTCGCAGGAGTCCGTACTTGTCGAGGTTGGTGTCGGAGCCGGGGACCAGCACGGCGATCCGCTCGGCCCGCGACAGCTCGCCGAAGACCTCGACGGTGCGGCCGCCGTCGCGGCCGTCGAAGGACAGGAACCGCCGCGACGGGTCCGCCATGGCGCGCAGCATCGCGGCCCGGCCCTGGTGACCGTTGCGGGCGGCCATCTGCTCGGCCGCCAGGATGGCGGCGTGGCTGGCGGCGTACCGCTCGGCCAGGGCCGCGGGGGTCGCGGACCGCAGCAGGGGCTGGACAGGCGGGACGGGCGCCGGAACGGACGCGGAGCGCGCCGCACCCGCCACCGGCACGGCCACCGACGCGACGACGAGCGCGGCAAGCAGCCCACGGCGCAGACGCCCCCCGCGCCGGTCACCGCGCAGACGCCCCCGGCGTGGGTGCGGCTCCAGGCCCGCGCGGCTCCCGCCTGAATACGGCGCCCGATCGGCGCGCCCTCCGCTTGGATACGGCACCCAATCAGCACGATCCCCGCCTGAATACGGCAACCGGTCGGCGCGCCCCCCGTGCGGGTGCGGCGCCGGGCCGGATGTCCGCCGCGTTCCGTTGGGGGCGCTGTCAGGGCCGGGGACCCCGGCATGGGCCGTGCAGGTCGGTTCGTTGGCTTCGATCACCGGAACGACGGTGCCGCAGGGCGGCGTCGCACCACATCGGACCGCTGGTGGCTTTTGCGGGAGCGCAGGTGGACCATGGATGTACAACCAGGGTCTGATGCCTGGTCGAAGGCCACGTCGCTACGATCTGCCCATGCACGTCACACCACCGCTCCCCCTGCTCAAGCGGGTGCCTCCCGGCGCCTGGACGGCCTTGACCTGGTGTGCGGGGCTGGCGTTCACGTTCCTCGTACGGGTCAGGCTGCCCGGCGAGGCGGAGCCCGCCGTGCCCGCCGGCGTCCTGGTCTACCGGTGGGACGGCTTGGTGTTCCTGGCGGTGGCCACCGCCCTGGCGCTGGCCGGCAGCGCTCGGCTGCACCGCCGACCGCTCCAGGCCATGGTCCTGTTGCTCGCCGCCTCGGCCATCGCCCCCGTCCCTCTGGGCGTGGGGGAGATCCCACTGGCCCAGTTCCTGGCGGTCGATGTCGCGCTGTACTTCATCGCGGCGACCAGGCCGCGCCGGGCCGGGGTCGTCGCCGTCGCCATGGCGCTCGCCGTGCTGGCCGGTTACCTGACCATGCGGCTGCTGTTCGGCTGGGTCATCGGAACCTCGGCGGAGCTGGCCGTGGGCATGACGGCCGTCATCGCCTGGCTGGTGGGCCATTCGGTGCACCAGGCCCGCGAGTACGCCGAGAGGCTGAACACCGAGGCCACGGCCCAGGCGGTCACCGGCGAGCGGCTCCGCATCGCGCGCGAGTTGCACGACGCGGTCGCGCACAGCATCGGCGTCATCGCCCTGCAGGCCGGCGCGGCACGGCGGGTCATCGACACGCAGCCGGTGCGGGCGCGCGACGCGCTGGGCGAGATCGAGACGGTCGGCAGGCAGACGCTGTCCGGGCTGCGCCGGACCCTCGGCGCGCTCCGTGAGGGGGAACCGGAACATGGGGCGCCGGCGGCGTCCGATCCGGGGCTCGGCCTGGCCGACGTCGACCGGCTGGCCGCCACGACGACAGATGCGGGAGTCCACGTCGACGTGCGGTGGCGGGGCGAGATGCGTCCGATGCCCGCGGAGATCGACGTGTCCGCCTACCGCATCATCCAGGAGGCGGTCACCAACGTGGTCCGCCATGCGGGCACCCGTTCGTGCCAGGTGTCCATCGACTACCGCGACGAGGAGCTCTCCATCGAGGTCCTCGACAGCGGCCGCGGCCGCGGCGGCGCCAGGGTGAGCGGGTACGGCCTGGTCGGGATGCGCGAGCGGGTCGGCCTGCTGCGCGGGGAGTTCTCCGCCGGGCCGCGCCCCGAGGGCGGCTTCCGGGTGGCGGCCCGCCTGCCCGTCCCGGCGGGGGTCCGATGACCGTCCGCGTCGTGCTCGCCGACGATCAGCCTCTGGTCCGCACCGCCCTGCGGATGGTCATCGCCGACGCCCCCGACCTCGAGGTCGTCGGAGAGGCCGGCACCGGCGCGGAAGCGGTCCAGCTGGCCGAGAACGTCCACCCCGACGTCGTGGTGATGGACATCCGCATGCCCGGCATGGACGGCATCGACGCCACCCGCCTGATCACCGCGGGCACCGGCGGAGCCCACGTCATCGTCCTGACCACCTTCGACGACGACGACCACGTCTACGGCGCGCTGCGCGCCGGCGCGTCCGGGTTCCTTGTCAAGGACATGGCCCTCGACGACATCCTCGCGGCGATCCGCGTCGTCGCCGCCGGCGACGCCCTGATCGCGCCGAGCGTCACCCGCCGGCTGATCGAGGAGTTCGCGGGACGCCCCGCGTCCGCCCCGCGCCACCGTCCGCTCGACGGCATCACCGAGCGGGAGCGCGAGGTGCTGACCCTCGTCGGGCACGGCAGGTCCAACACCGAGATCGCCGCCGACCTGTTCATCAGCGTCGCCACCGTCAAGACGTACGTGACGCGGCTGCTCGCCAAGCTCGACGCCCGCGACCGGGTCCAGCTCGTCATCATCGCCTACGAGGCCGGCCTGGCGTCGCCGTCCCGATGATCGCCCTCTGAGATCCTCGAAGCGGCACGGCGACCCGCGGGCTACCGGCGGCCTGCTCGGCGCCGCGTCGGGTGACGCCCAGATGACGCCGCGGCCACCGATCAGACGTCACGACTGGAGTTCGGCCGTGATCGGCTCGGGGACGGGAACTCCGTTGCGGCGGATGTCGGCGGCGAACCGGCGCACGAGAGTGTCGCTGGGGTTGGCGACGAGCGCGATCACCTCGCGGGTGAGCTGCGGCTGGAGGCGGCGGAGGGCTCCTGGGAAGGGGCTGGTGAGCGCGGTGGTCGGGACGAGCGCGACGCCGATGCCGGCACCGGCCAGCTGTGCCGCGGTGGCCGCCTGCCGGGTACGCGTGACGGCGGTCAGGGTGACCCCGTGCCCGGCGGCGACGGTGTCTAGCCAGCCGCCGAGCCCGTTGTCGGGGTGGTATCCGACGACGGGCTCCTCGGCGAGCTGGGCGAAGGTCACGCCGGATGTGCCCGCGGCCAGCGGGTGCTCGGGATGCATGGCCGCGACGATCTCCTCGGTTCCGATCACGACGGTGTGCCCGGCCCATCGGGTGGGGCGCGGGCCGAGGGCGATGTCGGCCTCCTCGGCCTCGACGAGCCGGGCGAGCGTGTCAGCGCTGGTGGTCTCGGTCAGCGCCAGCCGCACATCGGGGCGCAGGCGTCGCCAGGTGCGCAGGACAGGTGCCAGCAGCCCGGCCGTCATGCTCTCCGCGCAGGCGATGCGCAGCAGGCCGGCCGAGCCGCGGGCGGCCTCGCGTCCGGCGTGCACGGCCCGGCCGGCGGCCAGCAGCGCGGCTCGCGCGTCGTCGGCCATGGCCCGGCCCGCGGCGGTCGGCCGCACTCCCCGGGGGAGGCGCTCGACGACGGGCGCGCCGATCTCCCGTTCGAGCGCGGCCAGCTGATGCGACAGCGCGGGCTGGGACATGTGCAGGCGGGTGGCCGCCTTGGTGATCGATCCCGCGTCGAGCACGGCGAGAAGGCATTCCAGGGCTCGCAACGTAGCCATTCGCTCATCTTATGGCAGGCATCAAAACTATGCGGATCACGAAGGGATGAGAGCTGGGGATGCGACGTGCTGAAAGGAGCGACACCAAGGAGGAGCACATGACAACCCAGTTGGCCGGCAAGAGGCTCGTCGTCGTCGGAGGCGGTTCGGGGATCGGGCGGGAGATCGCGGCGCAGGCCGCCGCCGCCGGCGCGATCGTCACGCTCGCGGGGCGCGACCCGGCCCGTGTGGAGGCCGCCGCGTCCAGGATCGGAAACGGCGTCGGCGCGGCGCGCGTGGATCTCGGCGACGAGGCGTCGATCCGCGCGCTGGCCGAGCAGGTCGGGGAGCTCGACTACCTGGTCTCGCTCGCCGCGGCGCACGCCAACGGCCCGGTCGGCGAGCTGGACAGGACGGCGGTCGCCGGCGCGTTCGACGCCAAGGTGATCGGCCCGATCATGCTCGCCAAGCATCTCGCGCCGCGGTTCGCCGCGGGCGGGGCCATGCTCCTGTTCTCGGGTTTCGTGGCATGGCGGCCGTCACCTGGCCTTTCCGTGATGGCCACGACGAACGGGGCGGTCAGCTTCCTGGCCGCGGCTCTGGCCGTGGAGCTCGCGCCGGTCCGCGTCAACGCCCTCTCCCCCGGCGTGGTGGATTCCGGCGCATGGGACCGGATGGGCGCGGAGAAGGACGCCTTCTTCCGCGACGTCGCCGTCCGAAACCCCGCCAGACGGGTCGGACAGCCCGCCGACATCGCGGCCGCGGCGCTCATGGCGCTGACCAACCCGTTCCTGACCGGCACCACGCTGCACGTGGACGGCGGCGGACGCCTGGAGGTGCCGTCAGCGAACGCGTGACCAGCCGCCGAACGCGGCCGATCCCTCCGCTGACCTCGGGTGATACCCGGCCGCTTCGCCCGGCGCGCCGGCGAACGCCGCCGCCTGCCGAAGCGGCGCGAGCCGTGTCGCGCCGGGTGATCCGGTCGCGGTCGCCACTCTGGACGACGTCCCCGAGGCCGACCTGCTCATCGTGGCCGGCGCGGGTGACTGGCCCGCCATGCCCCTCGCCCCGCAAGCTTCGGGGGACGGGAGCCGTGGCACCGGTTCCGCGCTGATCAGGAGTGGTCGGCGAGCCTGAGGGGAATGTGCTGACGATCGCGGACCGGGGTTTGATGTGAGCACACCGCAGGGTGCAGGCGTGTTTGTGGCAGACCTTGCGTGAAACGGCGGCCGGGCGGTGTGGCCGACTCGCCTTTTGTGGGATTCCCACAACGCATCCGCTCCGCCATGCGCGATGCGGGACATTGGTGAACCCGGCGGATATCGAGCAGGGTAGAGATAGGTGCAGGCGACGCTCCCCCCGGACGTCGCCTGCTGCGCGTGGGAAATGGGGAGGCTCAGCCGGTGTTCAGTCGTGTCGCCATCGTCAACCGTGGAGAGGCTGCGATGCGGCTCATTCACGCCGTCCGGGATCTTTCAGCGGAGACCGGGGCGCGAATCGAGACGGTCGCCCTCTACACCGACGCTGACCGCAACGCGACCTTCGTCCGTGAAGCGGACGTCACCTACCCGCTGGGGCCCGCCTCGGCCCGCCCGTACCTCGACCACGCCGTCCTGGAGCGGGCGCTGGTGGAGACCGGGGCCGACGCCGCGTGGGTCGGCTGGGGGTTCGTCGCCGAGGACCCGGCGTTCGCCGAGTTGTGCGAGAAGATCGGCGTCACCTTCGTCGGTCCGAGCGCGGAGGCGATGCGCAAGCTCGGCGACAAGATCGGCGCCAAGCTCATCGCCGAGGAGGTCGGCGTCCCGGTCGCGCCGTGGAGCCGCGGCGAGGTCGCCACCCTCGAGGACGCGCTGCGCGCCGGCGACGAGATCGGCTACCCCCTGATGCTCAAGGCGACCGCGGGCGGCGGCGGGCGCGGCATCCGCATGGTCGCCTCGAAGGAGGATCTGACCGACGCCTACGAGCGCACCAGCCAGGAGGCGCTACGTGCGTTCGGCTCCGGCGTGGTCTTCCTGGAGCGCTTGGTCACCGGCGCCCGGCACGTCGAGGTCCAGGTCATCGCTGACGGGCAGGGCACCGCGTGGGCGCTGGGCGTCCGGGACTGCTCGGTGCAGCGGCGCAACCAGAAGATCATCGAGGAGTCCGCCTCCCCGGTCCTGGCGATCGAGCAGGCTGCCGAGCTGAAGGCGTCAGCCGAGCGGCTCGCCGTGGCCGTCGGCTACCGCGGCGCCTGCACCGTCGAGTTCCTCTACCACCCCGGCGCGAAGCTATTCGCCTTCCTCGAGGTCAACACCCGGCTGCAGGTCGAACACCCGATCACCGAGATCACTACCGGCACCGACCTGGTCCGGCTGCAGCTGCACGTGGCGAACGGCGGGAGGCTGGAAGGCGCCCAGCCGGGCGAGGCCGGCCACGCCATCGAGGCCCGGCTCAACGCCGAGGACCCCGACCGTGACTTCGCGCCCGCCCCGGGCCGCATCGCGCGCCTGGTGCTGCCGGCCGGGCCCGGCATCCGCGTGGACACCGGCGTCAGCGAGGGCGACACCATCCCGGCCGACTTCGACTCGATGATCGCGAAGATCATCGCCTACGGCCGCGACCGCGAACAGGCGCTGGGCCGGCTGCGCCGCGCGATGGCCGAGACCACCGTGATCATCGAGGGTGGCGCCACCAACAAGAGCTTCGTGCTCGACCTCCTCGACCAGCCCGAGGTCATCGACGCGAGCGCCGACACCGGCTGGATCGACCGCGTGCGCGCCGAGGGCCGCCTGGTCAGCCACCGGCACTCCGCGATCGCCCTGGCCGCCGCCGCGATCGAGGCCTACCAGGACGAGGAGGAGGTCAGCCGTCAGCGGCTGCTGTCCACCGCGTACGGCGGGCGCCCGCAGGTGCAGCACGACTCGGGCCGTCCGCTGGACCTCAAGCTCCGCGGCGTCGGCTACCGGGTGAGTGTGGCCCGGGTCGGGCACAGGCGGTTCCGCGTCGGCGTCTCCGGCGGCGGTGCCGTGCACCCGGCGGACGTCGAGGTGGAGCGCTTCGACGCGCACAGCGGCCAGATCGTGGTCAACGGCCGCCGGTTCCGGCTGGTGTCGGCCACCCACGGGCCGATCCACCTGGTCGAGGTCGACGGCGTCACGCACCGGATCAGCCGCGACGACGGCGGTGTCGTCCGCTCCCCCGCGCCCGCGCTGGTGGTCGCGACGCCGTTGTCGGTCGGCGACGAGGTCGAGCCGGGCGCGCCGATCGTGGTGCTGGAGAGCATGAAGATGGAGACGGTGCTGCGCGCGCCGTTCCGCGCCCGTGTCCGTGAGTGCCCGGTGTCGGTGGGCAGCCAGGTCGAGACCGGCGCGCCGCTGATGCGGCTGGAGCCGCTGCCCGACGAGCGCGCCGAGGAGACGGAGTCGGCCGCCGAGGCCGTCGAGATCGAACTGCCCGCGGAGCCCGCGGGGGCGTCCGCGGGCGAGCGCGTCGAGCGCGGCCTGCAGGACCTGCGCAGCCTGCTGCTCGGCTTCGACGTCGACCCGCACGACCACAAGCGGGTGCTGTCGGCGTACCTGGACGCGCGCGCCGAACTGGGCGGGCGGCCGCACGAGGGCGAGCTGGACCTGCTCACCCTGTTCGCCGACCTGTCCGAGCTGAGCCGCAACAAGCCGGGCGGCGAGCTCGACGTCGAGCCGGGCAGCCCGGTGCACAGCCCGCGCGAGTTCTTCCACAGCTACCTGCAGAGCCTCGACGTCGAGCGCGCCGGCGTCACTGAAAGCTTCCGGGCCACGCTCACCAAGGTCCTCGCCCACTACGGCATCGACGGCCTCGACCGCACGCCGGAGCTGGAGGCCGCGGTCTTCCGGATCTTCCTGGCCCAGCAGCGGATGAGCACCGACGTCGCGATCGTGTCGGAGCTGCTGCGCCGGTGGCTGGCCGGCGTGCCGCCGCTCGAGTCGTTCGGCAAACGCGCCGCGCTCACCCTCGAGTACCTGGTCGAGGCCACGCAGGTGCGCTTCCCCACGGTGTCCGACCTGGCCCTCGGCGTGGTGTTCCGCTGGTTCACCCAGCCGCTGCTGCGCCGCAACCGCGCCCAGGTCTACGCCGCGGTGCGCGACGAGCTGCGTTACCTGGACCGCGACCCGGACGCGCCGGACCGCGCCGAGCGGATCCAGAACATGGTGGCCAGCGCCGAGCCGCTGGTCCGGCTGATCGGCCAGCAAATCGGGCGGCTCGGACGGGACCACGCGCCGCTGCTGGAAGTGCTGACCCGCCGCTACTACGGCAACCGCGGGCTGTCCGAGGTCACCGCGCGGGAGGCCGCGGGCTGCCGGTTCGTCACCGCCGAGCACACCGGCTCACGCGGCGTGACCCGCGTGGTCACCACCGCCGTCGACATCACCGCCCTGCCCGACGCCATCGGCGCCGTCGGCTCGTTCGCCGCCGACGTCGCCGAGCGCGGGCTGGTCGCCGACCTCTACGTCACGTGGGAGGACCAGCCGGACGCCGACGCGATGGCGGTGCGCCTCGGACAGCTCCTCGCCGAGCACCCGCAGCCCGCGGGCGTCCGGCGGATCACCACCACCGTCGTCGGCACCAGCGGCGCCGTGATGCACCACCACTTCACCTTCCGGCCCGACGGAGCTCGCGGCGCGGGCTTCGCCGAGGACCGGCTGATCCGCGGCCTGCACCCGCAGATCGCGCAGCGCCTGCAGCTGCAGCGGCTGCGCGAGTTCGACCTCACCCGGCTGCCGTCCGCGGACGAGGAGATCTACCTGTTCAAGGCCGTCGCGCGCAGCAACCCAGCGGACGAGCGGCTCATCGCGATGGGCCAGGTCCGAGACCTGACGCCGCTGCGCGAGGCTGACGGCACGCTGGTCGCGCTGCCCGCGGTGGAGGACGCGATCACCGCGTGCCTGGACGCGATCCGCAACATCCAGGCGCAGCGCCCCCAGAACAAGCGGTTCGACACCAACCGGATCATGATGTACGTCTGGCCGTCGACCGAGCTGTCCACCGACGAGCTGAACGCGCTGGTCCAGCGCGTCCTGCCGACCACGGCGGGAGCGGGGCTGGAGGAGGTCCAGTTCGTGGCCCGCCAGCGCAACTCCGCAGGCGAGCTGACCGAGGTCGCCGTGCGGATCACGCTCGACCCGGGCCACGGCGCGAGCCTGCACGTCGGCGCGCCGTCAACGGAGCCGGTGCAGCCGCTGGACGACTACCGCCAGAAGGTGCTGCGCGCGGCCCGGCGCGGGAACGTCTACCCGTACGAGCTGACCGGCCTGCTCGCCGGGCCCGAGGGCGGCTTCGTCGAGCACGACCTCGACGAGCACGGCGCGCTCGTGCCGGTGGACCGGCCGAAGGGGAAGAACTCCGCGGCGATCATCGCGGGCGTCGTCACGACGCCGACCGAGCGGCACCCCGAAGGCGTCACCCGCGTGGTCCTGCTCGGCGACCCGACGAAGGCGCTGGGCGCGCTGTCGGAGCCGGAGTGCTCCCGGGTGATCGCCGCGCTCGACCTCGCCGAGCGGATGCGGGTCCCGCTGGAGTGGTTCGCGCTGTCGGCAGGCGCGCGGATCTCGATGACCTCGGGCACCGAGAACATGGACTGGGTCGCGGCCGCGCTCAAGCGGATCGTCACGTTCACCCAGGACGGCGGTGAGATCAACATCGTGGTCGCCGGGATCACCGTCGGCGCCCAGCCGTACTGGAACGCCGAAGCGACGATGCTCATGCACACCAGGGGCATCCTGGTGATGACGCCGGACTCGACGATGGTCCTCACCGGCAAGCAGGCGCTGGACTTCTCCGGCGGCGTGTCGGCCGAGGACAACTTCGGCATCGGCGGCTACGACCGCGTCATGGGGCCGAACGGCCAGGCGCAGTACTGGGCGCCCAACCTGCCGGCCGCCCGCGACGTGCTGATGGCGCACTACGACCACACCTACGTCGTGCCCGGCGAGACGACGCCGCGGCGGGCCCACACCATCGACCCGGTCGACCGCGACGTCTCCGAGTTTCCGCACGCGATCGCCGGCAGCGACTTCACCACCGTCGGCCAGATCTTCTCGGCCGAGCACAACCCCGACCGCAAGAAGCCGTTCGACATCCGCACGGTGATGCGCGCCCTGTCCGACCAGGATCACCCGGTGCTGGAGCGCTGGGCAGGCATGGCCGACGCGGACACGTCCGCGGTGCAGGACGTGCACATCGGCGGCCGGCCGGTCTGCCTGATCGGCATCGAGTCACGGTCGGTGCCGCGGCGCGGCTTCCCGCCCACTGACGGGCCGGACACCTACACCGCGGGCACGCTGTTCCCGCGGTCGTCGAAGAAGACCGCGCGGGCGATCAACTCGGCGTCCGGCAACCGGCCGCTGGTGGTGCTGGCGAACCTGTCCGGATTCGACGGTTCGCCGGAGTCGATGCGCAAGCTCCAGCTGGAGTACGGCGCGGAGATCGGCCGGGCGATCGTCAACTTCGACGGGCCGATCGTGTTCTGCGTGATCTCCCGCTACCACGGCGGCGCGTTCGTGGTGTTCTCCAAGGCGCTCAACCCGAACATGACCGTGCTGGCGCTGGAGGGCTCGTTCGCCTCGGTGCTCGGCGGTGCCCCGGCGGCTGCCGTGGTGTTCTCCGGTGAGGTGAACAACCGCACCGCGACCGACCCGCGGGTGACCGAGCTGCAGACGCAGGTCTCGGCGGCCGGCGGCGCCGAGCGGGCGGCGCTGAGCGCCCAGCTCGCCGAGGTGCAGTCCACCGTCCGGGCGGAGAAGCTCGGCGAGGTCGCCGCCGAGTTCGACCGGGTGCACAGCATCCAGCGCGCGGTCGAGGTCGGCTCGGTGGACGCGATCATCAGCGCCGCCGAGCTGCGGCCGCGGATCATCGAGGCCATCGAGCAGGGAATGGCCCGTGTGGCGGACTCGTCCCGTGTCGACACTGTGACCGCCACCCTCGCCTGAAAGGCGCGACCGCGCGCGATCGGACACCTCGCCGGGCCGGACACGGCGCGCCCGAGGCCGGCCGTGCGGGCGCGCGGCGCCCGGAGGTGGAGGCGCGCCGGTCGGCGAGGAACATCCGCCGGCTGGTGCGGCCTCCCCCTTCCGCGCGAGCACGCGCACGGGACGCGAGGAGCCCGCTCATCACGACCCACGCATAACCCCCGCATAACCAAAAGTGGTGACGGGCGCGTTAGCGCGCTCTTGCTGAACTTCCCCGCACCGGCGGAACATCCCGCCGGCGGACGAGGGGGAGATCATGCTGACCGTTGCCCGGCCCCGCACGCCGCGACGCACTCACGTGAGCGGGCCCGCAGGCCGGTCGCCGGGATGGCTCCTGGCCGGGGGGTTCCTCGCGCACGTGGTGCTGCGGCTGTGGCTCTTCAGGTACCACGCGGGCCCGGTCGCCAATCCGGACGAGACCGGCTACCTGATCGCGGCACGCTGGCTGGCGGGCGGCCCCGGGGCGGACTTCACCGGCTCCACGTTCTATCAGGGCGGCTACGCGCTGCTGCTGGCGCCGATCTACTGGTTCACCTCCGACCCCGCCACCGTCTACCGGGCGGTGGTCGTCGCCGGGTCGGTGGTCGCGGCGGGCGCGTACCCGCTCGCCTACCTCGGGTTGCGGCGCCTGGAGCTGGGCAGGCGGGCGGCGCTGGTCCTGGCGTTCGTCGCGGCGCTCGCGCCCGCGTTGCTGCTGTTCTCGGGGCTGGCGCTGGCCGACGCGATCCTGCCCACGGTGCTGCTCGGCTGGCTGCTCGCCGTCCACGACCTCGCGCGGAGCGGGTCGGCGCGGGCGGGCGCGGTGGCCGGCGGGCTGGCGGCGTTCGCCATGGCCGTGCACCTGCGGGGCACGGTCGTCCTGGCGGTGTATGTCGTGGTCGTGGCGGGGCTGCTGGTCGCCAGGCGGGTGCCGCGACGGGCGGGGCTGGTGTCGCTCGGCGTCGCGGCCGCGGTGGCGGCGGCGGGCAAGGTCCTGAACGACGCGCTGTCCTCCGCGCTCTACCCGGGAGGGCCGCGCGACCTGTCGGGGCTGCTGGCGTCCCGGCTCACCGGCGTCGAAGGGCAGGCGTGGGCGCTGTCGGGGGCGGTCGGCCAGCTCTGGTATCTGATCGCCGGCACCTGGGGGCTGGCCGGGATCGGCCTGGCGGCCGCGGTCGCGCTGACGGTACGGCGGGGCGCGCCGTTCGCCCTCCGCGTCACCGCGGCGACGCTGCTGGTCACCACGCTGGGCATCGCGTACGCCTCGTCGGCCGCGCTGCCGGACGAGCACCGCGTCGGCAACTACGTCTACGGGCGGTACCTGGCGTGCGTCGCGGTGGCGTGGCTGCTGGCGGGCCTGGTCGTGCTCGTCCGGGCCCGCCGCGCGGCCGTCCTGCGGTACGCGGCCGTGGCGGCGGGGCTGCTCGCCGCGACCGGTGGCGTGGCCGCCTGGTACGCCGGAGACCGGCTGCGGCGCTACGCGTTCATCGCCTTCGACTTCCCGGAGGTGTCGTTCCTCAGCGGCGTGCGGGACTCGCTGGACATGGTCGCCGCCTCGGCGGTCGCGCTGGCGCTGCTGGCCTGCCTGGTCGTGGCGGCCCTCGTCCCGCGCAGGACGCTGACGGTGGTGGCCGCGCTGGCGGCGGTCAACGTGGCGTTCGCCGTGGATCTGGCGCCGAAGTCGGCGCCGGCGGGAGGCCGGGACTGGCTGCCCGCCCCGCCGCCCGGCCGGGTGGCGGTCGACTCGCGGGTGCCATGGAACGTCTGGGTCCCGCTGACGCACCGGGTGTGGTGGACGAAGCTGGAAAGGTACGACGGCGAGCACCAGGCTCCTCCCGCCGGCGCCTGCACCGCCGTGGTGCCGCCCACGGCGGGTCCGCCCCCGGCAGGCTGGACGTCCTCGGGCGACGGCGGTACCCACCAGGGCTGGACGAGCTGGTCAGGCCCTGGCTGCGACCGTCGACACCCCTGACGCCGTGACCTCGGCGCGGACAGACCGGCGGCGCGCCTCGGCCCGCCGGAAGTACCCGGCCGTGGCCTGGTCGCGGCCAGACCGCCGGAAGTACCCGGCCGTGGCCTCGTCACGGATCGGCCGCCGGCCTGTCCCGGCCCACCGGAAGCGCCTGGCCACGGCCTCCTCCGGCGGGCCGGGCGAGCGTCACACCTGCGGCCCGGACTGGTGCACGACGGGACGGACCTCCATCGCCCACTGCCGCGCGTCGGGCCAGCGCGCAGCGATCTCGACGGCCCGGTCGGGCGTGTCGCACTCCACCAGCAGGTAGCCGGCGAACTGCTCCTTGGCCTCGACGTACGGCCCGTCGGTGATCGCCGGGACGCCGTTGCGCACCCGCACCGTCCTGGTCTGGGACGGGTCGGCCAGCGCCTCACCCCGGATCAGCTCACCGGACTCGGTGAGCTCCTTCATGATGGCGTCGACCTCCCCCATCAACGTGTCGCGCTCGGCCTCGGACATCTCGTCGACGAACCCCGGCCGGTTATGGATCAACAGCATGTACTTCACGGTTCACTCCTTGCGCTGAGCTCCGGCGTCCCTTCGGAAGCCTCTCGTGAGGTGGGTCGGAGCCGCCTCGGCGTCCTCGACATCGTCGCGGAAGAAGAATTCTGCCTTTTCCCGAGCCTGTCCCCTGCCCGATGTCGATCCCGCGACGCCCGCTCCGACTCCCTTGCGTCGGCGCCCGCTGGGCGCCGAGACCGTCAAGGACAAGAGAGGCATCATCGTGCAGGACATAGCGTCGGCAGCCGCCCCGACACGGGCCGGACTGCGGGAGTGGCTGGGGCTGGCGGTGCTCGCCCTGCCCACCCTGCTCGTGGCAGCGGACATCACCGCGCTGTTCATGGCGCTGCCGCAGCTGAGCGCGGACCTCGGCACCAGCGGTGTCGAGCAGTTGTGGATCGTCGACATCTACGGCTTCATGGTGGCCGGCTTCGTGACCACCATGGGGACCCTCGGCGACCGGATCGGCCGGCGCCGCCTCCTGCTGGCGGGTGGAGCGGCGTTCGGCGTCGGCTCCGTGCTGGCCGCGTACTCGATCAGCCCGGCCATGCTGATCGCCTGCCGGATCCTGCTCGGCATCGCCGGCGCCACCCTGATGCCCTCCACCCTGGCGCTGATCACCAACATGTTCCGCGACGCGAAGCAGCGCGGCGCGGCCATCGCCGTATGGGCCACCTGCCAGTTCGCCGGCGGCGCCCTGGGCCCGGTCGTCGGCGGGATACTCCTGGAGCACTTCTGGTGGGGCTCGGTGTTCCTGCTGGCCGTGCCGGTGATCACCGTGCTGCTCCTCGCCGGCCCCGTGGTGCTGCCCGAGTACCGCGGTCCGGACGCCGGCCGCCTGGACCTCACCAGCGTGGCCCTGTCCCTGCTGGCGATCCTGCCGATCGTCTACGGGATCAAGAACCTCGCCGCCGGAACCGATTCGCCGACGGAGCCGATCGCGGCGATCGTGGCCGGAGGCGCGTTCGGGGTGGCGTTCGCCCGGCGGCAGCTGCGGCTCGACCACCCGCTGCTGAACCTGCGCCTGTTCGCGCAGCGGCCGTTCACCCTGGTCCTGACCGCGCTCATGCTCGCGGGCGTCGCCATGGCCGGTACGGGCCTGCTGGTCACCCAGTACCTGCAGACGGTTCTCGGATACGCGCCGGCCCAGTCCGCGCTGTGGTTCGCGCCCATGGGGCTGGCCGTCGCCCTGGGCACCCTGCTGACCCCGGCCCTCACCCGGTTGATCACCCCCAAGACGGCCATCGCGGGCGGGCTGGCCCTGTCCGCCGTGGGCGCGGCGCTGCTCGCCGGGGTCGGCAGCGGCGACGGCCCCGCGATGGCGGTGGCGGGAGTCACCGTCCTGGCGCTGGGCACCGGCCCACTGTTCGCGCTCGGCACGGCCATCGTCGTCGGGTCCGTCCCGCCCGAGAAGGCCGGGTCCGCGGCGTCGATGTCGGAGACCGCCAACTACCTGGGCGGGACGCTCGGCATGGCCGTCCTCGGCACCGTCGCCGCGACGATCTACCGTCAGCGGATGGCCGGCGCCGTCCCGGCCGACGTCCTCGGGGAGGCGGCGCGGCGCGCGCAGGAGACGGTCGCCGGCGTCGGCGCCGCGGCGGCGGGCCTCCCTCCGGCGGACGCCGCCGCCCTCGTCCAGGCCGGACACGACGCGTTCACCGGCGGCCTGCACGCCGTCGGGCTGATCAGCGCCGCCCTGTTCGCCGTCCTCGCCGCCCTCATCGCGGGCCTGTTCCGGCCAGAACCATCAGCCCAGCACGGGTAGCTCGCTTTCGGTGGTGAGCGCTGCGGTGAGTTTCGCCCTCGGCCGGAGTCCTACCGTCGTCAACGACGACCTTCAAGGAAGGACACCCGGCCATGACCACCACCCGCACCCTCGACATCCCAGGCGGACGCCTTCGCTACGAGATCCGCGGCAGCGGACCGCTGCTGCTGGTCGTGGGGGCGCCGATGGGCGCGGCGGCCTTCGCGCCACTGGCCGACGCGCTCGCGGCCGACCACACCGTGCTCACCCACGACCCGCGGGGCATCGCGGGCAGCCCGCTCGACGACCCCGAGCAGGACTCCACCCCCGAGCTGCGGGCGGACGACGTCGCCGCCCTCCTGGACGCCCTCGGGGCCGAGTCCGCCGACGTGTTCGGCAGCAGCGGCGGCGCGGTGACGGGCCTCGCGCTGGTCGCGCGGCATCCGGGGCGGGTGCGGACACTCGTCGCGCACGAGCCGCCCCTGCTGGAGCTGCTTCCCGACGCCGCCGAGCGACGCGCCACGGTCGAGGACATCGTCGCGACCTTCCACCGGGAGGGGCACGAGGCGGCGTGGCGGAAGTTCATGATCAGTTCCGGGTTCGACGAGGACGCCGCGCCCCCGCAGCAGGGAGAGCCGTCGCAGCAGGACCTCGCCGACAGCGCCCGCTTCTTCGCCCACGAGCTGCGCGGCACCACCCGCTACGTGCCCGACGTGGCCGCGTTGACGGCCGGCCCGGCCCGTGTCGTCGTCGGCATCGGCGCCACCTCGGGCGGCCTGGTCACGCACCCGACGTCCACGGCGCTGGCCGAGCTGCTGGGCACGCCGCCGGTCGTGTTCCCCGGCGACCACGGCGGCTTCCTCTGGAAGCCGGTGGAGTTCGCGGAGGTGCTGCGGAAGGCGCTGTCGTAGGGCCTACCGGGAGTTCGTGGGGGCCGCGGCGCGGGTCATCTCGACGATGATGGCCCGGCGTCCGTGGTCCCTCCACACCCCGTTGACGAACTGGAACCTGTCCGAGGCGCTCACGGCCGGGGAAGGCCGTGGTAGTGCGGCAGGTCTAGCGGTGGCACAGGGAAGCCGCCGGCCGTCGGCTCGTTGGACAGCACCTTCCAGCCCAGCGACATCAGCTGGTCGTAGCGCACGCGCGGCAGCGAGGCCCGCACCCACACGATGAAGCTGAAGGTCAGCACGAACTTGATGAAGAACCACAGCACCGGCCACCAGCCCTGGTCGGCGCCCTCCCACAGCGAGATCGGGAACGGCGCGCGCCAGCCGCCCAGAAACAGCGTGACGGCGATGCCGGCGGCGGTGAAGGTGTGCAGGTACTCCCCCATCATGATCAGGGCGAACTTCAGTGACGAGGAGTACTCGGTCTGGAACCCGCCGACCAGCTCGCCCTCACCCTCCGGCAGGTCGAACGGGATGCGCGCGGCCTCACCGAACATGCAGATCACGTAGACCAGGAACGAAGGGATCAGCAGCACCGCGAACCAGGTCTGCTCCTGCGCCTTGACGATCTCGGACGTCGACAGCGTCCCGGCGAACAGGAAGACGGCCACGAACGACAGCCCCATCGCGATCTCGTAGGAGACCACCTGGGCCGCCGAGCGCAGACCGCCGAGCAGCGCGTACGGCGAGCGCGACGACCACCCGGCCAGCACCACGCCGTAGACGGACACCGCACCCATGGCCAGCATGAACAGCACCGCCACCGGCAGGTCCACCAGCTGCAGCGGCGTCTGCACGCCGAACAGGTTCACGACCGGCCCGAACGGCACGATGGAGAAGGCCAGGAACGCCGGCCACCATGATGACCGGCGCCAGCAGGTAGAGCACCCGGTCCACCGTGCGCGGGAGGATGTCCTCCTTCAAGCCCATCTTGATCGCGTCGGCGACCGACTGCAGGAGGCCGAACGTGCCGGCCCGGTTGGGGCCGTAGCGGTGCTGCATCCGCGAGATCAGCTTGCGCTCGAACCAGACCCCGAAGACGACTCCCAGCGCCAGAAAGAGGAACAGCGTCACGGCCTTGACGAGGGTGATCCACAGCGGGTCCTTGCCGAAGTCGGCGAGGGTGGGATCGGTCGCGAGAACGCCTGCCATGACGTGTTGCCCTTCCTCTCCCCCGGCACTCGTTCGGTCCGGAGTGGAAGGTCACGCTAGCCGGTGAGCCGATCGGTGTATTGAACGAATGCGAACAGCTGCTTCGGTGTCATCTGCGCCATCGCCCGGATCTCGCGGGTGAGGTGAGGCTGGTCGGCGTAACCGCAGGCGACGGCCTCGTCCAGGGTGGCCGAGGGCCGTCTCCACGTGTCCATGGCCCGCTGGAATCGGGCGATCCGGGCCACCGTCTTGGGCGACAGTCCCACCACCCGGCGGAATCCGAGCTCGACGTAACGACGGCTGACGCCCAGCTCACCGGCGAGGGACCCGATGGTGGGCGGGCCAGACGGCTCCTGCAGCCGCCGCCAGGCGTGCATGATCAGGTCGTCGGGGTTGGCGTCGGGGCGCAGCCACGCCGTCAGCCGCTCCTCCAGCAGGCTGAAGCGGTCCGCCCAGCTCGCCGACGCGATCAGCCGGTCGGTCAGCTCCGCGGCACGGGTGCCGAGGAGATCTTCCAGCTGCGCGGTCGTGCCGGCCACCTCGCATATGGGCGTCCCCGTCAGCGCCGACATCCCGGCGGGGGTGAGCCCGACCGCCACCCCGTGACGCCACGGCGTATGGGCCGAGAACGTCGCCGTGGCGCGGGGACCGGTGACGATCGGGCCCCTGCCGGTGAAGTCGATGATCAGCGTGGCCACGTTGAGCGGCAGCATCCGGCTGGGGTGGGCGGGCTCTCCCGCCCGGGTGCGAAAGCCCGCCCACCCCAGCACGTACGGGCGCAGGTGCGGCGGTGACAGGCGGGTGATCATCTGGTACGGCTCCGCCTGCGGCTGCGTGGGGAGCGAATGAATCGCCATCACACCAGCAAGCCTGCCCTAGTACGTCCGCGCCGACGAGGTGTCCGGGCTGCGTGGCGCGGGCCCGCGGACGGGTTCACTCTCCTCCCCTCGGCCGAAGGCTCCGTTCGGTTGCGCCACTGGCGCGACTCGAAGTCCTGGAGACGAATGCGGCGACGGGCCACGCGTGGCCCCTGGGGAAGGTAGGGGCGCGGCAGACATCGCTGCGATCTCATGCGGCCTCTCCCTGCGACGGCGTCGGCGGGTGGCGTAGCGACTCCAGCAGTCGTGACAGCGCCGCCAGCGTGTCGGCCAGGTCGTCCGGGCCGGCTGACTGGGCGAGCCACAGGACGGCCTCGTTCATCGCGCCCGACAGCAGGCGGGCCAGGGGCGCGACCGGCTGGCGGGCGATGGCGCCCTCCTCGACCAGCGTGGTCAGCGCCTCGGCCAGGTGCCTGGCGGACGTGGCCTCGTCGATCGCCCGCCACTCGTTCCAGCCCAGCACCGCGGGGCCGTCGATCAGCATGATCCGCTGGACCTCCGGATCGGCGCCCGCGCTCACGAAGGCGGCGCATCCCGCCTTGAGCTGCGACCAGGGGTCGCCTGCCGCCTCGGCGGCGGCGGCCACCCGCGCCGCCACCTCCTGCTGGACCTCTTCCAGGACGGCGCGGAAGAGATCGGCCTTGCCCTCGAAGTGGTGGTAGAGCGCCCCCTTGGTCACCCCCGACTCGCGCACGATCTCGGCCAGGCCGACCGCGGCGTAGCCCTTGCTGGTGAACAGCCGTCTGCTCTGGGCGATCAGCGTCCGTCTCGTGCGCTCCCGCCGCTCGGCCCTGGCCGTCATCTCCACGTCCCCACGTTGACATACCGATGGTATGTCAATAGCGTACCCCGACATACCGTCGGTATGCGAAATAGAGGTGACCATGGAACTCAGCAGTTGCTATCCGGTGATCTGCACGGCCCGCCTGGCCGAGTCGCGAGACTTCTACGTCCGCCTGTTCCGGTTCGAGGTGACGTTCGAGGCCGACTGGTACGTCAGCCTGCGGCGCGGACCCCACGAACTCGCCCTGCTCGACCACACGCACCCGACGCTGCCCGAGCCGTACCGGGCGCCGGCCAGGGGCCTGCTGCTCAACTTCGAGGTCGCGGACGTCGACGCCGAATGGGAACGCCTCGTCGCCGGCGAAGGACTGACTCCCGAACTGGAGTTGCGCAGCGAGGACTTCGGCCAGCGGCACTTCATCGTCGCCGACCCCAATGGAGTGCTGGTGGACGTCATCACGCCCATCACCCCGTCCGAGTCGTACGCGGCCCAATACGCGTCCACGTGAGTGCGATTCAGTCAACCTCCGCACTCAGCCCCTCAAAGATCACCAAAAGGGGATGACGTCCACGTTTCACCGCCATCAACCACGGAAAGTAGCTGATCAGTTACTGATCGTGGCGGGAGTTCGCCGAAATCCGGCCGTATCAGCAGGGACGCCACCGGCTGCGGCACCGGAACAAGGAGCCGGCGATCGTGCACCACCAGCCCGCCATACTTCACGAAAGGACGGGCGCATGGAGCAGACCCAGGTGTGTTTCTACGAGGACGCCAACTACTCCGGCAAGGAGCACTACTACAACGAGAACGACGACGTGACGTTCACCTACCCCGAATACCTCAACGACCGGTTCAAGTCGGTCAAGGTCGGCGCCCTGGTGAAGGTGTTGGCCTGGCAGCACAGCGACGGCGGCGGCAAGCACGAGGTCTGGGAGAAGGACTGCCCCGACATCAGCGCCATCGGCGGCCTGTCGAAGTTCAAGATCATCGCTAACAGCACCCAGGCCGTCGCCGTCCGGTTCGAGAACAACGTCGGCACCGGCCGCTACTGCCTGTACGTCAAGGCGGCGGGCGTCTCCGACGGCATGGTCAAGTCGTGCGCCGACGACCGCGAGTTCAAACTGATCGGGATCATGCCGGCCGGCGGCCCCGCTGTGACGACCGCCGTCTACGTCCGCGACGAGAAGACCGGCGAGTACCTGGACCCGGTAGGGTCGCTGCATTTGCGCTGGAACGACGAGACCAAGCAGGTCGACGTCGCCGACAGCACCAACTTCCCCAGCTACCTCAAGTGGGAGAGGGCGACGGGCAACCGGTTCGTCATCTCGCTGGAGAAGATCCCCTCACTGGCCTGACCTGGCACGACGGGCCCCGCCGGGAGCGTGACCGGCGGGGCCCGCCCGCGTCAGCGGGCAGGTCTCGACGTCCGAGGCGCGTCCCGGATCGACGGCCTCGCTGCGCGCAGCCGGGGTCCGGGTGGCCGCGGCGGACGCGACCGCGACCAGGGCGAGGCCGGCGAGTGCCGCCGCCGCGCCGGTGCTCCCCGCGTCGAAGAGCCGCCCCACGGCCAGTCCGCCGGCCACGGTGACGGCCCCCGCCAGGAAGCCGAGCACCCCGAAGTAGGCCCCGAACCGGTGCGCGGGCGCGTACCGCGCTATGGCCTGGAACACCGCGGGCTGCGTCAGGCCGTTGCCCAGGCCGTTGAGGGCTGCCGCCGCGAGCAGCACGACCATCGGCCCCCCGCCCGCCGGGACGGCCATCAGCACCAGATAGCCCGCGCCCGAGCACAGCAGCCCGGCCCGCAGGACCCACGGCCGGCCGGCGCGCCCGTGGGCGGCGCACCACGGCTGCACGGCGCTCGCGACCGCCGCCACCACACACAGGAACACCGTGGTCGCGCCCGATCCGACGTCCTTGAGCGGGACCACGGTCATCACCTGGTCGGCCAGCAGCGTGCTCGGCGCGGCGGCCACGGCGAAGCGCAGGAACGTCCGATCTCTGGCCGCCGTGGCCGCGCCGTCGAGCACGCCCGCCGGCCGCGCGGCGGCACTCCGGTGGGGCAGCAGCAGGAAGAGCAGGGCGGCGACGGCCCACGCCGCCGCTGCCGCACCCGCCAGCGTCCCGAACCCGCCCGCCAGCAGCGCCAGCCCCGCGGGTGGGCCCGCCACCGCCGCCACCTGGCCGGCCGCCACGTACGCGGCGAACCCGCGCGCCCGTCCGGTGGGGGCCACCCCCGCGAGCAGCGACTGGGCGGCCGGGTGGAACAGCGCGCCTCCCGCGCCGAGCAGGACCGCCGCCCCCAGCAGCTCCGTGAGCCCGCCCGCCGCGCCCAGCAGCGCGAACCCGGCCGCTCGCACCGCGCAGGCCAGCGCCCCGGCGCGGGCCGGGCCGATCACGTCGGCGACCGCCCCGACCGGCAGCAGCAACCCGTACTGGACGGCGATACGCACCCCCAGCACCAGGGTGATGGTGCCGGCGAGCAAGCCGAGATCGTGCCGCAGATGCGCCACCAGGTGCGCCATCACCGCGAAGAACCCGAGCGAGATGGCCAGCTGCACGCTCACGATCACGGTCAGCGCCTGGCGGTCGGAGGCGGCTCGGGCGGGCTTGGGCATGTGTCAGGCTTCCTGGTCGGCAGGGGTGCGGCAGCTCACGCGCGACGGTGTGCCGGCCTGTACGTCGAACGCGAACTCTAGCGGGGAGTCGTTCGGCCTGGCCTCCGGCGGGGGCGGACGGACCGGCGGCCCCGGTTTGATCGTCCGGGTGCGGGTAGCGGGTGACGTCCATGAGCGACGTGGAGACCGGCACCATCAGTACCAAAGTGCCCGCCCGGCTGGACCGGCTGCCGTGGTCACGCTGGCACTGGATGATCGTCATCGGGCTCGGCACCGTCTGGATCCTCGACGGGCTCGAAGTCACCATCGTGGGCAACCTGTCGGCCCAGCTCGCCAAGCCTGGCAGCGGCCTGGACATCACCCAGGCGCAGGTCGCGGGCACGGCCGCCGCGCTCTACGTGGCCGGAGCGTGTACGGGGGCGCTGTTCTTCGGCTGGCTGACCGACAGGTACGGCAGGAAGAAGCTGTTCCTCATCACGCTCGTCGTCTACCTGGTGGCGACGCTGATGACCGCGCTGTCGTTCAGCGCCTGGTGGTTCTTCCTGTTCAGGTTCCTGACCGGATTCGGCATCGGCGGCGAGTACGCGGCCATCAACTCGGCCATCGACGAGCTCATCCCGAGCCGCCACCGAGGCAGGATCGACATCATCATCAACGGCAGCTACTGGCTCGGCGCCGCGGGCGGCGCGCTGCTGACCGTCCCGCTGCTCAACCAGTTGCCGGTCAACGTCGGCTGGCGGGTCGCGTTCGGCCTGGGCGTGGTGCTCGGCATCGCCATCCTGTTCGTCCGGCGGCACGTGCCGGAAAGCCCCCGCTGGCTGTTCATCCACGGACACGCGCGCAAGGCGGAGGAACTCGTCGACGAGATCGAACGCAAGCTGGACCGGGACCTGCCGGAGCCGAAGGGCTCGGTGACCATCCACCAGCGCAGGTCCATCGGGTTCGTCCGCATCGCGCACACGATGGTGGCGCGCTATCCCAAGCGCACCGTCCTGGGGTTGTCGCTGTTCGTCGGGCAGGCGTTCCTGTACAACGCGATCACCTTCGGGTACGCCCAGATCCTGTCGACGTTCTTCAAGATCGACACGTACACCGGCTACTACTTCGCGGTCATCGCGGTCGGCAACTTCCTCGGCCCGCTGCTGCTCGGCAGGCTGTTCGACACGGTCGGCAGGGTACCGATGATCTCGGCCACCTACATCGGCTCGGGAGTGCTGCTGCTCGGCACGGCCTGGCTGTTCGCCCAGGGGGCGCTCACCGCCGTCACGCTGACCGCCTGCTGGTCCGCGGTGCTCTTCGTCGCCTCGGCCGGGGCCAGCTCCGCCTACCTGACGGTCAGCGAGATCTTCCCGATGGAGACCAGGGCCATGGCCATCGCGTTCTTCTTCGCGGTCGGCACCGCGGCGGGCGGCATCGCCGGGCCGCTGGTCTTCGCCGACCTGGTCTCTACCGGCGTCCCCGGCGACACGGCCCTGGCGTTCACGATCGGCGCCCTGATCATGATCGCGGCCGGGCTCGTCGAGGTGTTCCTCGGCGTCAAGGCCGAGCGCAAGGGGCTGGAGGAGATCGCGGCGCCGCTCACGGCGACGTCGGTGGAACCTTCCGGATGACGCCGGGATCGAGTCGCCTCGAGCCCGGCACGCTCTACGGCGCGCTGATGCTCCTGGAACGGTGCGTCACGCCACAACACGGCATATGAGGCCATAAACTTGGACTATTCCTTATCTTGTACTATTCGTGTTTATGGGGGTAGGTTTGTCGCTATGACCGCACCCACGACTCCGACCACCGCCGAGGAGCTGCGCGGTGTCGGCCTGCGGGTGACGGCCGCCCGCGTCGCGCTGCTCGAGACCGTCCGGGACGGCGACCACCTCGACGTCGAGGCGCTCGCCTCCGGGGTGCGCGATCGCGTGGGCCATGTCTCCCTTCAAGCCGTGTACGAGGCCCTCCACGCGCTCACCGCAGCGGGGCTCGTACGCCGCATCGAACCGGCCGGCAGCCCGGCCCGGTTCGAGGGACGCGTCGGAGACAACCACCACCACGTCGTGTGCCGGTCGTGCGGCGTCGTCGCCGACGTCGACTGCGCGGTCGGCGAGGCGCCCTGCCTGAGCTCATCCGACGACCACGGCTTCTCGATCGACGAGGCCGAGGTCATCTACTGGGGCCTGTGCCCCGCCTGTTCCACCGGCGGCAGTTCCTGAGCACTGTGATCCGCCTATTCCGGAAGGATTCCCATGTCTGAGAACCATGATGCGATCGTCACAGACCCGAAGACAGAGGGTGAAGGTGGCTGCCCGGTCGCGCACGGACGCGCCCCGCACCCGACTCAGGGCGGCGGAAACCGCCAGTGGTGGCCGGATCGGCTGAACCTGAGGATCCTCGCCAAGAACCCCGCCGTGGCCAACCCCTTCGGCGAGGAGTTCGACTACGCCGAGGCGTTCCAGAGCCTCGACCTCCCGGCCGTGAAGCGGGACATCCTGGAGGTGCTGACGACCTCGCAGGACTGGTGGCCGGCCGACTTCGGTCACTACGGCCCGCTCATCATCCGGATGGCCTGGCACAGCGCGGGCACCTACCGGATCAGCGACGGCCGCGGCGGCGCCGGAGCCGGGCAGCAGCGCTTCGCCCCGCTCAACAGCTGGCCGGACAACGCGAGCCTGGACAAGGCCCGCCGTCTGCTGTGGCCTGTCAAGAAGAAGTACGGCAAGAGCCTCTCATGGGCCGACCTCATGATCCTCTCCGGCAACGTCGCCCTGGAGTCGATGGGATTCAAGACCTTCGGCTTCGCCGGCGGCCGCGCGGACGTCTGGGAGCCCGACGAGGACGTCTACTGGGGTCCGGAGACCACCTGGCTCGACGACGAGCGTTACACCGGCGACCGTGAGCTGGAGAACCCGCTCGCCGCGGTCCAGATGGGCCTCATCTACGTCAACCCGGAGGGCCCGAACGGCAACCCGGACCCGATCGCCGCGGCCCGCGACATCCGTGAGACGTTCCGCCGGATGGCGATGAACGACGAGGAGACCGCTGCCCTGATCGCTGGTGGTCACACGTTCGGCAAGACCCACGGCGCCGGCCCGGCCGAGAGCGTCGGCCCGGACCCCGAGGCCGCCCCGCTCGAGCAGCAGGGTCTCGGCTGGAAGAGCACGTACGGCACCGGCAAGGGTGGCGACGCGATCACCAGCGGTCTCGAGGGCATCTGGACGAACACTCCGATCACCTGGGACAACAGCTTCCTCGAGATCCTGTACGGGTACGAGTGGGAGCTGTTCAAGAGCCCCGCCGGGGCGCACCAGTGGCGGCCGAAGGAGGGCGCCGGAGCGGGCACCGTCCCCGACGCCCACGACTCGTCGAAGAGCCACGCCCCGACGATGCTGACGACCGACCTCTCGCTCCGGTTCGACCCGGTCTACGAGCAGATCACGCGGCGCTGGCTCGACCACCCCGAGGAGCTCGCGGAGGCGTTCGCCAAGGCGTGGTACAAGCTGACCCACCGCGATATGGGCCCGAAGGTGCGCTACCTCGGCCCGGAGGTCCCGTCCGAGACGCTGCTGTGGCAGGACCCGCTGCCCGCGGTGACGCACGAGCTCGTCGACGCCGCGGACATCGCCGCCCTCAAGGGCCAGATCCTCGCCTCGGGCCTGTCGGTGTCCCAGCTCGTGTCCACCGCGTGGGCGTCGGCCTCGTCCTTCCGCGGCAGCGACAAGCGCGGCGGCGCCAACGGCGCGCGCATCCGCCTCCAGCCGCAGAGCGGGTGGGAGGTCAACGACCCCGACCAGCTGGCGACGGTGCTGCGCACCCTGGAGGGGATCCAGCAGGCCTTCAACACCGCCCAGACCGGCGGCAAGCAGATCTCGCTCGCCGACCTGATCGTGCTCGCCGGCGGTGCCGCCGTCGAGAAGGCCGCCAAGGACGCCAGCTTCGACGTCGCGGTCTCCTTCACGCCGGGCCGCGTGGACGCGGCGCAGGAGCAGACCGACGTGGAGTCGTTCGCCGCGCTCGAGCCGATCGCCGACGGGTTCCGCAACTACCTCGGTAAGGGCAACCGGCTGCCGGCCGAGTACCTGCTGATCGACCGGGCGAACCTGCTGACCCTGAGCGCCCCGGAGATGACGGCCCTCGTCGGCGGCCTCCGCGTCCTGGGCGCGAACTCCCAGCAGTCGCCGCTCGGCGTCTTCACCACGACCCCCGGGTCCCTGACCAACGACTTCTTCGTCAACCTGCTCGACCTGGGCACGACGTGGAAGGCGACGTCCGAGGACGCGAACACCTTCGAGGGTCGCGACGCCGCCACGGGCGAGGTCAAGTGGACCGGCAGCCGTGCCGACCTCGTCTTCGGGTCGAACTCCGAGCTGCGCGCGCTCGCGGAGGTCTACGCGAGCGATGACGCGAAGGAGAAGTTCGTGAACGACTTCGTCGCGGCGTGGGACAAGGTGATGAACCTCGACCGGTTCGACCTCGTCTGATCAGGACGTCTGAACAGGACGTCCAGGCCGACCGGTCTGGACGTCCTGAGTCCGTCCGGGCGACGCGGGCCCGGCGGAAACTTTGCCCTGCCTCGAGCTTTCCCCGGCGGTCGGAGGGCAGCCGGACGGTGTCGTTTCCACGGCTCGAGGAGTCTCGATGAACGATAGGCGCACCACCACCCGGAAGCGCACGCCGTCGTCCTCCAAGCCGAGGCAGCACCGGCCAGAGATCAACCTGCCGGTGCTCGGCCCCGTCCCCGTTCCCGAGGGGAACCAGCTCGTCTTCTACACCGTGCTCGGGATACTCGGCGCGCTGGAGATCGTCGAGTGGCCCGTCGTGCTCATCGTCGGAGTCGGCCACCTGCTGTCCAGCCAGCACCGCTACCGCCTCCTGCAGCAGCTGGGGCAGGCCGCCGAGGCGGCCTGAGTCACCGAACGGCGAGCGCCACCAGCGACCTGGGTCGACCTCCGGATGGCCGCAGGTCTACAACCCGGGCGGCAGTCCTGGCCCCGGGGGCGATGATCAACGACCCGCGCATGCGGTGAACTGGGTCAATGATCGAGTTCCGTCATGTCACCAAGATCTACAAAACGGTCAGAGCGCTCGACGACGTGTCCTTCACCGTCGAACCGGGATGCGTCACCGGATTCCTCGGGCCCAACGGCGCCGGCAAGTCCACCGCCATGCGCATCCTCGTCGGGCTCTCCCACCCCACCACCGGCTCGGCCACCGTACTGGGCCGCCCCTACACCGAGCTGGACAACCCGGGCTCCCAGGTCGGCGCCCTGCTCGACGCCACCGCCCAGCACCCCGGCCGCACCGGACGGGAGATCCTCACCCTGGGCGCCCTGACGCTCGGCCTGCCGACCGCACGCGTCGGTGAAGTCCTCGACCTGGTCGGGCTCACCCGGCGCGAAGCGGGACGGACGGTCAGCGGCTACTCCCTCGGCATGCGGCAACGCCTCGGCATCGGCCACGCCCTCCTCGGCCACCCCAAGGCGCTCGTCCTGGACGAACCCGCCAACGGCCTCGACCCCCAAGGCACCCACTGGATGCGCGGGCTGCTCCGCGACCTCGCCGACTCCGGCTGCTCGGTGCTGCTCAGCTCGCACCAGCTGCACGAAGTCGAGCAGGTCGCCGACCACATCGTGCTGATCGGACGCGGCCGCGTCCTCACCCAGGGCGGCATCGACGAGCTCAGCCAGGGCCGCAGCCTCGAACAGACCTACCTCGAACTGACCGCCGACACCGCCCGGAGCGCAGCGTGACCGCCACCGTGACCACCCGCCGCGCCTCGACCCCGTTCCACCGCCTGCTGACAGTCGAGACCCGCAAACTCTTCGACACCCGCAGCAGCAAGATCATGACCGCGATCCTCGTCGCCCTGACCGTCGCCTCCATCGCCGGACGCGGCCTCTACTCCGGCCCGCACCTGGACACCCTGATCACCACCGCCGGAATCGGGTACGGTACCTTGCTCCCCGTGCTCGGCATCCTCACCGTCACCAGCGAGTGGAGCCATCGCACCGCCCTGACCACCTTCACGCTCGAACCCCGCCGCACCCGGGTACTGGCGGCCAAATGCCTGCCACCCCTGATCACGGCCGTGGCGGCCTCCTTGTTCGCCGTGCTGGTCGCGGTGCCCGCCACCGCCGTCAGCGCCGGCGTCCAGGACACCCCGGCCGACTGGCGGATCGCGCCACTCGCCCTCCTGGCCTGGACCGGGACCAACATCCTCATGGTCGCCGAAGGACTCGCCCTCGGCATGCTGCTCCTGAACGCGCCGGCCGCGATCGTGATCTACCTGTCGACCCCCGTCCTGTGGAGCGTCGTCCGTCAACTCGGCGCCACCGGCGAGGCCCTGACCGAATGGCTCGACCTGAACACCACCCTCACTCCGCTGATGAACGGCGACATGACCGGCGGCGACGCCCTCCGGCTGGCCGCGTCGGCGACCCTGTGGATCGTCCTCCCGATGGCGGTCGGCGTGCTGCGCGTCACCCGCAAGGAAGTGAGCTGACATGAGACGCGCGTTCGCCGCCATCACCCTCGCGGCACTGACGGCCACCGGTTGTGGGGGTGTGGACACCTCCCGGATCACCTCCGACGCCGTGGCGCCTCTCGCCCAGGCGACGCTCGACACCGCCGCCGGCAAGCGCGTGGTCGCCGTCGGCGAGGCCACGCACGGCAACAAGGAGTTCGTCCAGGCCCGCCAGCTGGTCATCCAGAAGCTGGTGCGGGAGCACGGCTTCCGCACCGTCGCCCTCGAGGCCGACTACGGCGGCACGGCCACGGCCAACGACTACGTCGTCAACGACCAGGGCAGCGCCGAGAGCGCCGCCAAGGCTCTCGGCTTCGACATCTACCGAACCCGGGAGACCGCCGACCTGATCCGGTGGATCCACGACCACAACGCCGGCGTCCCCGCCAAGGACAAGGTCCGCCTCTACGGCTTCGACATGCAGCGCTACGACCAGAACAAGCAGCGGCTGGTGCGCTACCTCAAGGACGTCGACCCGGCCCAGGCCGGCCGGGCCGAAGCAGCCCTGGCCGGCCTCACCGACGCCACCAGATCCGAACGGGACAAGGAGAAGGTCGCCGCCGCCGAGCAGCTCGTCACCCAGCTGAGGAACAACCAGGACAGGTACGTGCGGTCCGGCTCCCGCGAGTCGTTCATGCTCGCCCTCCACTACGCCGAGACGATCCAGCTCGGCACGCGACTCCAGGCCTCAGGAAGCGACTACGGCGCCAAACGGGACGCCTGGATGGCCGACAACATCAACTGGATCGCCGCCATGGAGGCGCAGCAGGGACGAAACAAGATCATAGTGGGCGGCCACAACGGCCACATCGACAAGAGCGGCGCCGCGTTCGCCTACGAGTCGATGGGCCGGCGCCTGGCCAGAACGTACGGCAAGGAGTACTTCGCGATCGGCACCGAGTTCGGCACGAGCACCTTCGTCAGCAAGGACGCGTCCTCCGGCGAGCGCCGCCGGTTCACCGTCAGCCACGACACGCCTCTGGCCAGGCTCTTCGGCGACGAACCGCTGGGCTACGTGGACATCGCGCGGGCCTCGTCCGAGCCAGGCAATCGCCAGGTGCTCGACTCGGAGATCCGGATGGGCAGCGTCGGCGACGAGTTCCGCTCGGTCTACAGCAATCTGAGCTGGACCTACACCGTGAGCATGGTGCCCGCCAGAGCGTACGACGCCCTCGTCTACGTCCCGCACGCCGGCCCGGTCACCCCTCTGTGACGACCCGTACCCGGAAGGGCCCGTCAGCCCTGCCACGCCCCCGCCGCCACGGCGGCCTCGACGAACTCGGCGAAGTCGCGAGGCGGGCGGCCGAGCGCGCGCCGCACCCCGTCGGAGACATGACTGTCCATTCCCCGGCGAATCGGACCCACCGCCATGGCGTAGTCCTCCGCGTCGGCCTCCGGCCAGCCCTGCGCGACGAGCTCCGCGACGAACTCCCCGTCAGGCAGCGGCACGTAACGGACCGGACGGCCGATCGCCTCGGAGATCTCGCCCACCGCCTCGGCCATGGTCACCGCGCGCGGCCCGGACAGCTCGTAGGTCTGACCGGCGTGCCCGTCCTCGGTCAGCGCGGCGACCGCCACCGCGGCGATGTCCTCGGCGTCGACGAAACTGGCGGCGCCGTCAGCGGCGGGCAGCCGCAACTCGCCCGCGAGGACGGCGTCGCGGAAGAACCCCTCGCTGAAGTTCTGCGCGAACCAGCCCGGCCGCAGAATCGTCCACTCCATGCCGCACTCACGTACCGCGTCCTCGCCGTCGAGGTGAGTCCGGCCCGCGACGCTGTTCTCGCCCGCGTAACCGGGCACGTCCACCCCGCGCCCCGACAGGAGCACCACCCGCTCGACACCGAACTCCCGCGCCCGCCGAACGAACGGCCGCGTCAGCCGCTCGCCGTCGAACGGCACGATGTAGACCCTCTTCACACCTTCCAGGACGGTGTCCCAGGTATCGCGGTCGGTCCAGTCGAAGCCCGGTTCGCCGGACCGCGTTCCCACGCGGACCGCCACTCCCATCTCCGTCAACCGGGACACGACCCGCGCACCGGACTTCCCCGTACCGCCAAGGACCAGAATCGGTTGCTGAATCATGCAGCCAGTCAAGCCGCCCCCGGGACCGCAGGCCATGTCCGGAACGCTCGGTTTGCTCTCTGTGCGTCTATATTGGCGGGGGTGGACGCGCTGGCCGAACTCCTGGACGAGGTCCGGGCCCGCGGCGCGCTGATCACCCAGTCGAACATGGCGTCGCCCTGGTCGCTGCGCTTCGCCAGCGGCGCTCCCCTGACCCTGGTGAGCATGCTGCGAGGCCACGCCTGGATCGTGCTCGCCGACGCCGGCCCGGTGCCGATCGGCGCCGGCGACATCGCGATCATCCGCGGCCCCGCCCCCTACACCGTCTCCGACGATCCGTCCGTCCCGCCGGACCAGGTGATCACCAGCGCCGACTACTGCGCCCGCAGTGCGCGGACGCTGGCCGGCGAGGGACTGGCGCCCACGCCTCGGACCTGCGGCGTCGCCGAGGACGCCGCGGCCGTGCTGCTCAGCGGCGCCTACGACGCCAGGGACGGGATCAGCGACCACCTGCTCGACGCCCTGCCTGACGTGCTGGTGGTGCCGGAGCGTCACTCCCCCGGCCTGAACCTGGTGGCCGAGGAGGTCGCCCGCGACAGGCCGGGGCAGCAGGCCGTGCTCGACCGGCTGCTCGACCTGACGCTCGTCTCGGCCCTGCGGGCCTGGTTCGACCAGCCGCGGGCGCACGCACCCGCCTGGTACCGCAGCACGGGCGGCTCGATCGTCAGCCAGGCCCTGCGGCTGCTTCACGACGACCCCGCCCGCCCCTGGACCGTGGCGGACCTCGCCGCCGAGGCCGGGGTCTCGCGCGCCCTGTTCGCCCGCCGGTTCGCCGAGCAGGTCGGCCAGTCCCCCATGGCCTACCTCACGAGCCTGCGCATCGCCCTGGCGGCCGACCGGCTCCGCGACACCGGCGCCACGGTGGGCGCGATCGCCCGCGAAGTGGGCTACGCGAACGCCTTCGCCCTGAGCGTCGCCTTCAAACGGCTCCGCGGCATCACGCCGTCCGAGCACCGCGCCACGTTCACGCCGCAGGCGCGCCGGACGGGTTGACGGGACCGCCTGATCGGACGGGAAGCTCAGGGCTCAGCCGGGCTGGATGCGTCACCCGCCAAGCCCTCCGAATGATCACGTGGTGGCCGTCTTCATGCCGCCTCAAAGCCCAAGATCGCGAAGTCCTAGCCCTTCGGGCAGAAGACGGCCTCGGCGGCCTGGTTGACGGTCCGATCGAGGGACCTGAGGTCGTCGACGCTCACGGTGGCCGATATGGCAAGCTGCCGACGGCCGCCGGCGGTGACGAAGGTGACGGCGTCGCTCGGTCATGTCGGCCGCTTGGAGGGCGACGGCGGCGAACAGCGCGGAGAACGCGCCGAAGGTGGCGGCGATGGTCACCGACGTGGACTGGGCGACGGCCTGGTTGAACAGCTCCTGCCGGATGCGGATCTCGTGCGCGACCATCGCGAGCCGCTGGTAGTGCGCGACCAGCTCGGGGAAGTGCCGCTGCGTCAGGATGCCCGCCTCCAGGCAGATGCCGACCGCGTCACACCTCACTTCCTGAGGCTCAGGACATGGGATCTTGAAGCACGGCTTCTGCGCGCCGGAGATGTCGTCGGCCTCGGTGTGGATCCACGTCATCGACCCGACATCCAGGCTCGGCATGGGGAAGAACCGCAGGCCGCCGCGGGCAAGCTGCACCTCCGGCAGATCCCACAGCATCTCCGGGCACGCCATGTTCGCTCGGTCCACCAGATCGCCGTCGACATCCACCTCGGCATGCCCGACTTCCGCCGTGACGTCGGCCGCGTCAGCCGCCCCTCCTGACACCCCCTCGGAGCGACACGCCGACGACGGACACGAGCCGAAAATCTTCGCATCACGCTCCGTGACCCTGCGCGTCGATCGTCTGCCAGAAGCAGCCTTCAAGATCATTTCGGTTAAGATCAGCCTGCGGCGCTTGGTCTCGTCGTCAACGCGGTCGCGCTGTGGAACTCGAAGTACCTCTCAGCCGCAGTCGACCTACTGCGCGTCCAAGGCGTGCCGGTGAGGGACAGGGACGCCGCCCGGCTAGCCCGCTCGGCCACGCCCACCTTAACGTCCTGGGCCGCTACTCCATCTCCTCCTCCGCCCCGGTTGAAGGCCTGCGGCGGCTCGGCGAGATCCCTGACCTCCCCAACGGCGGCGGCGTGGATGCGGATGGGGTGTAGACCGCAGGCGGACTTCGGGAGGAAGCCGTACCTAACCGAGCCGATCTAAAGCCCGCCCGACTGCTCGCATGAACGTACCGGGCGGATTTCTCGGCCCCTCGTCCTTCAGCAGGAAGACCCACATCAGCGCAAACAACCTGCGACATTCCAACAGCCTGCGCTCCTCAGCGGAGTCGAGTTCGAAACACACCTCGCTCTCCCCTTGTACCCAGCACGACACGTGCTCGGCCATCTCCGCGACCTCGGTCGCCCGATCGCTGCGCCCCGACTCCTCGAAATCGACAATCCTGACGCGCACGCCGTCCCACAGGAAGTTCGCCGTGTTGCCATCACTGGCCCCGAACACCGGTCGAACCCCACGCTCGCCCGGCTCCCATCCGGACAACCACCGCGCACCCTCTCTGACGGCCTGGTCTGCGAGCTCGTTCTTCGGCTGCCACCGCCCGGCCCACGCGAGCAATTGATCCCTGATCCGCTCCACCGGCCACAACCGCTGCGGTACTCGGTCGAGTACCTGCCGGGGCACGGCGCTATGCAGCCGGTCCACCGCCTCCACCAGTTCTCTCTCCGGTACGGCAGGCAATAGGAAGAGCGGCGTGCCCTCGATGCGCGACATCACCACCAGATCGGCCCCGTACTCCACGGGTGAGGGCGCGAGCCCAGGCGCGTGCTCTGCCAGCAGCTGCAGCGCCCGCCATTCCCGCTCGGCACCGCCAGGCTTGCCGTCGATGAAGCGTTTGCGGACCAGGTCGCCCTCGATCTGCACATCGTGGGTCTGCATGAGTGGATATTGAACCAGCCATGGGGCGATGCGCTCCGTGCAGCACCTCCAGCGTCGCAGCGGGCGACGCTGGCCCGGTGCTCGCTGGGACCAGGACTCGATCATGTCCAGGCCTCTCACACGCGCGCCGACGGCCTGGCTTAGCCCTGGTCGGCCTCCCGCTCGGGTACGCGTCACCAGCCGCAAAGGCTGCCCGTGGCGCTGTCACCAGGGCCCGATCGTTGCTGAACCGCGACCCTGGCAGCGGTGATGAGGCTCCTCGAAATTGGCTCTGACCGCACTTGCGTGAATGATCTTGCTCGTAGCCTGACGCCTCAGTCGAGCTACGGACCCCTACTGAATATCAGGCTGCCGACGCGCCAAGAGAATTCCCCCGAGCGTGCTCTCGGCTGAGCTGAGAGTCATCTGTGCCTCGACCGTGAAGCCGGCATCGTTGAGCCAGGCTGCCACTTGGCCAGGCTGGCGGCGATGGACGTAGACCTTCATCGGGTGGCCACCGTAGCCCTGCGTCTTCAGCCGCGACTCATCACCGACGTGGAAGCTGAGAAGCAGTGGGCCACCGGGCCGCAACACTCGCTGGAAATGTGTGAAGACCGAGCCGATCTCGTCGTCGGGGACGTGGATCAGCGAGTACCAGGCGATCAGGCCAGCCATCGAAGCGTCGGCGAGGTCGAGGTCCGTCATGGAACCGACCTCGAACCGTAGGCTGGGGTGATCACGCCGAGCTACCTCGATCATCGCGGGCGACAAGTCGATCCCGAACGTGTCCACGCCCAGTTCACGCAGGTAGGCCGTAATCCTCCCTGACCCGCATCCCACGTCCGCGACTGGCCCCCCGCCGGTGGTCTGCACCAGGTCTGCGAACAGCGCCAGGACCGCACGCTCGTAGGGCGTTTGATCCAGGAGCTCGCGCACTTGGTCCGCATAGCTGGTGGCGACGGTGTCGTAGGACGTCCGGGTGTCTGCCAACCAGCCTTCGGCGTTCATACCCGGACATGGTAGTTCAGTGATCAAGGCGTGCCGTGATGACGCCGTCACGCCAGGGCAGGCCTGGAGAATCTCCATGGCGCGCAGAGCTCGTGCGGTGGGACTGGGATCGGTCGGCACACGAGCACATGACGAGGTCAGGTGAACAGGAAGTAGAACGTCCGGAATCGGTCCTAGCCTGACGTCCTGACCGAGTTCCGTCCTCGCCGGAACACGCTGAAGAAAGAGAACTGACCATGGATATCCTGCTCATCGCCGGCCTGTGGCTCGACGGATCCGCGTGGGACGACGTCGTGCCCGTCCTTCAGGCGCTCGGCCACCGCCCCATACCGATCACCCTGCCCGGGCAGGGTGACGGATCTGCCTCGGCCACTCTCGACGACCAGGTGGCAGCCGTGCTCGCCGCCGTGGCGTCGGCGTCAGGAAAGCCCATGGTGGTGGGGCATTCCGCCGCTTGCACCCTGGCCTGGCTGGCCACCGACGCGTGTCCGGAGCGGGTCGCCAAGGTCGCGTTCATCGGCGGCTTCCCGGCCGCGGACGGGCAGCCCTACGCCGACTTCTTCGAGGTGAAGGACGGCGTCATGCCCTTCCCCGGCTGGGGTCCGTTCGAAGGACCGGACTCAGCTGACCTCGACGAGGAGGCAAGGAGCGACTTCACGTCCGCGGCGATTGCCGTCCCCGCCGGGGTGACGAAGGGCGTAATACGCATGACGGACGAGCGACGATTCGACGTACCCGTTCTCGTCGTGTGCCCCGAGTTCACCCCCGCCCAGGCTCAGGAGTGGATAGCCGCCGGTGACGTGCCCGAGCTGGCCAAGGCCGAACACCTTGACCTTGTGGACATCGACTCGGGCCACTGGCCCATGATCACACGGCCTGCCGAGCTCGCCCGGCTTCTGGCCGCCGCGGCCCCTGAGGTCTGACACAGCCGCCGGCCATCGCTCCTCGCTGATCAGCCGGGTCAGCGATGCGATCCCGGTCGGCAGCAGAGTGCCATGACGCGATGCGCCGCCTGTGGGCGCACCTGCCGCCGGGCACCTACGAGACCGGCAGGGTGGACCCGGATGCGACGGCGCTGCGGTTGCGCGACGCGCTGGCGGCGAAGGAGTCCGGGGCCATGGCCGAGCGAACGGCCGAGGGGGTCCAGGTTCAGGCGGGTACGGAGATCGCCGAGGAGGCGAAGTGGCTGATCAGCGTGTGGGTGGCGTGGAAGAAGCTGGAGGCGGCGGGTTCGCCCGCGCGGTGACGGAGGTATTCGCGCCGCAGTACGTGGCGATCGCCATGCCGCCGTTGGCCGGGCTGCTCGCGTACGGCTGGGCGGGGTTGGCGTGGGGGCTACTGGCTGCGGCTTTGTGCGCGGGCGCGCCCGCCGCTGTGATCGCTGTCGGGGTACGGCGGGGCCGCCTCGACTCGATCCACCTGGTCAACAGGGAATCCCGCAAGGGGCCGATGCTCGCCGGTTTCGCCGCGGTGATCGTGGGTCTGGCCGTCCTCGCGCTCTTGGACGCGCCCAGGGTGGTCGTTTCGTGCGCGGCCGTGATGCTGGCTTGGGTGCTGGTGATGGGCTTGGTGACCCTCGTGTGGAAGATCAGCTTCCATACGGGGGTTTCGGCAGGGAGCGCGGTGGTGCTGGCGCACGTGCTCCCCGCGTTACCGGTCTTGGTGGTTGGGACGGTGCTGGTGGCGGTGATCGGGTGGGCCCGCGTGCGGGTCTCGCATCACACGCCCGCCCAGGCCCTCGCGGGTGCCGCGGCGGGCGCAGCGGCCGCGACGGCAACGCTGGCAGTCCTGCTATAAGGTCGGCCTCATCTTTCAGGTGGTCTCCTGAGGCCAGACGTAGAGCATGTAGCTTTCGCCGACTTCTTTGGGCGCCACGCGCGCGCTCAACCGGCGGGACCGTCCATGCACAAGCAGCCCGTACCGGCCGGGGCCGCGGAAGGCCAGGTTCAACGGGTATCCGTGGTCGCCCGGCTCGCCGATCGGTATGAGGTCGTCGATCTCCATCACGCCGGTGGAGGAGACGAACGCGACCTCTTCGCGCCCTTCCCACGTTGAGGTAGGGGCGCGAAGAGGCTCGAATCCGTAGTTGACCCGGATATGGACCGGCCCAGCGTCCACTCGAGACCAGATCACCACCGCGTTAGAAACGACACTGACCAGGCCGCCGCTGTCCTTGACGCCATCTGGAAGCGGCTCCAGGGGGTCGCGGATCACGATTCGACGCTCGCGAACGAGCGCCTTGCCCCACAGCAGACCGGGTACCCAGTCGTAGGGGTAGGGCGGACCTGGAGAGTCGTTGTCCATCGGATCAGGCTAGCCGGTAGCGAATAGCCGGAACCTGGACATAGAACGCGTCCTTCTCAATAACGCGTTGCTCCCCGTACCAGACTTGCAGATTGGTGCCGCCGTCACGGTTCTGGGTGGCGTCAATCAGACGATGACTGGCGTCGAAGCCACTGGTGACGGACCCCTCCCACGTCGAGGCGAACGGGTATTCGTCGCACTCCTTACCCTGCGGCCGCGGGTCCCGCTCGTCGAGGCAGGACTGAGTCCGGTCTTCTTTGATTAGAACGGGGTCCGTCAGCCGATGCAGCGGGTGGTGTGTCCCGGGTTGAGTGGAGGTGGATTACTGGATTCTTGTGCCCTTAGCGCCGTCTGACGTCCACGACACCTCTGAGGGCCGCTGTCCTCTGCCTAGGCCACGGAGTTGACGTCGGTCGCGATACTTACGGGTCTGACAGCCGGCCTGGCCGGCGCCTAAACCCCGGGATCAGACAGGACCAAACGCTCCCTCATGCCTCTTCGAAGTACCAGACTTGCTTGTCGCCCTTGCGTTCCGGCAACAGGACCCTTTTGTTGTCTTCTTCATCAGCATGGGCTGCGGAGATGCACAAACGGGGCCCTTGTTCGTCGGACGTGATATGCCACAGGTAGGGGCTTTCCTCAGTGCGAAGTCCGGTTCCCGGGTCGTCAGACTCGGGACAAAGGAAGCGGCCACTCGCGACGTTCCGAACCGACCACCGCCGGCCGGGGCCCTGCCGATCCAACAGCCACTTCTGATTATCGCCGATGTTGCGCCCCCACGCCCTGACCCAATTGTTACCGAGGTTCTCATCCAGGCACGTGTCGGTGTTCACGTTCACCAGCACGTAGATACCCCCTGCTTGAACCACGGAGATGTCCTTTCCGAACCACAGGTCGGGGCGAGGCAGCCGAGCAGAATCGGCCGCAAACCCACCATGCCAGAGGCATGTTGATCAAGCTAGGGTCTGGCCGTCATCACTGAGGCGGCCTGGAGCCCGGAGGCGGACCGGCCAGAGCCATCCCGGCGTCTTCCCACAGCCCCACCAGCTACAACGCTGGTCCGCGATCCCTTTCTGGCGTATTCCGGCCGTCCCCCTGCAACACCGCGCCCTTCGCCTGGCGGCGAAACTCGGCACGGGTGATCCGGCCGCGGACTTCACGGTCCCGGAGGGAAGACGCCCTGGCCCGGAGTGAGGATTCCGTCGGGGTCGTAGCGTTCATGGGCCGCCTCGAAGGCGGCCCATGCGGGGCCGTAGTGGGTGCGCCACTCCTCAGGCGTGGTGGGTATGGAGCCGACCGGGTACTGGTAACCCCCGACGGCTTGGGCGCGCAGGTAGAGGGAACGGTTGGCCTCCACCATGTCCTGCGGGCTCTCGGCTCCGTGCGAGGCGGTTCTGAGCAGTGTGAAGAGGAAGACCGTCTCCTCGTCGGGCATGCGCAGCAAGGGCAGGTGCAGGCGGGCGCGGGGGAAGGGATAGAGCAGGACCACGCCGCTGGCGCCGACCTCGGTCTCGGTCAGGTCCTTGATGGCGGCCTCCACGAAGGCGTCGGTGCGGCTCGCGGGCAGGAACATGTTCCACCAGGGGTGCGGGCGGTACCACTCGCCTGTGGACTTCAGATCGGCGACGCCCGCGGCGAGCCGGTTGAGGAAGTCGAAGTAGGACATGTCCTGGATCTGCCGGTCGCCGGGCTGGTCGCCCAGCCCGTCGAGAAGCCTGGCGTCGTCGGGCGGGGTCGTGCCGTTGAAGAAGGCGACCGCTTCAAGCTGGTAACTCCAGCCAGCGGAGCCGGTCGGCAGCCCGAGCTCTCCCTCCACGTAGGCGAAGCGGCCGTCGTTGACCACGCGCCGCTGGTCGGCGGTCAGCGCGGCGACGCTCGGGTAGGAGAGCAGGTAGTGGCGGACCGTCGCGGGGGCGGGCAGCAGGCGCACGGTGGCCTTGGTGATGATGCCGCACTGTCCTCTTCCAGCCAGCGCCGCGCGGAAGAGGTCGGGGCGCAGCCGCGCGGAACACCTCCTCAGGCTGGCCTCCCCCGTGACGACCTCCAGCTCCACGACGCTGTCCACCTGGGATCCGTGGTGGTGGGTCTGGCCGCCGACACCGCCCACCGAGAGCGTGCCGCCGACCGAGAGCTCCAGGTAGTCGGTGAAGACCGGAGGGGTCAGGCCGTGGGCCAGGGTCGCCTGCGCCAAGCTGCTCCAGAGCGCGCCCGCCTCCACGACGGCCGTGTCCTCCCGCACCTCAACCGCGTTGAGCGGGGTCATATCGATGATCAGACCGCCCGCGACCTGGCCCTGACCGAAGGTGGCGTGTCCCTGGCCGCGCGCGGCCACCTGCAGGCCGTGCGTCCGGCAGTACTTCATCATCACCATGATGTCCGACACGGCGCCGGGCTCCAGCACGGCCCCGGGGGTCCGATGGACCAGGTGCCCGAAGTCGTCGGCCGCCTGGCCGCGCGAGGCGGGATCGGTCACCACCTTGCCCTTCAGCGGCGGCAGGTCGACCATCCCCTGAGACTGGGCGGCGTCGGTGACCCACATGCGCGTGGACGGGTCGAAGCCGACCACGGCCGCCCCCGCCGTGAAAAACGCCCGTCTCCACGGATGCCACGTCATATCCGATCCTTTCGCAGCGCGGTCACGTCGCGTCGATAATCACCGACGGCACCCGGCGGCGCTACCCGAACGAAACCGGATGACAGCTACAAAAGGGTTACTACGGCGCTTCGGGCCTCGACGGGCGAGCCGTGGGGCAGGCGAGCATCATCGGGGCAGGATGGACCGATGAGTTTCGCGTGCCTGGCCGGCCTACAATCGGCGAGGGGTACGAGGACAGCCTGAGCCGGGCGCGGTTCCCCAGCGATCTGCACATCGACGCCGAATTTGAGATCGTCTCCCCGGCCGGCGCCCTGTATGCGGCCAACACGGTACACCTCGGTGGCAAGCTCAAGGACCTTGAGCCCGCCGGCAGCGAACAGGCTATGGCCGGCGTGGACACGCCGCTCTTGAGCGCCGACGAGACGGTCAAGGCGCGTCTGACCGGCGTGCGGTTCACCATGCGGGACGCGTTCGTCGACGAGCACGCAGCCGTCAACGTCTGATAACCCGCCGAGGAGGAAAGGCATCCGGGCGGACCGAATCGATAACGGCTGTCGGCGTCAGGCACGCTCAGGCACCGAACGAAGATCGCCCGCCCAGCGCCAATTCCCGCACGCATCCTCCTCGAAGACCTGCCTTCGCGCCTGTGCACGAAACACCGCGCGAAATGATCGATTACGCTCGCCCGGTCCCCGCGAGAGGTGTCGCGCAGGCATATCCAGACCCGGCGCCCCGAACGCCGACCACCTTGTGATCTCCGCGCTTGCGGGACAGGGCCGCGGACCTCGCGCTTATGGCTGCCCGGTTCAGCACCGTGCCTTACCTGCCTGACAAGATCTTCTCGCCCTGACCTGCGAGAAAGGGCCAAGAACCCAAGATAACGATCGCGGCTACCCACCGTGGCGGTGTCAGCGACAGCGCGGTCTCGCCGTTGTGAGCCACCTCCGACTGCATGACCACCAGCTCGCCGTACCAGCGGGCGATGCCGCCCTCGTTGCGGCGTCGCGACCGCAGCAGGAACGCGCGGCGCTTGCCCATACAGAGGACCTGTGGCGGGATTCGCAAGGGTTCGACATCATCCACGGCGGTTAATGTAGTCGAACGCTCATTCGGTCAATTGGTACGGGCCTTCGGTGGCCCGTGGCCGTGCGGACCCACGATTCCCTGCGGAGGCTCCGAAGGCTATTGTTTCCGGGCCGAGATGATCATGTGGGTGCCGAAGAACTTCTTCTTCCACGCTATGGAGGCGAAACCGACTCGACGAAGGATCGCGACGACCTCCTTGGGAGTCATGAATCCGAGTGTGGATTCTTGCAGGTATGCGTATGACTCACGATCGCGAGCGACTATCTGGCCGAGAAGGGGAATCAGAACTCGAACGCCCAGAGCCACCGGATAACGGAGCAGCCCTCGTGGCGGGCAAGTCTCCAGAATGACGACCCGGCCTCCGGGTTTGAGCACCCGGTACTGCTCTTCGAGCACGCGCTCGGCATCTTCGACATTACGGAGGAGATAACCATGCGTGACGGCGTCGAAGGACTCGTCGCCGAAGGGCAGATCGTTCGCGTCCGCATGCTGCCACAGGATGGCGGAGGCCCCCGGTTTGCTCGCTGCTTCCGTCAGCATCCGCTCCGAGAAATCGACGGCATAGACGGTTGAGTTCGGATACTTCTCCAGTGCGGCAAGAGCGATGACGCCGGTTCCGGTGGCGACATCGAGCATCTTTCCGCCTGAAGGGACTTTCGTCCGCACTGCGACGTCACGACACCAGGCGGCATGTCGCCCCAGCGTCATGAGGCGATTCATCCGGTCGTAGTAGTCAGTGATCTTGTTGAACGTTCGCTGGACCTCTCGGCCCTTGGACGACGGCGGATCATGCGATGGCATCGGTGCGCGGCTCCTCAGTCACCCTGCCACCCTGCCGGGGTCATCGCCCGGCCCTCCTCCCCCGCACGGGGGATCATGCCCCTCGCGCGGGGGATCATCGGGCTCGCGTGGGTGAGGCTGTCAGGGCCTGCCCGGAGCCTGCTCGTCCGCGAGTGCGAGGAACGCCTCGACGGCTGGGCCGCGTGGTTCGTGGCGGGTGGCGAGCCCGAGGCGGCGCCGTCCGGCCGGGCTGACCGGACGGACGGTCAGGGCGTCGGGCAGGGGCGGCACCGCGAGCTGCGGCATGAGCGTCACCCCGAGACCGCCCTCGACCATGGCCAGGGCGGTGGCCCCCTCCTGGGTCACGCCGGCCTCGCGCGGCTCGAGCCCGTGCCGCTGGAAGGCGGACCGCACGAGCGCCGCGCAGCCTCCGGTGGACAGGATCATCGGCTCCTCGGCGAGCCGCGCGAGCTGGACGACCTCCTCCCCCGCCAGCCGGTGCTCCCGCGGAAGCACCAGGACGAGTTCGTCCTCTGCCAGCGGCATCACGTCAAGACCGTCGGCCGGCAGCACGACGAAGGCGACGTCCACCTCGCCGCCGGTGAGCCAGGCCCTGGCCTGCACGTCGTTGCCCTCACGCAGCGTCACCTCGATCTCGGGGTGTCGGCGGCGATAGGCGGCGAGCAGCCGGGGCAGCAGCCGCGTCGACGCGCTGCTGAAGCTGCCCACCCGCAGGCGGCCCGCCCGCAACCCCCGCAGCGCGAGGACCTCCTCCTCGGCGGCCAGCAGGCGGGCGAAGACCGCCCGCGCGTGCACCGAGACCCGCTCGCCGGCCTCGGTCGCGGTCGCCAGGCCGCGCCCCCGCCGCACCAGTGGCACGCCGAGCCGGCGCTCGAGCCCGTTCACCGCGTGGCTGACCGCGCCCTGCGTCACCTGGAGGGCCTCAGCCGCCTTCGTGAAGGAACCGGTGTCCAGCACGGCGATCAAGCACCGCAGCTGCTGCAACTCCATCATCGATCGCTTTCATGATCGGCATGAGAAGCCGTCCTTTGACTCATAAGCCGAGCTTGCCCACTGTTGTAAGACCGGACAAGTCCAAGGAGGCAGCGGACGTGGACCTCGAACTGTTTCGCGCGCAGTTCCCCATCCTGGAGCGGGTCGCCTGGCTGGCCACGCCGAGCAGCGCCCCGGCAGCCCGGCAGGTGACCCGCGCCCTCCACGAGGAGGTGGACGGCTGGGCCGCCAGCGACGTCTCCTGGCCGCGGCGCGACCGCGCCGCCCAGCGCTGCCGCGAGCAGGTCGCCGGGCTGCTCGGCGTCGAAGCGGCGCACGTGGCGCTCGTGCAGTCCATGGCGGAGGCCGCCGCGACCGTGGCGGCCGCGCAGCCGGCGGGCAGCCGGGTGGTGGTCGGCGCCCAGGAGTACCGCAGCAACCTCTTCCCGTGGCTCGCCGCCGAGGAGCGCGGCGTGCGCGTCCACCAGGTGCCGATGCCGCAGGGACGCCTCGGCGCCGAGGCGCTGGTCGCCGCCGTCACCGAGGACACGGCGCTGGTGGCGGTCAGCGACGTGCAGTCGGCCACGGGCTGGCGTACCGACCTGGCGGCGGTCGCCGCCCGCTGCCGCGAGGTCGGGGCCCAGCTGTTCGTGGACGCGACGCAGAGCGCCGGCGTGCTGTCCCTGCCCGGCACGGTGGACCCCGACTACGTCGCCGTGCACGGCTACAAGTGGCTGCTGTGCCCGCGCGGGGCCGCGTGGCTCTACGTGCGTCCCGACCGGCTCGGCGCGCTCACGCCCCTGGCCCCCAACCCCAAGGCCACCGCGCACCCGTGGGCGAACTCCTACGGAGGCCCGTTGTCCTACGCCCCCGACGCCCGCAAGCTCGACATGTCCCTGTGCTGGCCGACCTGGGCCGGCGCGACCGCGGCACTGGACCTGCTCGGCTCCCTGGACCCCGTCCAGGTGGAGCGGCACAGCCTCGGCCTGGCGGGGCTGCTGCGCGACGGCGCCGGCGAGTTCGGCTTCCGGTGCCTGCCCAGCGAGCGTCCCAGCCACATCGTCGGGCTCGTCGTGCCGGACGCCGACGCCGCGGTGCGCGCCCTGGACGACCAGGGGGTCTGCGCCACCGCGCGCGCCGGCGTGCTCAGGTTCGGCTTCCACGGCTTCAACACCGCCGAGGACGTCTCGCGCGCCCTGTCCGCGCTCGCGGCGGCGGTGCCGTCAGGGGCCGCCCGATGACGGGCCCGGACTCCCGCTGGTTCAGCCGGTCGTCCCGGTGAGCTCGTTCGGGGTCGCCGGCAGTGCCGCGGTCCCGAGGATCTTCCTTGTGCCGAGGTCGATGGAGTGCAGCCGCTTCCGGGCCGGGTCGCTCACGTAGACCGTCTGGTCGCGGACGAAGATGTTCGGCCGGGGCTGCTGCCACTCCAGCGGTTCCGTCCACGGGTCGATGACCGGGATGGTGTCGACGACCTTCGCCGCGGTGGGGTCGATCACGTGGACGCGGCCGTCGGTGCCGAGGACGAGCGCCTCGCCGCGCGGTCCACGCGCCAGCGAGCGGAAGGTGTAACTCGTGCCGAGGTCGAGAAGTTTCATGGTGCCGGTCTCGGTGTCGATGAGGGAGATCCGCGTGGGGCGTTCCAGCTCGGCGTCGGGGTCGGTCTTGTAGTCGCCGAGCACGACCGCCGACGCGTCGGTGCCGGACTGGTTGCCGATGCGGCCGTAGTCGTCCGGGCTGTCGATCTTGCTGATCTTGCCGTCCTCGTAGACGAGCACGCCGTCCTCGCAGCCGATCACGACGGCCTCGCCCTTGGCGGTGGCCTCGCCGTGGACTCCCGGGCAGTCCTCGTTGCGGGTGATCTCCTTGCGGTCCTTGCCGAGGACGAGGATGCCGAGGCGTTTCTCCTCGGTGCCGAGCGTGACGACCAGCTCGCCGTTCTCCAGCTGGATCGCGACGCCGTGGTGCGGCGCGGCCGAGGTGTAGACCTCGCCCTTGGGCAGGCCGTGGGCGAGGTCCGCGGGGTCGAAGACGGTGACCTCGCCGGTCCCGTCCGCGAACAGGACGGTGGTGCCGGCGTGCCTGACGACGTGGCCGGGCTTGCTCGCCGCGAACTCGTCCTTGAGCGTGGACGAGACGGCGTCGAGCACGCGGAACCCGGTCGAGGTGGAGACGAGGACGTGCCGGTCGTCTCCCGCGGGGTTGACGCGGTTGTACCCGGCGAGGGGGATGTCCCTGGCGAGCCGGAGGCTCTGCCCGTCGAGGACGTAGAGCCCGCCGTCGTAGGTGGCGACGACGGGAGCGGTCACCGGCGTCTGCGACGGGGTGGCGGTCGCCTGCTTCGCCGCGGGCTGCTGGGAGCCGCAGGCCGCCAGCAGGAGTCCCGTGGCGAGCAGCGCGGAGCCGGTCCGAAGCCGAACGGTCATGTGTTGTGCACCTTTCTTGGGAAACAGTGGGGAAGGATCAGCGCCCGTTCAGGCCGTCGACCATGGCCTTGGTGTTGGTCCGCATCATGTCCAGATATGTGGAGGCGCCTGGTGCCCGCAGGCTCAGCGACTCCGCGAACAGGGGGACGATCCGGACGTTCAGCCCGGCCTCCGAGGCGAGGACCTGCGCGAGGCGGTCAGGCTGGGAGGAGTCCGTGAAGATCGCCCTCGCCTTGGCGCGGCGGATGGCGTCCGCCAGCGATCTCAGGTCCGAGGCGCTCGGGGAGGCCAGCGTCGTGCCGCCGGGGATCACGGCGCCGATGACCGTGAAGCCGTGGCGCCGGGCGAGATAGCCGAAGACGTGGTGGTTGGTCACCAGGTTGCGCCGGTCGGGCGGGATGGCCGCGAACTGCCCGCCCATCCAGGTGTCGAGCTCGCCGAGCCGCTTTCTGTAGGCCGCCGCGTTCGCGCGGACCGCGGCGGCGTCGACGCCGTCCACCTCCGCGATGACCCGTTCGGCGATCAGATCGGCGGCCTCGGCCACCCGCTGCGGGTCGGTCCAGAAGTGCGGGTCGGGCTGCCCGCCGGTGAGCCGGAGCGGGTCGACGCGCTCCCCCACCGCCAGCACGGGCACGCCGGCGTCCTCGGCCGCCCGGACGTTGCGCAGCACGCCCTCTTCGAGCCCGAGGCCGTTCGACACGACCAGTCCGGCCTGCTCGATCAGGGCCGCCTGCCGGGCCGAGACGCCGAAGGAGTGCGGGTCGGAGTCCGGCTTCATCAGCACGGTCACCCCGGCCTCGTCGCCGACGACGTTGCGGGTGACGTCGCCGAGGATGTTCGTGGTGACGACCACCCCCGAGCCGTTCCGGCCGGTGCCCGCGCATCCGGCCGCCAGGAGCACGACCGCCGCGAGGAGGCAGGCGGCACGGCGCAGCGCGGTCATCGTCCGGTCTCCGCCATGTACGTGGGCGTGAAGCCGGGGGTGAACGTGCGGGCGAGCCTGAGGCCGTCGTTGTAGTCGATCTCGTGGACGGCCTTCCCTGCCGGGTCGTTGACGTAGGCGCGGCCGGTGTCCACCTGGATGACCGGCCGACCGGTCAGAGGGACGGAGAGCAGCCTCCTCCTGGCGGTCTCCTTGCCGGAGGCGGGGTCGTGGGCGTGCAACACGCCGTCGCCGGTCAGGGACAGGACCGGCGAGCCGTCGCCGACGCCCGTCACCGCCACCACGGACCTGCTCCGCACGCGCTTCCACGTCCCGGCCGCGACGTCGAGGACCCAGATGCCGGTGTCACCGGCCTTCGCCGCCAGTGTGGTGCTCCCCGGCCGGTGGTGGAACTCCCTGGCCCGGTCGCGTGCCGGCGTCCTGCGGGGATAGCCGATCTTCCGGGCCCCGAACGTGCCGCCGTCCTCGCTGACCAGCAGGGCGCCGTCCGCGCAGCCGAACACCACGCCGCGGCGCGTCACGGCCGTCCCCTGCGGTTCGCGGCAGGGTTCCTCGACCGTGCCGTCTGGTTCGCCCGTTCTGGTGAGCACCCGCACGGCGTCGCCGTCGGCCACGAGCAGGCGCTCCCCGTACGGCACGACGGCGGCGGCGGCGAGGGCGGGCGTGCCGGTCCCGGCGATCTCACCCCGGTCCAGGCGGGTGCGGTCCAGGAGCTGGACCGTGCCGTCGCCGAACCGCACGGCGGTGACCGCCGTGTCGCTGATGGCGGCCTGCGGGCGCTGCCCTGTGACGGTGCCGAGGTCGCGCGCCGCAGCCCGGTAGTAGTGGACGTGGTCGCCGTGGTCGACGGTCCAGGCGCCGCTGTCGATGACGCGCATCGCGTCCGTGCCGACGCTCAGGTGGGCGAAGCGGCCGTCGCCGGCGACTCCCCTGACGTCCTGGACGTCGCCGACGTGGGTGACCTTCTCGGAGGCCAGGTCGAGGACGTGGACCGCGCCCGTGTCGCCGGCGGCCAGGACGAGGCGGGGCTGCGGCTCGGCCGCCTCCTCGGCGCCTTCGACGTACCCGTGCGGAACGTCCCGCGTGCCGGCGTCCACCTCGGTCCCGTTCGCCGGAGCGCACCCGGTCAGCAGCGTGCCCCCGGAGACGACCGCGGCCACCGCCGTCCTCGACCGGCGCCGCAGGAAGTCGGCGAGGGCCGACAGGAAGAACAGCGACACGGCGACCGCGGCGATCGTGGCGCCCGCCGCCGTCCCGGCGTGCCACGACACGACCAGCCCCGTCACGGTCGAGGCGACGCCGAGCGCCGCGGCCCCCAGCATGATCATCGGGATTCGGCGGGCCCACAGGGCTGCCGCCGCCGGTGGCGCGATGAGCAGGCCGAACACGAGCAGGGTTCCGACGATGTGAAACGAGGCGACGATCGCCAGCGTGACCAGCCCCACCAGCAGGGCGTGGGCCAGCCTCGGCCGCATTCCCAGGGTCCGCGCCTTGCGCGGGTCGAAGGCGAGGGCGACGAAGAGCCGGTGCCCGAGGGCCGAGACGAGGGCGGCGACGCCGAGGGCGACGGCCAGGTTGTCCAGGTCGCGTGGCCGGACCGCCAGGACGTCGCCGAACAGGAAGGCGGTCAGGTCGACCGCGAAGGAGCGGGAGTGCGAGACGACGATCACTCCCAGGGACAGCATCCCGGCGAAGAGCAGGCCGATGGCGGTGTCCTGCGACAGCCGGGCCGACCTGCTGAGCACGCTCACGCCGACCGCCATCGCGCCCGCGCTGACCAGGGCGCCGACCAGCGGGCTGCCTCCGGCCAGCGAGGCGAGCGCCACTCCGGGCAGCATCCCGTGCGACATCGCGTCGCCGAGGAAGGCCATGCCGCGCAGCACCACCCACGTCCCGGCCAGGGCGCAGATGAGGGAGACGAGGATCCCGCCCCAGAGCGCCTGCCGCACTAACGACACCTGAAAGGGATCAAGCAACCATTCCATGGCAAAGGACTCTACAATGAAAACCGTTATCGATTTCAACCCAGAGGGGCTCATGAAGGACTGCACGCTGCGCGACGTCACGGCTGGGTACGGGCGGCGGATGGTCCTGCACCACCTCACCGCCCGGCTGCCGGGCTCCGGCGTCACGGCGATCATCGGGCCGAACGGTTCGGGCAAGTCCACCCTGCTGGGGGTGCTCGCCGGGATCGTCAAGCCGGCGCGGGGCGGGGTCGAGCGCGGCGGCGCCGACCGTCCCGCCTTCGTGGTGCAGCGCAGCGCGGTCTCCGACGCGCTGCCGATCACGGTGCGCGAGACCGTGGCGATGGGCCGCTGGGCGCGCCGCGGCCCGTGGCGACGCCTGTCGAAGCAGGACTGGTCGGTCGTCGACGCCTGCATGGCCCGGCTCGGCGTCCTCGACCTGGCCTCGCGCCAGCTGGGCGCGCTGTCGGGCGGGCAGCGTCAGCGCGCCCTCGTCGCCCAGGGCCTCGCACAGGAATCGGGCCTGCTCCTGCTCGACGAGCCGGCGACCGGCCTCGACCTGGACGCCCAGCGGCACGTCCGCGACGTCCTCGACAGCGTCAAGGCGAGCGGCGTCACGGTGGTCCACGCGACGCACGACCTCGACACGGCCATGCGCGCGGACCACTGCCTTCTGCTCGATCAGGGACGGCTCGTCGCGGAAGGTCCCCCCGCGGCCGTCCTGACCTCCGAGACGCTGCGGCAGGTCTTCCGCGACCCGCTCCGGGCGGCGTCTCAGGCGTGACGGCTGAACCGATCACGCCCGCCGTACGTCTGGCTGGACATGATGGTGCGCATACTCGCCGTGCTCTGCCTGGTGGCTCCGCTGTTCATGCTCTCCGCCGGTGCGGCGGGCGCCCGCGCCGCCTGCTCCTGCGCGGCGCCCACGGCGAAGCAGCGCGTCGAGGAGGCGACGGCCGTCTTCACCGCCACCGCCACGGAGGTCCGTGTGGATGAGCCGACGTTGAACGGCGGCAGCCTCACCGCCACGCTGCGTGCCGACCACGTCTACAAGGGCGACGTCGACGCCGAGTTCACGGTGTTCACCAGGGCGGAGGGGCCGGCCTGCGGATACGAGTTCGTGAAGGGCGGTCGCTACCTGGTGTTCGCCAGGGCCCAGGGGTCGGGGCTGGTCACGACGTTGTGCTCGGGCAACAGGCTCCTCCCCTCAGGGGACCGGCCGTTGCGGCTCTCGGACGCCACCCAGGGCATCGAGCCGCTCACTGCCGAACTGATCAGCGCCCTGGGCACGCCCACCCAGGTGAGGCCCGCCAAGCCCGCCCGCGCGCCCGCTCCCGACCGCACCGGGCTGGTGGCGATCGTGGTCGCGGCCGGGGTGGTCGCGGTGGCGGGCCTCGCCTGGGCCTACCGACGGGCTCGTCCGCTCAGGGGTCCGGACGCGGGTTCCGCGTAACGCCGTCAGCACACGCCCGGCAGGTCGCAGACCTTGACGGCCATCGCCTTGGCGTCGCGCACCTGGCTCCTGAAGTCGCTCGCCTTCGGCTTCTTGCTCGCGTACAGGGCTACCTCCGCGTAGACGATCACAGCGCTGCCCCTGCGCGCCACGACGGACCTCTCCCCGTAGGCGCTCTTGGACTCCAGGTTGTACCTGCTGACCTGGAGCGCCTCGTCACCGAGCGGCAGCTTCGCGCCGCGGTAGGCCGCCGTGCCCCCAAAGATCACCACCTTGGCGCACCCCTTGACCGCCTTCCTGAGTTTCGCCATCGCCCCGGCTGCCGCCTTCTCGTCGGCGAAGACGGCCACCTGCTCGCGGTAGTGGTAGTCGGCGTCCCCGTCGGCGAACACCGACCGCAGGCTCTTCGCCTGGGAGAGCAGCTCGTCCCCGGCGCAGAGCTCCAGCGCCGCCACCTCGGTGCGCTTGTCGCTCACCCGCCAGGAGATCTCCGCCTCGCCGAACGGCTTGCGCGCCTGCTCGCTCTCGTACTTCAGGAAGCCCTTGGGAAGCCCGGCGGCCGCGGCCGCCGGGGCAGCGAGGAACAGGACGGACACCCCCGCGGCCAGCAGCCCGGTCATCAGACGTCTCATCGTGAACACCCTTTCCTGGAATGATCAGTCCACTGCTTCGATGCACGCGATACCGCTCTGGTTCACCCGCGTTGCGGTCGCGCCCGCCGGTTGCGGACGACGGTGGCCCTGCGAGGCCGCGGGCGCGGCGCCGGCGAGTGCAGCAAGAGCCGGTCGAGTTTCGCGTTCACCGCCGCGAGTTCCTGCCTGAGTACCTCGAGTTCGGCCTGGGTGCGGGCTTCGGCCGGTGAGTCTTCGGTGTCGTTCATGGCGTTGACGACGACCGCGATGAACAGGTTCAGCGCGACGAACGTGGACATCAGGATGTAGGCGATGAAGAAGATCCACGCCCACGGCTTGTGCTCCATCACCTCCTGGGCGACGTTGCCCCAGTCGTCACCGGTCATGATCTGGAACAGGGTGAACAGCGAGCGGGGCAGCTCGTCGAAGCGTTCGGGCACGAGGTCGCCGAACAGCTTGGTCGCGATCACCGCCGCGATGTAGATCATCAGCACGAGCAGGCCGATGATGGACGCCATGCCGGGCACGGCCGCCAGCAGCGCGCTGACGACGCGGCGCATGCTGGGCACCGCCGACACCAGGCGCAGGGCCCGCAGGATGCGCAGGGCCCGCAGCACGGACGTCGGCCCCGAGGCGGGGACGAGCGCGACGACGACGATGACGGCGTCGAACCAGTTCCACGGGTCGCTGAAGAACGACCTGCGGTAGGCGTACAGACGGGCGGCCAGCTCGACGGCGAAGATCGCGAGCGCCATCCGGTCGATCGCGTGCAGGACGTCGCCGGCCCGCTCCATCAGGGAGGAACTGGTCTCGCAGCCGATGGTGACCGCGTTGACCACGATCACCACGATGATCGCCCGCTGCATGAGCCGGTTTTCCAGGAGGGCGCGCACGCGTTCTTGCCCTGACACCTCTTCGACCGCTCCCTCGGGGGTGGAACCAACAAATTGTTGATCATCGTAGGTGCGGGCGACACCCTCACGTGGCGGCAGGAGTGAGATACCGATCACATTCGATGCTTCCGTCCCAGGGCACGCCGGCCGTCGCAGGATCGCTCCCCCGGCGCCGGTTCCCTCGGGGACGTCAGCGTGGTTCGGGAACCGTCGGGAGGCGGTGGCCCGGCAGCGGCAGGGCCCGTCCCCCTCGACCCGCGCCCAGCAGCAGCAGGACGGCGAGCGGGGCGATGATCAGCCCACCGACCAAGCCGCCCGGTCCCGCGAGGACCGGGTTGAAGGGTGCGGAGGCGTCCGAGCTGAGCACGATGAGCGTGGTGGCGCTCTCGTTGAAGATGGCGTGTCCGATCACCGCCGGCCACACGCTGCCCGTGACCAGCCGCGTCCACGCCAGGACGGCTCCGAACACCGTGCAGAAGGGCACGAACATCAACGCCGCCCACGGGCCCAGGTCGGGGTAGTTGTAGCCGAGCAGGGTGAGCGGGGCGTGCCACGCCGCCCAGATCACGCCCGAGACGAGGACGGCGGGCAGGGTGCCGTGCCGCAGCAGGCGCGGCAGCAGCCATCCCCGCCAGCCCCACTCCTCACCGAAGGCGAGGACCGCGGTGATCAGCGAGGTCACGAACATGCCGACGAGCATGCCGATCGCGACGATCGACGTCTTGGAGGAGTCGACGCCGGCCGACTCCAGGGCCCGCCTGAGCCCCGACAGTCCGTCCACGTCGAGTTCGGCGGCTCCCACCAGCGCGCTGACGGCGAGGGTGAGGGCGACCAGCAGCGGCACGCCGAGCCACATGGCGCCGAGGACGGCCAGCGTGCGGCCCTTTCGCGGGCCCAGCGTCAGGCCGGTCTCGCGGGCCAGGAGGCGGAAGGTGAGGCCCTCGCGTCGCGACCGCAGCCACACGACGAGCACGGCGATGGCGGGCGTGAACATCATCGCCCCGGCGAGCACGGGCAGAAGCGGGAACTCCAGCCCCTTGCCCGACAGCCAGGCAGGCAGGACCACCAACCATGCGCCCACGAGGGCGACACCGAGGAAGAGCGTTGTTTTCGAGCGCATGACTCATGATCCGCACGACCGGCTCAGCCGACGTAGACGTCGAAGTCACGACCTGGTGAGGACAAATGTCATACGGCGGGTTCGCTGACGACGCGTGCCCCTGCGACCTGGGGAAGCCATCCCCGTTTGGTGAAGGTGTGCGGGGTACGACAGCGGATGGGCAGCTCTGGACCGGTCCCCGCGAAGCGCAAAGGCTGGTCCCTGCTATGGCCGCGAGCAGCGTGGGGCGTTCGCGTGCGGGGCACGTACGCCCTGGCTCGTGGTAACTGCCAGGTCAGAGCCGTGGAAGGGAGGCTGGCGGGTCGTCCCCGTTCGAGGAGGGGCGCCGCGCCGGAACGCTGATGACCACCCCGCTGATGACCGCCACTGACCGACAGCGGACAGCCCAGGACCGGAAGGCCACTCGCCGGTGAGCACAGCCATCGCGGTGATCCTGGCGCTGTGCGCGGCGGCCGCCAACGCGCTCTCCTCGGTGCTGCAACGCCGGGCGGCCCGCGCCGTCCCGCCCGACCGGGACTTCTCGCTCGCGGTCGCATGGAGCCAGGCCCGGCAGCCCGCCTGGATGGCCGGCATCGGCGTGCTCATCCTGGCGTTCCTGCTGCAGGCGGGCGCGCTCAGCCTGGCCGGGCTGACGCTCGTGCAGCCGATCCTGGTCACCGAGCTGCCGTTCACCATGTTCATCGTCCGGTGGTTGTTCAAGACCAGGCTCGGCGGGGGCGACTGGCTGGCCGTGCTGTCCGTGACCGCGGGGCTGGCCGTGCTGCTGTCCGCCGCCAACCCGAGCAGCGGCGAGCAGATCCCGGACGCCACCGACTGGCTGCTCAGCACCGCGGCCACCGTCGGAGGCGTCGCCTGCCTCGTCGCCGCCGCGCGGATCGGCCGCGGCGCGTACCGGCCCGCGCTGCTCGGCGTCGCGTCCGGGGCGTGCTTCGCCTTCACCGCCGCGCTGATGAAGGAGAGCATGCGCGTCCTCGCCGAGAACCCGGCCGCCCTGCTGACCACGTGGCCGGTGTACGCCATGGTCGCGGCGGGCATCACCGCGCTGTTCCTGCTGCAGTACGCCCTGCACACCGGGACCCTGGTGGTCGTGCAGCCGGCGCTCACCATCACCGACCCGGTGGCGAGCATCGTGTACGGGGTCGCGTTGTTCGACGACTCGATCCGGCTCGGCCCCTGGGTGATCCCCGAGCTCGCCGGCGTCGCGCTGGTGTTCTACGGCAGCGTCAAGCTGTCTCAGTCGCCGCACATCCGCCGGAAGGGGTCTCAGCAGCCGGCGAGATGAGGGGTGCCGCGAAGAACGACTCGGCGGGCGCGGCGGCGAACAGCGCGTCCCGATTCCCCGTTTCCGCCCCTTCGCCGGCGTCCAGGCGGTCCAGCGCCGCGAGAAGCTCGGCGGCGGTCCGCGCGTGGACGCTCAGCCCGGCCCGCGCCATGGCCAGCACGCCGTCCCTGCCGTGACCGGGAATCGGCCGGTACGTGACGATCGGCAGCCCGGACGCCATCGCCTCCCTGCTGGTCAGCCCGGCGGCGTTGTCGACCAGGGCGTACGCGGCCGCCATCAGGCCGGGCATGTCCTCGTACCAGCCGAGCGCCAGTCCCCCGGCACGCCTGGCGCGGCGGCGCAGCCCGGCGTTGCGCCCGCAGAGGACGACCGGCAGGTACCTGCCGGAGCGGGCCAGGACGCGCGCCGTCCGCTCGACGTCGCCCACCCCCCACGCTCCGGCCGAGACCAGCACCAGCCGGCGGCCCACCCCGTGACGGGCCTGCGCCGCGCCTCGCGGGAAGGCGGGACGTACGAGGGGGGCGTAACAGGATGCCGGACGGCCGGTGGCGGCGCTGACCTGGCGCGCGGTGGCCGCGTCGGGGCACAGGTAGCGATCGTTGCCGGGATGCAGCCACAGCCGGTGCGCGGCGAAGTCCGTCAGCACCACCGTGCTCGGGACGGGGAGCAGGCCGCGCTCCCGCAGCGTCCCGGCGGCCTGGGCGGCCAGGTGGAAGACCGAGACGACCTCGTCCGGCGGCCTGCGCCGCAGCAGCCCGCGCAGCCGCGCGGCGGTGAGCCTCGTCAGCGGAGACGCCGATCCGGCGTGGCCGGACACGAAGAAGATGCGGTAGATCAGCGCGTACATCCACGGGGCCGAGCGCATCATCCAGCCGTACCAGCCGCGCAGCGCCGCGCCCAGGCGCAGCGGGAGCAGTCCGAGGACGTCCACCACCTCGGCGTCGACGTCCGCGACGGCCAGCCGCCGGGCCAGCTCGGCGGCCGCGGCGTCGTGCCCGGCGCCCATGCTCGCGCTCAGGATCAGTACCGTGCGCCGTGTTGGCATCGCCGCGCCCCTCCCTCAGACTTACCGTGATGACCAGCGGAAATACCACCCGCCCCGGCTCGGCCCGCGCAGAACGGCCGCCCGCCGGGCAAGCCGACGCGGGGAGAGTCGCGCGTGGAGCGGTGCGCGGGGCGGCCCGCGCGGCGCTGGCCGCCGGCGCGCTGGGGCTGGTGCACGCGGGTCCCGCCGCGACCTGGCTGCCGCCCGTCCGGCGGCTGCTGCCCCGCCTGGCCGGGGTGGGCGCGGCCGGGCACGTCGCGCTGACCTTCGACGACGGGCCCGACCCGACGTCCACCCCGTGCTTCCTCGACGAGCTGGACCGGCTGGGCTGCCGGGCCACGTTCTTCGTCCTCGGCGAGATGCTCGACCGGTGCCCGGCGCTCGGCCGCCGCATCGTGGCGGACGGCCACGAGCTCGCCGTGCACGGCTGGCACCACGACAACGCCCTGCTGACCCGGCCCGGACGGATGGCGGCCGAGATGGGGCGGGCCGCCGACCTGGTGGCCGACGTGACCGGGACGGCGCCGCGGTGGTACCGGCCGCCCTACGGGGTGCTCAGCGCGGAGATCCTCCTCGCCGCGCGCCGTCGGCGGCTGCGCCCGGTGCTGTGGACCGCCTGGGGCAGGGACTGGACGCGTTCGGCCACCCCGGCGTCCGTGGCGGCGACGATGGCGTCCGGTCTGCGGGGCGGAGCCACCCTGCTCCTGCACGACTCGGACCACACCTCGGCGCCCGGCTCGTGGCGTTCCGCCCTCGGTGCCCTGCCTCTGCTGGTGGACGCCTGCCGGGAGGCGGGGCTGCGGGTCGGCCCCCTGCGGGAGCACGGAGTGCGTTAGGCACACGCCTTTCCTCCACGATTTCACGATTCCTGTGGAATACACCGGCAGAAACGGCATCACACCCGTGCCATCTTTTACGCCACTTTTCATCTGGATACCGTTTGACCTGTCTACACATAAAAGAAATGCACAGGCTTTCCAGAAACGCGGTCATACGTCCTGATCCCAAATATTCGCCCAGATCATGCCCGGTAAACCCCAATGAGGCAGGTGGCCGCGTTTTATGGCTGCTCGCGACGGACAGCCTTCATTCATGCCATCCGGGGGGAGACGTGACAGGTGACCGTCGTAATGAGAGCACGTGGGGAGAACTTCCCGGTCGCTTCCCGGCTGCTGCCGAACGGATACCGCCGTCACCTGCTCGCGGTGTACGGCTTCGCGCGCCTGGTGGACGACATCGGTGACGAACCCGGACACGACGACCCGCTGCGCCTGCTGGACGCCGTCGAAGCCGACCTGCTCCGCCTGTACGCGGGACGCGCCCCCCTCCTGAAGGCGGTCCGCGACCTGGAGCCGACCGTCACGGCCTGCTCGATCCCCCTCGCACCGTTCCGGCAGCTGGTGGAGGCCAACCGGCGGGACCAGTCGGTCACCCGGTACAAGACCTTCGCCGACCTGCTGGACTACTGCGACCTGTCGGCCAACCCGGTGGGCCACATCGTGCTGCACGTGTTCGGCATGGCCAGCCCCGGCCGCCTGCCCCTGTCCGACCGGATCTGCACGGCGCTGCAGCTCCTCGAGCACTGCCAGGACGTCGGCGAGGACTACGCGCGCGGCCGGATCTACCTGCCGGAACAGGACCTGGCACGGTTCCGCTGCACCGAGTCCGACCTGGCCGGACCCGCCACGCCGGACCGCGTCCGCGAGGTCGTCGCGCTCCAGACGGAGCGCGCCGAGCGGCTGCTCCGCGAGGGCGACCTGCTCGTCGCCTCGGTGACCGGCCTGGCCCGGCTGGCCATCGCGGGGTACGTCGCGGGCGGCCTGGCCACGGTCACGGCGCTGCGGCAGGCCGGATTCGACGTGCTCGGCCAGGCGGTACGGCCGCGTGGCACGCCCCTGCTGACGGCGTGGCTGCGCATCCTCGCGCGAAGGGGGTGCGGCGGTGGGCGTCCCTGAGGCGTACCGGCACTGTGAGCAGATCATGCGCAGGCAGGCGCGTAACTTCTCCTACGGGATGCGGCTGCTGCCGGCGCCGAAGCGGCGCGCGCTGAGCGCCGTCTACGCGTTCGCCCGCCGGATCGACGACATCGCCGACGGGGACGCCACCACCGGGGAGCGGCTGGCCCGCCTGTCCGCGGCCCGCGACACGCTGGACGCGCCCGCCTCCGGCCTGGCGGGCGGCGTTCCCGGCTCGCCCGACCTGGTGCTGGTGGCGTTGCACGATGCCACCCTCCGCTATCGGCTGCCGCTGGGCGCGTTCGCGGAGCTCATCGACGGCTGCGCCGCCGACGTGCGCGGGACGACGTACGCGACGTTCGGCGACCTGGTCGCCTACTGCCGGTGTGTCGCCGGGTCGGTCGGCCGGCTGTCGCTGGGCGTGTTCGGCGCCGACGACCCCGACGCCGCCCGGCCGCTCGCGGACGCCCTCGGCGTGGCCCTGCAGATCACCAACATCCTGCGGGACGTCCGGGAGGACCGGCTGGCCGGGCGGGTCTACCTGCCCGCCGCCGACCTCGAACGCTTCGGCTGCACGCTGGAGCTCGATCCGAGCGGCCGCTTCTTCGCCGACCCGCCGGAGCGGCTGGCCGAGCTCCTCAGGTTCGAGGCGGGCCGGGCGCGCGACTGGTTCGCCACCGGGATGCGCCTGCTGCCCCTGCTCGACGCGCGCAGCGCCGCCTGCACGGCGGCCATGGCGGGCATCTACCGGTCCCTGCTGGAGCGCATCACGGCCGACCCTGCCGGGGCGCTGGCCACCCGCCTGTCGCTGCCCGCGTGGGAGAAGGCCATGATCGCGGCGCGGGCGCTCACCCTCACCAGGGCGGCCCGATGAACGGGACGCCGACAGCGGACAGACCGCTGGACCTCCAGCGAACGAGCGGAGAACCGATGGGCAGAGCACCGGACGGGGGAGGCGACGGACCCGTGGGCGGCGCGCCGGTCGCGATCGTCGGCGGCGGGCTGGCCGGCATCGCCGCCGCGCTCGCGCTGGGAGAGGCCGGCTACCGGACCACCCTGTACGAGGCCCGCCCCCGGCTGGGCGGCGCCACGCACTCCTTCGCCCGCGACGGGCTCATGGTGGACAACGGGCAGCACGTCTTCCTGCGCTGCTGCACGGCCTACCGGGGGCTGCTCGACCGGCTCGGCGCCACCCGGCACGTCGAGCTGCAGGAGCGGTTCGACGTGCGGGTGCTCACCCCGGACGGGCGATCGGCCCGGCTGCGGCGCCGCGCGCTGCCCGGCCCGTTCCACCTCGTGCCGTCGCTGGCGTCCTACCCGCTGCTTCGTCCGGCGGACCGGCTGCGTGCGCTGCGGGGCTCGCTCGCGCTGCGCCGGCTCGACCCGGCCGACCCGGCGCTCGACAGGATCGACCTGGCGAGCTGGCTGTCCGCGCACGGGCAACGCGACGCCGCGAAGAACGCCCTGTGGGAGCTGTTCGCGGTGGCCGCCCTGAACGTCCGCGCGGAGGACGCCGCGCTCGGGCTCGCGGCGATGGTGTTCAGGACGGCGCTGCTCGGCCGGGCCGACGCGGCCGACATCGGCGTGCCCGCCGTTCCTCTCGGGCAGTTGCACGGCGAGGCGGCGCAGTCCGCCATCACCCGGCAGGGCGGCACCGTGCGGCTGGCGACGAAGGTCACGGCCGTCGAGCCCGGCCCGGCGATCGTCGTGGACGGCACGCGGGTGGAGGCGTCCGCGGTGATCGTCGCCACGCCGCACCAGCAGGCCGCGGCGCTGACCCCGCTCGACGCCGTCCCCGACCGGGACCGGTGGAGCGCCCTGTCCGCCAGCCCCATCGTCAACGTGCACGTCGTCTACGACCGGCGGGTCACCGACGTGCCGTTCGCCGCGGTCGTCGGCTCGCCGGTGCAGTGGGTGTTCGACAAGACGCGGGCGGGCGGGCTGCGCCGGGGCCAGTACCTGGCGGTCTCCGTCTCCGCCGCCGACCGGTGGATCGATTGCCCGGCCGCGCAGGCGCGCGCCGTCTTCGTGCCCGCGCTGGAACGCCTCTTCCCCGAGGCGCGGCACGCCCAGGTCGTCGACTTCTTCGTCACCAGAGAGCGCCGCGCCACGTTCCGGCAGGGGCCCGGCAGCGGCGCGCTCCGTCCCCAGGCCGTCACCCGATGGCCGGGACTGTTCCTCGCCGGCGCGTGGACCGACACGGGCTGGCCCGACACCATGGAGGCTGCCGTGCGCAGCGGACTCAACGCCGCCAGATCGGCCAGGCACCATCTGGAACGGAAGGCGATCCGGTGAGCGACGTCGTCCCGCCCGCGGTCGTGGCCGCCCGCGAGCTCGTCCAGCCCGTCCTGCGCGCCGCGGTGATCAGGCTCGATCCGATCACCGCGCGCGTCGCCGCCTACCACTTCGGCTGGGCCGACGAGGACGGCCTGCCCGTCACGGCCGGCGGCGGCAAGGCGCTGCGTCCCGCCCTGGCCGTGCTGTCGGCCCGCGCGGCCGGCGCCGAGCGGGCACTCGCCGCCGCGGCCGCGGTCGAGCTGGTGCACGCGTTCTCGCTGCTTCACGACGACATCATGGACGGCGACCGGATGCGCAGGCACCGCCGCGCCGCCTGGACGGTCTTCGGGCAGCCGGCGGCCATCCTCGCCGGCGACGCCCTGCTCTCGCTGGCCGGCGAGCTGCTCCTGGAGGACTCCTGCCCGGGCCGGGTGTCCGCGGCGCGCTGCCTGGCCACCGCGACCCGGAGGCTGATCGCCGGGCAGGCGCTCGACCTGGAGTTCGAGCGGCGCGACGACGTGAGCCTGGACGAATGCCGGCACATGTCCGCGCACAAGACCGGCGCGCTGCTGGCCTGCGCCTGCTCGATCGGCGCCATCGCGGTGGACGCCCCGGCGGCGCTGGTTGCGTCCCTGGCGGCGTTCGGAGCCGAGGTGGGCCTGGCCTTCCAGCTCGCCGACGACCTGCTCGGCATCTGGGGCAGCCCGGCGGCCACCGGCAAGCCGGTCCTGTCGGACCTGCGCGCCCGCAAGAAGTCGCTGCCGGTCGTGGCCGCCCTCACGAGCGGCACCCGGGCGGCGGCGCGGCTGGCCGCCCTGCTGTCCGCCCCGCACCCGCTGTCGGAAGGCGACCTGCGCGACGCCGCCGCGCTGGTCGAGGACGCGGGCGGACGCTCCTGGGCGGAGAGCGAGGCCAAGCACCGCCTCGACACCGCCGGACGCCACCTCGCCGACGCCGACCTGCCCCCGGCCGTGCGCGCCGAGTTCCTGGACATCGCCCGCTTCCTCACCTCGCGAGGTCACTGACATGACCACAGTCGCCGCGCCCACCTCCACTGGGCCCACCTCCACTGGGTCCACCGCCGCCGCGCTCGCCCTCGACGCGGCGTGCGACCACCTGCTCGGGCTCCAGGCGTCCGAGGGATGGTGGAAGGGCGAGCTGGAGACCAACATCACCATGGACGCCGAGGACCTGCTGCTGCGCGAGTTCCTCGGCATCCGCGCCGAGCGGGACACCGCGGAGGCGGCCCGCTGGATCCGCTCGCGGCAGCGCGACGACGGCACGTGGGCCACCTTCCACGGCGGCCCCGGCGACCTGTCCACCACGGTCGAGGCGTACACCGCGCTGCGGCTCGCCGGCGACCCGGCCGACGCCGCGCACATGCGAGCGGCCGCCGGCTTCGTCCGCGAGTCCGGCGGGATCGAGGCGAGCCGGGTGTTCACCCGCATCTGGCTCGCCCTGTTCGGGCAGTGGCGCTGGCAGGACCTTCCCGTCCTGCCGCCCGAGATGGTGTTCCTGCCGCCGTGGTTCCCGCTCAACATCTACGACTGGGCCTGCTGGGCGCGGCAGACGATCGTGCCGCTGACCATCGTGAGCGCCCGCCGCCCGGTCCGTCCGCTGCCCTTCGGGCTGGCCGAGCTGCGCACCGGGCGTCCCGTCCGGCGCGGGCGCGGCGGCTGGGACGGGGTGTTCGCCGCCCTCGACCGCGCGCTGCACGGCTACGAGCGGCGTCCGGTCCCCGGGCTGCGCCGGGCGGCGCTGCGGCGGGCGGCCGAGTGGATCGTGGCCCGGCAGGAGCGGGACGGATCCTGGGGCGGCATCCAGCCGCCGTGGGTCTACTCCCTGATCGCGCTGCGCCTGTCCGGCTACGGCCTGGACCACCCGGTGATACGCAAGGGCATCGAGGGGCTCGACCGGTTCACCGTCCGCGACGAGCAGGGACGCAGGCTGGAAGCGTGCCAGTCACCGGTGTGGGACACCGTGCTCGCGATCAACGCGCTGCGCGACGCGGGCCTCCCCCGCGACCATCCCGCCCTGGTGCGGGCGGCCGGCTGGGTCCTGGACGAGGAGATCACCGGCCCCGGCGACTGGAGCGTGCGCCGGCCGTCGCTGCCGCCCGGCGGCTGGGCGTTCGAGTTCGACAACGACGGCTACCCCGACGTGGACGACACCGCCGAGGCCGTCCTGGCCCTGCGGCGGGTGGCGCATCCGGACGTCCGCCCCGCCGTCGACCGCGCGGTCCGCTGGATGGCCGGCATGGTGTCGCGCGACGGCGGCTTCGCCGCGTTCGACGCCGACAACACGCGCACGCTCTGCACCCGCCTGCCGTTCTGCGACTTCGGAGCCGTCATCGACCCGCCGTCCGCCGACGTCACCGCGCACGTCGTCGAGGCGCTGGCGGTGGAGCCGCCGCCGTCTCGCGAGGTCGTGCGGCGGGCGGTCGTCTGGCTGCTGAAGGCGCAGGAGGCGGACGGGTCGTGGTTCGGCCGCTGGGGGGCCAACCACGTGTACGGCACCGGCGCCGTGGTGCCCGCCCTGATCGCCGCCGGGGTACGGCCCGGGGCGCGGTGCGTCCGGCGGGCGGTGTCCTGGCTGGAACGCCACCAGAACGAGGACGGCGGCTGGGGCGAGGACCTGCGCTCGTACACCGATCCGGCGTGGATCGGGCGGGGCGCCTCGACGCCGTCTCAGACCGCGTGGGCGCTGCTGGCGCTGCTCGCCGCCGGGGAGCGGACCTCCGCGGTGGAGCGCGGCGTGGCGTGGCTGGTCGCCCGCCAGCGCCCGGACGGCACCTGGGACGAGCCGTTCTTCACCGGCACCGGGTTCCCCGGCGACTTCTTCATCAACTACCACCTCTACCGGCTGGTCTTCCCGATCAGCGCGCTGGGCCGCTATCTGAACTCCGGCCCGGGAGCGGGCGCCACCGCGAGCGTGGGCGACGGCGCGAGCGTGGGCGACGGCGCGAGCGTGGGCGACGGCGCGAAGACCCGCGACGGCGCGGGCGTCCGCGACGGGGCCGATGGCGTCGGGGAGAAGGCGGCGCCATGACCGGTCTGCTGATCTGCACCGCGCTGGGCATCGAGGCGCGCGCCCTGCGGGAAGGGCTGACGCCCACGACGGACGGCGTGGAGGTGATCCGGATGGGGATGGGGCCCGGCAACGCGGCGTCCGCCTTCCCGCTTCTCGCCGACGCCGAGGCGCTGGCCGTGGCGGGGTTCGGCGGCGCCCTCGACGAGGGGCTGCGTCCCGGCGACGTGGTGGTGGCCGAGGAGGTCCGCTTCGACGGGCGGGTGCTGCCCTGCCCGTCGGCGCCGTTCGTCGCCGAGGAGCTCGCCGGCGCGGGACTGCCGGTGCGCACCGGCGCCCTGGTGACGTCCGGCCATCTCGTGACGGGAGCGGAACGCGGTCGGCTGGCGGCGCGGGGGGCGCTCGCGGTCGACATGGAGTCCGGGCCGGTGGCCGCCGCGGCGGGCGGGCGGCCGTTCGCGGCGGTGCGCGTCATCGTCGACACGCCGGCCGCCCCGCTGCTGCACCCGGCCACGCTGCTCGGCGGCGTGCGTGCGCTGCGCACGCTCCGGCACGTCGGCCGGGCGCTGGCGCGCTGGGCGCTCGGGCTCGGCGGGCAGCCCGAACAGTGCCCGCCCCCCGAGGAGGTGCGGTCAACGTGACGATGCCCGTCCGCCAGGCCCTGCGCATCGGCGGCTACGTCCTGCGTCAGAAGCTGCGGGGCCGCTCGAAGTTCCCGCTGCTGCTGGAGCTGGAGCCGCTGTTCGCCTGCAACCTGAAATGCTCGGGCTGCGGCAAGATCCAGCACCCCGCCGGCGTGCTGAAGCGGCGCATGTCCGTCGAGGAGGCCCTCGCCGCCGCCGAGCAGTGCGGCGCGCCGATGGTGTCCATCGCCGGGGGCGAGCCGCTCATGCACCCGCAGATCGGCGAGATGGTGCGCCGGCTCGTCGCCAGGAAGACCTACGTGTTCCTGTGCACCAACGCGCTGCTCATCCCGAAGAAGATCGACGAGTTCAAGCCGTCGCCGTACTTCGCCTGGACGGTGCACCTCGACGGGCTGCGCGAGCGGCACGACGCGTCCGTGTGCAAGGACGGGGTGTTCGACGAGGCGGTCGCCGCGGTGCGGGAGTGCCGGCGGCGCGGCTTCCGCGTCACCACGAACACCACGTTCTTCAACACCGACAGCCCGCGGACGGTCGTCGAGGTGCTCAACTTCCTCAACGACGACCTGCGCGTCGACGAGATGATGATCTCTCCCGGGTACGCCTACGAGAAGGCTCCCGACCAGGAGCACTTCCTCGGCGTCCAGGAGACCCGCGCGCTGTTCCGCAAGGCGTTCTCCGGCGGCAACCGCCGGCGGTGGCGGCTCAACCACACCCCTCTGTTCCTCGACTTCCTGGAGGGCAAGGTCGACTTCCCGTGCACGGCGTGGGCGATCCCGTCGTACTCGCTGTTCGGCTGGCAGCGTCCCTGCTACCTGATGTCGGACGGGTACGCGGCCAGCTACCGCGAGCTGGTCGAGGAGACCGACTGGGACTCCTACGGCCGGGGCCGCGACCCGCGCTGCGCCAACTGCATGGCGCACTGCGGCTACGAGCCCACGGCGGTGTTCGCCACGCTCTCCTCGCTCAAGGAGTCGCTCCGGGCCGTGCGCGGCGGCTGACCGGCTTGCCGAACACCCCGGCCAGCGCGCGGAACGGCCCCGGCGCGGCGCCCCGCAGCCGGGCGGGCAGCCGCAGCCAGCCCGGCGTGTACGTCTCCGGCCGTTCGCGCTCGACGGCGGACACGATCGCCCGGGCGACCCGCTCCGGCGGGATCGGCGCGGGCCGTCGCCGGGCGTACGGCGTGCCGCGCCGCGCGAAGAACGGCGTGTCGACGACGCCGGGCAGCACGACGGAGACGCCGACCCCGTCCAGCTCGTAGCGCAGGCTCTCGGCGAACGCGATGAGCCCGGCCTTGGTCGCGGAGTACACGGCCTCGTCGCGCACGCCGACGGCGCCGGCGATCGAGGCCACGAAGACGAGGTGCCCCCGGCCGCGGTCGATCATGGCCGGCAGCAGCAGCCGGGTCAGCTCGATGGGGGCCGTCAGGTTGGCCGCGATCAACCCCTCGGCGGTACCGCCGGGCATCCCGGTGAGCGGCCCCGCCCAGCCGACGCCCGCGTTGCTCACCAGGACGTCGACCGGCCCCGCGCGCCGGGCCAGGGCGGCGGCCTCCGTGACGAGGTCCGCGGCGAGCGCCTGGCCGCCGACCTCGGCGGCGACGGCGGCGAGCCGGG